>NZ_CP019605.1:0-322289 GCF_001997295.1 Tessaracoccus flavus
CCGGCGTTCGCCGCGAGGACAACGCCCTTCGCGCCAACACCGGCATCGTCGAGTGGGACGCCGCGCACGAGATGGTCAAGATCAACCCCGTCGCCGGCTGGACCACCGAAGAGGTCATGGCCTACGCCGGAACCAACGGCGTGCCAGTGAACTTCCTGTTGGACGAGGGCTACCCGTCGATCGGGTGCGAGCCCTGCACACGCCCCGTCGCCCCCGGCGAGGACCCCCGCGCCGGCCGCTGGGCCGGCTTCACCAAGACCGAATGCGGCCTGCACGTGGGCCCCGAGCAGGAGGAAACGCCCATGAGCGAGGTCGAGGAGCTCCCCACCAGGACACTCAGCCACCTGGAGGCCCTCGAGTCCGAGTCGATCCACATCTTCCGTGAGATCGTCTCCGAGCTGGAGCGCCCGGTGCTGCTGTTCTCCGGGGGCAAGGACTCCATAGTCATGCTGCACATCGCGGCGAAGGCGTTCTGGCCGGCGCCGGTGCCCTTCCCCGTGCTCCACGTGGACACCGGACACAACTTCCCGGAGGTGCTCGCGCACCGCGACGCCACCGTCGAGCGCCTGAAGCTGCGGCTGGTCGTCGCGCACGTGCAGGACTACATCGACGACGGCCGGCTCCTGGAGCGCGCCGACGGCACCCGCAACCCCCTGCAAACCCAGCCCCTCCTCGACGCCATCACCGAGGGCCGCTTCGACGCCGTCTTCGGCGGTGGCCGCCGCGACGAGGAGAAGGCCCGCGCCAAGGAGCGCGTCGTCAGCCTCCGCGACGAGTTCGGCCAGTGGGATCCCCGCAACCAGCGCCCCGAGTTGTGGAACCTGTACAACCCGCGGCACCGGCCCGGCGAACACGTGCGCGTGTTCCCCCTGTCCAACTGGACCGAGCTCGACGTGTGGCGCTACATCGCCTCGGAGAACATCGACCTGCCCGCCCTGTACTACGCCCACGAACGCGACGTGTTCAGCCGCGACGGCATGTGGCTGGCCGTCGGGGACGTCTCGCAGCCGCGCGACGGGGAGCGCGTCGAGCGCCGCCTGGTGCGCTACCGGACCGTCGGTGACATGTCCTGCACCGGCGCCGTCGAGTCCGACGCACTGACCGTCGCCGACGTCATCGAGGAGGTCGCCCTCACCCGCATCACGGAGCGCGGCGCCACCCGCGCCGACGACCGCGTCACCGAAGCCGCCATGGAAGACCGGAAGAAGGAGGGGTACTTCTGATGAGCACCCTGCTCAGAATCGCCACCGCCGGCAGCGTGGACGACGGCAAGTCCACGCTCGTGGGACGCCTCCTCTACGACTCCAAGGCCGTGCTCGCGGACCAACTGGAGGCCGTCGAACGTGTCAGCCTCGCCAAGGGCCTGGGCCACGTCGACCTGGCCCTCCTCACCGACGGCCTGCGGGCCGAGCGGGAGCAGGGCATCACGATCGACGTCGCCTACCGCTACTTCGCCACCGCCAAGCGGACGTTCATCCTGGCCGACTGCCCCGGGCACGTGCAGTACACGCGCAACACCGTCACGGGATCGTCGACGGCGGACGTGCTGGTGCTGCTGGTGGACGCCCGCAAGGGTGCGCTGGAGCAGACCCGCCGCCACCTCGCCGTCGGCCAGCTGCTGCGGGTGCCGCACATCGTGGTGGCCGTGAACAAGATCGACCTTGTGGACTACTCCGCGCAGCGGTTCGCGGAGATCGACGCCGAGATCAACGGCATCGCCGACGACCTGGGTGTCCCCTCCATCCGCGTGCTGCCGGTCTCCGCGCTCGTCGGCGACAACATCGTCGACCGGTCCGAGAAGCTGTCCTGGTACGACGGGCCGTCGCTGCTCGAGCTGCTGGAGGACCTGCCCGCGGCCGATGCCACGGTGCGGCCCTTCCGCTTCCCCGTCCAGCTGACCATCCGTCCGCAGGACGCCGCACTGGACCCCAGGTACGTCGAGTACCGCGGCTACGCAGGACAGGTGGCCTCCGGGGTGGTGCGCGTCGGGGACCCCGTCGTCGTGCTGCCGTCGGGCCGCCGCACCACCGTGGTGGGCATCGACACCGCCGACGGTGAACTGGCCGAGGCGTTCGCGCCGCAGTCGGTGACACTGAGGCTGGCCGACGACATCGACATCACCCGCGGTGAGCTCATCGCCGGCGTCGACGCGGCCCCGGAGCCCACCCAGGACCTCGACGGGATGGTCGCGTGGCTGGCCGAGCGCCCGCTCCGCGTTGGCCAGAAGGTCCTCGTGAAGCACACCACCCGAACCACGCAGGCCGTCGTCAGGGACATCGACGGCCGTCTGGACCTGGACACCCTGCGCCCGCAGGCGACCGACTCGCTCGAACTGAACGACCTCGGCCGCGTGCGGCTGCGGCTGGCGGCTCCGATCATGGCCGAGGCCTACGCGGACTCGCGCCGCACCGGCTCCTTCCTGCTGGTCGACCCGCAGTCGGGCACCAACCTCGCCGCCGGGATGATCCGCGGCGACCAGGCCTTCTCCGAGGACGCCGCCGTCGAGATCGACGCCACCCCGAACTGGTCGATCTGATGCGCAAGCTGATCCTGATCGGGCTCGTCGGGCTCGCCGCGCAGCTCGTCGACGGCGGGCTGGGCATGGGCTACGGCGTCACGTCCAGCTCGCTGCTGCTGCTAGTCGGGCTGACCCCCGCGCTCGCCAGCGCCTCGGTCCACCTCGCTGAGGTGGGCACCAACGTCGCCTCCGGGCTGTCGCACTGGCGGCTGGGGAACGTCGACTGGTCGCTCGTGCTGCGGCTCGGCGTCCCCGGAGCGGTCGGCGCGTTCGCGGGCGCGACGTTCCTGTCCAACCTGTCCACGGTATGGGCCGGCCCCCTCATGGCCGTCATCCTGGCCGCGCTGGGCGCCTACATCCTGGCCCGCTTCGCGTTCCGGCCGCCCGCGGTCTCCCACGCCCGGGTCACCCCCCACACGTCGCAGTTCCTGGTTCCGCTGGGACTCCTCGGCGGCTTCGTCGACGCCACGGGCGGCGGCGGCTGGGGGCCGGTTTCCACGACGTCGCTGCTCAGCGCCGGCAAGACCGCACCCCGGACCGTGATCGGCTCGGTGGACACCTCCGAGTTCCTCGTCTCGCTGTTCGCCTCCATCGGGTTCCTCGCGGCGCTGGGCACCAGCGGGCTGGACTTCCGCATCGTCGGCGTCCTGCTGGTGGGCGGGCTGATCGCGGCCCCGCTGGCCGCGTGGCTGGTCACCAAGCTTCCCGCCCGCGTGCTGGGCACCGCCGTCGGCGGCCTCATCGTGGTCACCAACCTCCGCAACGTCCTCGCCGCGCTCGGAGCCTCGCCGACCACACAGTGGGTGGCCCTGGGCGCCGTCGTGCTGCTGTGGTTCACGCTCGTGGGCCACTCGTTGGTGCAGCACCGCCGCCAGGCCGCTGCCGTCGTGGCGGAGCGTAGCGAGACCCTTGAACCGGAGCCGGCATGAGCGGCCCCGCCACGCTGATCATCGCGCTGCACGGCACCCGGCACCGCCCCGGCACCGAGTTCGCCGAGCAGCTGCGCGCAGCCGTCTCGGCCGAGCTGCCGGGGGTTCCGGTGGAGCTGGGCTGGGTGGACATCCACGACGAGCTGCTCGCCGAGACCGTCCAGCGCTTCGAGCGTTCGGTCATCGTTCCCGCCTTCCTGGCCGCCGGCTACCACGTGGAGCACGACGTGCGGGATGCCGTCGCGGCCTCCGGCGGCCGCGCCGTCGCCACCGACCACGTGGGCCCCGACCTGGTGCGCGCCATCGGTGACCGCCTGCTGGCCGCAGGGCCGCTGGGCGACGCCGTCGTCCTGGCCGCGATCGGGTCCAAGCGTCCCGGCGCGACGGCGGAGGTGCATGCGGCGGCACGCCGCCTGTCGCAGCTCGTGGGGCGCCCGGTGGAGCCGGGGTTCATCTACGCCTCCGAGCCCACCCTCGAGGCGGCCGCCGAGAAGCTGCGAGCCCAGGGCCACCTCACGCTGTCGGTCGCCACCCACGCCCTGGCCCCCGGCCTCTACCAGCGCCACACCGCTGCCCTGGGTGTTCCCACCGTCGCCGACCCGATCGGCACCCACCCCCTCCTGGTCTCGGCGATCGTCGGCAGGTACGCCACCGCCGCGCTCGCCCAGGCCGCCTGAATACGTGAGATGAGTTGATTCTGAAGTGAGCACAACCCCACTGGACCGCGTGGTCATCCGCTTCGCCGGGGACTCCGGCGACGGCATGCAGCTGACCGGGGACCGGTTCACCGCCGACGCCGCCGCCATCGGCAACGACTTCGCCACCCTGCCCAACTTCCCGGCGGAGATCCGCGCACCGCAGGGCACCATCGCGGGCGTCTCCAGCTTCCAGCTGCACTTCGCCGACGACGACATCCGCACCCCCGGGGACCGCCCCGACGTCCTCGTCGCGATGAACCCCGCCTCCCTCAAGGCCAACATCTCCGACCTGCGCCGCGACGGCATCCTGATCGTCGACACCCACGACTTCACCAAGCGGAACCTGGCGAAGGTCGGCTACGTCGCCGATCCCCTGTCCGACGGGTCGCTCGAGGACCATGAGGTGCACCCCGTGGACCTCACCGGCCTTTCCACGGCCGCCGTCGCCGAGTTCGGCCTCGGCCGCAAGGACGCCGCCCGCTCCAAGAACATGGTGGCGCTGGGGCTCCTGACCTGGCTGTTCTCCCGCCCCGTCGAGACCACGCTGGAGTTCCTGGACAAGAAGTTCGGCAAGGACCCCGCCATCCGCGACGCAAACCGGGCGGCGTACCTCGCCGGGTACAACTACGGCGAGACCACCGAGGACTTCACGGTTCGCTACGAGGTCCGCCCCGCCCCCATGGCCCCCGGCACCTACCGGCAGGTCACCGGCAACAAGGCGCTCGCGCTGGGCCTGATGGCCGGCGCCGCGAAGTCCGGGCTGCCGCTGTTCCTCGGCGCCTACCCGATCACTCCCGCATCCGACGTGCTGCACGAGCTGTCGCGCCACAAGGACCACGGGGTGATGACGTTCCAGGCCGAGGACGAGATCGCGGCCATCGGGTCGGCCCTCGGCGCGTCCTACGGCGGGAGCCTCGGCGTCACCGTGACGTCTGGCCCCGGCATGGCGCTGAAGAGCGAGTTCATCTCGCTGGCCCTCATGCTGGAGCAGCCGCTCGTCGTGGTGGACGTGCAGCGCGCGGGCCCGTCGACGGGCATGCCCACCAAGACCGAGCAAGCAGACCTGCTGCAGTCGGTGTTCGGGCGCCACGGCGAGGCCCCCGTTCCCGTGATAGCGGCCCAGTCCGCGGGCGACTGCTTCGACGTCGCCATCGAGGCCACCCGGATCGCGCTCACCTACCGCACCCCGGTCATCGTGCTCTCCGACGGATACCTCGCCAACGGAGCCGAGCCGTGGCTGGTCCCGGACCTGGAGGCGCTACCCGACATCGACCCGGGGTTCGCCACCGAGCCCAACGGCCCCGACGGCAAGTTCCTGCCCTACCTGCGCGACGGGAAGCTCGCGCGGCCGCTCGCGGTCCCCGGCACACCCGGCCTGGAGAACCGGATCGGCGGCATCGAGAAGGCCGACGGCACCGGCAACGTCTCCTATGACCCGGGCAACCACGAGCGCATGACCGCCATCCGGCAGGCGAAGGTCGAAGGAATCGCCGACACCATCCCGGACCTCGTCGTCGACGACCCCAGCGGCGAGGCCGACGTGCTCGTGATCGGATGGGGCTCCACCTGGGGACCCATCGGCGCGACCGCCCGGCGCGTGCGCCGTCGCGGCCGGAAGGTGGCCACCGTGCACCTGCGGCACCTCAACCCGTTCCCGAAGAACCTGGGCGCGATCCTGCGCTCGTACAAGCGGGTCATCGCGCCCGAGATGAACCTCGGGCAGCTGGCGCTGCTGCTGCGCGCCAAGTACCTCGTCGACGTCGAGACCTACTCGCGCGTGCGTGGGCTGCCGATCTCGCCGTCGGAGTTCGAGACCGACCTGCTGGAAATCATCGACGGAAAGGACCCACGATGAGCACCACCCTCACCCACACCGGGCTGACCGGCGGTCTGGCGGGCGTCCCGCTGGCCATCGAACCGGCCAACCGCAAGGACTTCGTCTCCGACCAGGAGGTGCGTTGGTGCCCCGGCTGCGGGGACTACGCCGTGCTCGCGGCCTTCCAGTCGCTGATGCCGCAACTGGGCGTGCGCCGCGAGAACACCGTCATCATCTCCGGGATCGGCTGCAGCTCGCGGTTCCCGTACTACCTCGACACCTACGGCGTGCACTCCATCCACGGGCGTGCGCCGTCGATCGCCACCGGCCTGGCGATGAGCCGGCCCGACCTGGCGGTGTGGGTGGTGACCGGCGACGGCGACGCGCTGTCCATCGGCGGCAACCACCTCATCCACGCGCTGCGGCGGAACACCAACATCACGATCCTGCTGTTCAACAACCGGATCTACGGCCTCACCAAGGGGCAGTACTCGCCGACTTCGGAGTCCGGGAAGCAGACGAAGTCCAGCCCGGCCGGCTCCGTCGACCACCCGTTCAACCCGGTGAAGCTTGCGCTGGGCGCGGAGGCGACGTTCGTGGCGCGCACCGTCGACTCCGACCGAGCGCACCTGAAGGAGGTCATGACCCGCGCCGTGGGTCACCGCGGCGCGTCGCTCGTGGAGATCTACCAGAACTGCCCCATCTTCAACGACGGCGTCTTCGACGGCCTGAAGGCGCCGGACTCCCCCGCGATCATCTCCCTGCGGCACGGTGAACCCATCACCTTCGCCGGCGGGGCCAAGAGCGTCGTCCGCGACGCGGTCACGGGGCGGTTGAGTGTGGTCCCGACGACGGAGGTCGGTGGCCGCACCGTCGTCGTCCACGACGAGTTCTCCGACGACGTCACCCAGGCCGTGGCGATCGCGTCGCTCACGGACAGCCACGGGCTCAGCCAGTCGCCGATCGGGATCTTCCGCGACGTAGGCCGCCCCGTCCACGACGACGCCGCCCGCGCCCAGGTGACGATGCCCGCCGCCGCGGACCGGATCTCCCACCTGCAGTCCCTGGTCACGGGCCACGACACCTGGACCGCCTGACCGCAGTGGGCTATGGCAGGGCGCTTCTTGGGGAGTCCCCGCCCCAGCCCCTGCTGGTTGCACACTCGATGCAGATGTAACCGTCTTAAGTCCCATCAAGTCCATCGAGTGAGCTGATATCAGGGCACTCGCCGACCGGAGGGTGCCGTGGGACGACGAGCTACACTGCTGCCCGCGCCCGGCCGGGGTCAGTCGGCTGGCGCAGGGAAACGGTGGTTTCCCTGATATCAGTGCACTCGATTGACCTGACTTAGGCCATTTAGTACCGACCGCGGGCAAGACCAACTGGGCCGGCATGTTCGCCGCCTCGGGCGAGGGCATCCAGCTGCGGCAGGGTCCCGACGCAGGGCGCCTCATCCAGAATGAGTTAGTCTGGCTCGCGCGCGTTGAGGGTCAGCCCCGCCACCGCACCCACGACGACGATCGCCGGCGGGCGGACGTCGGCGCCTGCGGCCTCGTTGCTCACCCGATCCAGGCGGCTCCGGATCGTCCGCTGCCCGGGGGTGGTGCCGTCGGCCACGACGGCCGCCGCGGTCCCCGGCTCCATGCCCCCAGCGATGAGCGCATCGGCAATGTGGTTGAGGTTGTGGACGCCCATCAGGATGACGATGGTCAGCCCGCAGCGCGCCAGCGCGCCCCAGTCGACGGCGCTGCGCTCATCGTCCGGTGCCACGTGGCCGCTGACCACGCAGAATCCCTGAGAGAGGGAGCGGTGCGTCACCGGGATCCCGGCCATCGCCGGCACGGAGACCGCCGACGTGACGCCGGGGATCACCCGCACCGGAACACCAGCCTCGGCGCAGGCCAGCCACTCCTCCCCGCCACGACCGAACACGTAGTTGTCGCCGCCCTTAAGACGGACGACGCGCAGACCCTGCTGTGCCCTGTCCACGAGCAGCCGGTTGATCTCCTCCTGCGGGGTGTAGGCCCCTCGGGGGATCTTGCCGACGTTGATGACCTCGGCACCGTCCGCGGCCTCGTCGAGGAGTTCGAGCGGGCCGAGGCGGTCGTGCACGATCACGTCGGCCTGCTGGATGGCCGAAAGCCCGGCGACCGTCATGAGGCCGGGGTCACCGGGGCCGCCGCCGACCAGGACGACGGTGCCGGGCGCGAATTCGAAGCGCATCAGGACCCGTCCCCCAACGACTGCCGGATGGCCTCGCGCACGGCCTTGGAGCGCTGCGGGTCACGGTTGCCGATCACGGCGACGGTCAGGTCCTGGACGTTGTACGTGGCGGGCGTCCAGGCCGACCCCCCGAACGCCTCGTCGCTTCGGACGCAGAAGGTGTGGCGGGCCTCGGCCCCGGACGCGACGGCCGCGTTCACCTCAGCCGAGTCGGTCGCAGCGATGACGTACCACGCACCATCGAGATCATCGTCGACGAACGGGCGGGCACGCCAAGCGACGAGGCCCTCCTCGTCGAGTGCCGCGATGGCCTTCGTGGCCTCGGGTGCCACCACTCGCACCGATGCGCCCACCTCCAGCAGCCGTCGTAGTCGTCGTTCCGCGACGTGGCCCGCGCCGACGACGAGGACGTCACGGTTCCGCAGGAGCAGACCCGCCAGGTAGGCCGGCGATCCGGGCTCGTGGTCATTCGGTGCGGACATGGCCGAAAGTCTAGTTCTGGGCAGTGTCAACGTCGAGTTGGACCCCCGGGGGAGGGGTACACACACACGACGCTTCTCCCGTGGGCTTGGTGGACGAAAGCCGTCCGCCGAAAGCACATAGTTTCGGGGGAAACATGAAGAGCAAGAGCAGAATGGTCGCGCTGTCAGCCGGTCTGGTTGCAGCCTTCGGACTCGTCGGGGGCGGGCTCAACGCTCTTGCCGACGAGCATGACGGGCCTGAGGCCAACAAGGCCAGCTACTGGGAGAACTACTTCGGCGTCGCAGGCATCGAGTGCGAGAAGTACGAACCGGTCAGCACCCCGTACACCGTACCCACGGCCCAGGAGGGCTACGACTGGTACGCCGCGATCCTCAAGGCGGGTTCCGAGAACTCGAATGACGAGGGGACGCCCACCAACCAGGTCATCCGGCCCATCAGCGACGGTCAGGTACTCAACCACGTCAGCGGCAAGAAGATCTCGCACGTGATCCTGTGCTGGGTTCCCGAGCCCACCATGAGCCCCAGCCCCACGCCGACGGTCACCGCCACGCCGACGGTCACCGCAACGCCGACGGTCACCGCCACGCCCACGATGACTGCCACGCCCACGGTCACCGCCACACCCACTGCGACCGTGAAGCCGACGGTCACCGCCACGCCCACGGCAACGGCCACACCCACGGTCACCGCCACACCCACTGCGACCGTGAAGCCGACGGTCACCGCCACACCCACCGCCACCGCCACACCCACCGCCACCGCCACGCCGACGGTAACCGCAACGGCCACCGTCACGCCGACGATGACCAGCAGCCCGACGATGACAAGCAAGCCCACGGCGACCAGCAAGCCCTCCGCCACCAGCAAGCCGACCGCCACCAGCAAGCCGACGGTCAAGTCGACCTACCGGGGCGTTGGCCTGCCGAGCGCCGGCAACTGACCTGCCGACTTGAAAGCAGCTGACAACTGAAACACGAGTGGGGCCCGGACAGTGTCCGGGCCCCACTTCTGTTGTTGCTGGCCCGGCGTCTCCTCAACCGGGGGTCAGCACGGACGCTCCAGTGGGGTGAAGTTCCCGGAGGACCGGGAAGTTCACCCCACTGGGATACCGACCCTGGGGCCCTGTCGGGGGAACGAGGCCCAAGGGATGTGCCGCGCGCGACTCGGGGGGAGTCTGCGCGGCAGGTCTCAGAACTCGATCAGTGCCTGGCCGCCCTGCACTGGCTCGCCGGGGGCGACGAGGATGCGCGCGACCCTGCCGGCGGCCGGTGCCGTGATCTCCGTCTCCATCTTCATGGCCTCGAGGATCAGCAGGACCTGACCGGACTCGATCTCATCCCCCTCGCTGACCAGGATTCGTGCCACAGAGCCGGCCAGCGGCGCCACGACGGCGTTGGAGCTGACCGCTGACACGGACGCCTTCGTGGGGATCTGGTTCGACCCCGCGTTGACGCCGATGATGATCGGGCCGAGCCCCTTGGGCTCCTCCTCCTCGACCTCGACGTCGATCTCGTACTCCGTCTGGTTGACGGTCACCTTCAGCTTCATGATGTCTCCTGTGATTCGTCAGCGGACGTGTGGGACGCGGCGGTCGTGGGCGCGCTCGCGGGTGGCGGCAGCCCAGCGGGACTGGGAGCCGAAGCGGACGGCCCGGATCTTCGCCTTGTGGCCGAAGTAGGCGGCGACGGCGGCACCGATGGCCACCAGGTCCGCCTCCGGGATCTCCTGCTTCTCCTCGAGCGCCGCGAGGCGTGCCTGCAGCGTCGCCACCTGTTCGGCGAGGGCCGCCACCTGGGCGGCGAGCTCCTCGTTCTGGTTCGTTTCCATCACCATCTCCGATCAGGCAGGGCCGAGGCCGTGCTTCTTGGCGGGGCGGAGTTCGCGCTTGCCGACGAGCAGCTCGAGGGCCAGTGCGATCTGGCGACGGGTGTCGGCCGGGTCGATGATGTCGTCCACGAGTCCACGGCTGGCGGCCATGTACGGGGTGGAGAACGTCTCGCGGTACTCCTCCACGAGCTCGGCGCGCTTGGCGTCCTTGTCCTCGGCGGACTCGATCTCCTTGCGGAAGACCACCCCGGCTGCACCCTCGGCGCCCATGACCGCGATCTCAGCAGTGGGCCAGGCGAACACCTTGTCAGCGCCCAGGTCCTTCGAGCACATGGCCAGGTACGCGCCGCCGTAGGCCTTGCGCATGACGACCGTGATCTTCGGGACCGTGGCAGCGGAGTAGGCGTACAGCATCTTGGCGCCGTGACGGATGATGCCGTTGTGCTCCTGCGCGACGCCGGGGAGGAAGCCCGGGACGTCGACGAGGTTGACCACCGGGATGTTGAACGCGTTGCAGAACCGGATGAACTTGGAGGCCTTGTCGGAGGAGTCGATGTCCAGCACCCCGGACATGACGGACGGCTGGTTGGCGATGATGCCGACGGTGCGGCCCACCACCCGGCCGAACCCGACGACGATGTTCATCGCCCACCCGGCCTGGACCTCGAGGAAGTCGGCGTGGTCGACGAGCTCGGCGATCACCTCGCGGACGTCGTAGCCCTTGTTGCTCTGGACGGGGATGATCTCGCGCAGCTTCGGGTTGGACTCCACCACGTCGTCTGGATCGACGATCGGCGGATCCTCGGTGTTGTTCTGCGGCAGGAAGCTCAGCAGCTTCTTGGCGATCAGGATGGCCTGCTCGTCGTCGTCGGCCACGAAGTGCACCACGCCGGAGCGGGACATGTGGGCATCGGCGCCGCCCAGGTCATCCTGGGTGACCTCCTCGTTCCTCGAGTACTCGGCGAAGTACTTCGGCACCGTAGCCGCCGGCGACACGTTCGATCCCGAGGCCGACACGTCGGTCGTCTACGCCGGGCAGAAGGTGCCGGACTACAACAGCGACATCCTCGCCGGCATCAACTACGAGATCGACCTCAGCCAGCCCGTCGGGTCCAGGATCGAGAACCTGACGATGCCCGACGGCTCCGCCGTGGCAGACGACGACCAGTTCGTCGTCGCGCTCAACAACTACCGTCGCAGCGGCGGCGGCAACTTCCCGCACGTGTCGACGGCGCCGGTGGTCTACAACGATCTGTTGGAGATCCGCCAGCTGCTCATCGACTGGGCCGTGGAGAAGGGCACGATCGATCCGGCGGACTTCTACGTCCCCAACTGGACGCTCACCGTCGACGGCGTTCCCGTGCCGTGACCTGACGCGAGTCTCCGCTACTGGAGGGCGGGTGCTTCGGCGCCCGCCCTCTGCGCGTCCCTGCGCGTCAGTGGGTGATGAGCGTCTGCTGGTAGATCGCCAGCCGCAACCGGCCGTCGACGACGCGGTAAAGGCTGGTCATCGCGGCGCGGAACGTGTCCTCGGTGCCGCGCAGCGCACTGGCCCGGTACACCAGGGCCGCGGCGTCGGGGCCGACCTCGATGAGCCGAGGATCGGTGATCTCGTACTTGTCCCAGGTGGGGGAGTTCTCCAGGGAGGCGACGGCCTCGTCGCGGCTGAGGATCCCGCCCCCGACCAGCACCATCACCGCGTCGTCGGTCAGGAGGGCGTCGTAGAAGGAGGCGCCGGTGCCCTCGCTGAGCGCGAGCCAGCCGTTGTGCTCCGTGGACAGGAGATGGTTGATGTCGAGCGTGGCCATGGAGGTGACGCTACCGAGGTCTGCGCAACGCGGGGGCCGAAACGGCGTCAGCTCGCCCGGACTAGGCTGAGGCGATGATCACTGACGCCGACCGCCGTTTCCTCAGCCGCGCCGTCGAGCTGGCCGAACTCGCGCTCTCCCGCGGTGACGAGCCCTTCGGCTCCGTCCTGGTCTCGGCCGCCGGTGAGGTGCTGTTCGAGGACCACAACCACGTCGCGGCCGGCGACCACACGCAGCACCCCGAGTTCGCCATCGCGCGGTGGGCTGCCGAAAACCTGACGCCCGATGAGCGAGCCGCGGCCACTGTCTACACCTCGGGTGAGCACTGCCCGATGTGCTCGGCCGCCCACGGCTGGGTCGGCCTCGGGCGAATCGTCTACGCCTCGTCGTCGGCGCAGCTCAGCCAGTGGTTGCGGGACCTCGGCTGCCCCGACGCCCCGGTGGCGGCCCTGCCGATCCAGCAGGTGGTCCCAGCAGCGGTGGTCGACGGCCCTGACCCCGAGCTGGCCGAGCGTGTCCACGCCCTCCACGCGCGGCGGACCGGGGGCAGATGAGCCCAACCTCAGGGGGCTCCGGAGGTGGACTGTCGCCCTGGTGCCAACCGAAAACGCAGAACGCCAATGGCCATCCGGTGACGCCGACGAGACTCAGCGACGCCCGCGAGATATCACGGGCAAGGCTGAGTCTCGTCGGCGTTCGTGCTTGTCAGTTGGCATTCCCGCTGTCGCGTTGGCGTTTGCTCTTCTCGGTTGGCGTTCGGTCGTGATGGTTGGCGTCACCCGATCCCGGTCAACTCCCCGAGTTCGGTAGGCCAGGGGGGATCACCGGCGGCGTCGGGGACGGTACGGGCGTCGGGGACGGCGTTGGCGTGGGCGTGGCCGGCGGGGGCGTCGGCTCTGGATCGCTGGGACCCGGCCCGACGTCCTCGATCGTGAAGTGACCCTCTGCCTGACATTCATCGCCGATCCCGTCGGCGTCGGCGTCCTGTTGCGTCGGGTTCGAGACGTCGGGGCAGTTGTCGAACTCGTCGGGGATCTCGTCGCCGTCGCGCGTGATGTTCAGGCGCGTGCTCCCGACGGACTGCTGCGAGCGTTCATCCGTGACCCGCACCCCCACGAACCCTCGGATCTCCTCGTCGTAGCGGTGGGTGACGGTCGGGGCGCTGGTGGTGGCGTCGTACTCGCCGTCGCCGTCGAAGTCCCATTCGTAACTCGTGATCGAGGCCCCAGTGGCGTGGCTTCCCCGGGCGTCGAGCACGAGTTCGGACCCGACCTTCGCCACGTACGGACCCTGCAGCCAGGCGAAGGGCTTGTCGAGCACCTCCGTGACGGCCTCGACGAACAGGTCGGGGATTTCACCGGAGTCGCCGGCCGTGAAGACCTTGCCGCCGGATTCCTCCACGAGGGCCGTGAGGTTGGCGTCGGCAGCCCGGGATGTGTCCACGACGTAGATCTGGACGGGATCGACGGCGTACGCCTTGTCGGCCACCTGCTGCCAGGTCAGGTTCGTGACCGGTTCCGGATCCTTAGGCGGCGCGTCGCCGAGCACCAGGAGCGTCTTGCGCACTCCGGGGCGCCACTGCAGGCTCAGGCCGGCGTCGATTCCGGAGTAGACCGACTCGGGTCCATCCCCGCCGTGGCCCAGCTCGAGCGCGTCCAGACCCGCGCGCAGGACGGACGTCTCCGAGGTGAAGTCCACCTCGACGCGCGACGGGTAGTCTCCGGAGCTTCCACCGGCCGACGGGTGGTCCTGGTAGGTGACCAGCGCGAACCGGGCCGTGCCGGAGCGCTCGCGGATGTCCTCCACGATCGTGGCCACGTTCGTCCTCACCGACGCGATGTCGTCCCGCATCGAGCCGGTGGTGTCGATGGCGAAGACCACGTCAATGTCGGAGCTGCTGCCGCCGATGAGCGGTGCGTTCTCGGTCAATCCCGACGTCTGGACAAGCTTGGCCAACTCGCGGTGGCCGATGCGGTTCGGGTGGAAGAAGTACTCGGGCGTGAAGGACCGCGAACTCGAGGTCTCCTCGCCTTCCTCCGCGTCGCCGTTGGTTTCCAGGAACTCGTTCAGCCAGCGCTGGGGGTTGGCCCGACGAAGGACCGGGTCGGGCTCGTGACCGGCGAAGGCCGTGGTGACATCGTCGATGTAGACGACGCGGCCACCCCAGGCTTCGTTGAGTCGATCGACCAGCTCTCGCTGGAGGCCCACCGCCTTCAAGCCGAGGTCGCGGACGGCCTTGGACGCGTCGTAGGACTCGCCGTCGTCCTCCAACACGTAGGCGGGGGCGGTGGCCAGCAGCGGGTATCCCATCAGCACCACCTGTGAGGTGGGGCGGCCCGTCATCCGGTCACGCAGGAGAGCGTTGATCGTCGCCTCGACCGTGGCCATCGTGGTGCCCAGCTGGTCATCGGCGGCCTCGACCGCTGTGCGGCAGGCCTCCAGGGACGCGCCGTCGGTGATGGTCCAGATGCGCGGGGCGAAACAGCCCTCGACGATCGTGGCGAAGTTCACGTCGTTGCCGCCGATGGTCATGAGGACCAGGTCGGTCTGGGCACCGACGAATTCGGCCTGGGGCTTGAGGGTGAGCTGGCACTCGTAGGTGTAGCGGCGGCCGAGGAAGCCGCCGTCGCCGATGTTGTAGTCCACGGACTCGATGTCGTCGCTCGTCCCTGCGCCGCACGCGTCGGCGCTCTCGAGCTTGGCGAGGGCGTCCTCCGCGGACTCTGCGAACAGCGACTTCTTGTCCTGGCGGTCGAGCACGCGCGAATTCAGGATGTTGTCGGTGACACCCCCCGAGCAGGCGCGGTTGTCGTAGGTGGCACTGATGCCGAGCTCGTTGACCCACGTGGTGAAGTGCTGCCCCCAGTTGAGCGTGCTGCGGAGGCACTGGGGTGGGCCGTAGTAGGACCCGGCGCCGTTGCCGGCGCTGAACGAGTCGCCGAGCTGCACTATGGACAGCTTGTTGGTGACCGGTGTTGGTTGCGATGTGGCCGTGGGGATCGTCGCGGAGCTGAAGGCAACTGCGGCGACGGACATCAGGGCGAGGGTCTTCTTCATTGAGGACTCCAGTCAGGGGGCTTCGACGACGGTGAGGGTGAGACGTAGCTCTTCGGCAGCGCGGTCCAGCGAGATGCTGCAGGTGCGGCGCGGCTCCTCCTTGTAGCCCTGCCACACCATGAGGTCCTGGTTCAGGGGTGTGGCTTCCGCCCAACCGGAGGCCCCCGCCTCCTCGACGGCGGCCGCGAGGATCGCATCGGGGTCGGAGCCGACGGCGAAGGTGCGGGTGACCTCCGCGTAGCGGGGCTTGCCGAGGGCTGTCCGGTAGCCGTGCTCGTCGGCGCTCAGCAGGCGCAGGCCCAGGAGTGCCTCATCCGCCATCGGATCGTCTGTGAGGATGGGTAGTTGCGACATGTCGTCGGACTCCTGACAGGCGGTGAGCGCCGAGCCGATCGCGGCCATGAGCACAAGGCGTCGTGGCAGGGCTCTGCGCGGCGTCGCAACGCACCCCCCAGTCATGGTCGAGACCATACTTCACGACCCCGGGCCCGAGAGTCGATCCGGCGAAAATCGTCGACGAAGGATGACTGAGCCGGGTTCGACGGCCTGCGCTCGCTGCCTAGGATGAGGCCATGTCCCGCAGTCATCGAGCAGCCGTCGTCGCGTGCCTAGGCGGAGCGGGCGCGCTGGCGCTGTTGCCGGACCTCGCCCATCGGTGGGCGTCCGCGCAGTCGTACGGGGACCGGGCGACCGAGGGCGGCACGGAGGCGATCCTCGTGCTGGGCTGCCCGAGCCGCGACGACGGGTCGCTCCACCCGCTGCAACGTTGGCGGTGTGGCATCGCGGCCAGGACGATGAACCCGAGAGTTCACCGGGTGGTGTTCACGGGCAGGACCGGGGATCGTGAGGTCACCGAGGCCGCCGTCATGGCCGGGTACGCGCAGACGCTCGGGATCCCCGACCACGTGATCGTGCTGGAGGAGGAGGCGCGCAGCACCTGGGAGAACCTGCAGTATTCCGCTCCGCTCGTCGAGGAGTTCGACGTCGTGCGGATCGTCTCGGACCCGATGCACGGCTGGCGGGCGCGCCAGTTCCTGGCCCGGCAGCGCCCCGACCTCGCCGCCAAACTCGCCCCCGCCCGCGACCACCGCTGGTTGGAGCGGCCGGTGCTCAAGACAGGGACGTTCGTCTACGAGGTGATCGCCCGTTACCGGGAGCGGAGGGCCCCACGCCTCCCCGTCGAATAGGTAGGAGCCCGCTCGAATCGAGCGCTCTAGACTCGTCCCATGAGCGAGCTGACGGTGGACCCGGGCCCCGGGATCCCGGACGGTCTCGTCATCCCCGGCGGTGAGCTGACCGAGCGCTTCGCCCGCGCGTCGGGTCCTGGCGGGCAGGGCGTCAACACCACCGACAGCAAGGTGCAGCTCTCGTTCGATATCGCCACCTCGTCGGTGCTGAGCGACGCGCAGCGACGTCGCGCGCTGCACCGACTCCGCCACCGACTGGCCGGCTCGGTGCTGACCGTCGAGTCGTCGGAGCAACGGTCGCAGTTTCAGAATCGTTCGGCCGCCCGCCAGCGGCTGGCCGCGATCCTCCGCGAGGCGCTGGCCCCTCCGCCGCCGAAGCGTCGGGCGACGAGACCCACGCGGGGATCCGTGGAGCGGCGGCTGAGCTCGAAGCGGAAGCGTGCGGAGACGAAGGCAGCGCGCCGTCGCCCCGGCGATTCGGCGTAGCGTTGGGCCATGACCACGCCAGCTCTCGAGGCCGTCCTCGGCGACATCACCACTCAGCGGGTGGACGCCATCGTCAATGCCGCCAACTCGAGCCTGCTCGGAGGCGGAGGCGTCGATGGCGCCATCCATCGCGCGGCCGGGCCCGGACTGGTGGCCGACTGTCGTCAACTCCGCATGACCGAGCTGCCGGATGGTCTGCCGACGGGGGAGGCCGTCGCGACCGACGCGCACCGCTTGCCCGCGCGCTGGGTGATCCACACCGTGGGGCCCAACCGGCACGCCGGGCAGAGCGACCCCGCGTTGCTCGCGGCCTGTTTCCGCAATTCGTTGACGCTCGCGTCCAGCCTGGGCGCTCGGAGCATTGCGTTGCCTGCGGTCAGCGCGGGCATCTACGGATGGGATGCGGACGAGGTGGCCCAGGTCGCCGTCGACGCGGTGCGATCAACCGAGGCCCCCGGGGTGGAGCTGGTTCGATTCGTGCTGTTTTCCGCGCGTCTGCTGGATGCCTTCAAGACTGCCCTCGCGCCCACCGCAGACTGATCTCAGCACCAGACACGGGGGCACTTACCCTCTGAGATTGCGCTCGGCGCCACCCCTGAGCGGGTGGTCACGCTGAGACCCCCCATCGAGCGTAAGTGTGGAGGGTTGAGGGCGACTATCCCCCTGCACTTCTCGCCTCAGTTGGCGTGTGGCTTCGTGGCCCGGCGTAGGCTGACGGCAGGAGGTTCGCGATGAGCGTCAAGAAGAAGTTTGAGAATCTGCCCGGGTGGCTGAAGGCCATCATGGCGGTCGGGGGCACGGCGGATGTGGTCCTGCGGGTGGTGGCGATGATCGACATCATCAAGCGCGACGCCACCGAGATCAACGGTCCCAAGAAGGTGTGGATTCCCGCCCTGAGCGCAGTGTCCTCGATGGGGATCCTCCCTGCCGCGTACTTCCGGTGGGGACGACGCAAGTACTGAGCCTGATCCGCGCGGGGTCAGAGCACCGACTCGATCGCCCGCACGCCCAGAGCGGGACCTCCGGCCGACGCGAACGACTGCCTCAGCCTCTCCAGGCCTGACCTGTCGCCGTGACGGGCGGTGTCCGCTGCCGCGCGCACTGCTTCGACGGTGAACTCACGCCTGGGCAGCACCACGCCAGCGCCGAGTTCGGCGAGCCGGTAGGCGTTGAAGAACTGGTCGGCGCCCATGGGCGTCAGCACCGGCGGCACCCCCAGCGAGACGGCGTCGGTCGCCGTGCCGAACCCGCCGTGTGTGAAGCAGACATCGGCGCGTTCAAGGATCTCCGTCTGCGGCACGAACGACCGAGCGATCACGTTCTCCGGCACCTCGCCGAGCCGGGCGAGTCCCTCGCGGCTGCCGGTTGTGAGCACCACGAGCGCGTCGGTGCCGGCGAAGGCGTCGGCGAGGGTGCGGAAGAAGGGCGTCCACGTGTTGAAGACGGTGCCCAACGTGCCGTAGATGACAGGACCGTCGTGGCCCCGCACCCGCTCGATGGGGAACTCCGGATCGGGACGTCGTTGCGTGGGTGTCGGCCCGAGGAAGACCCCGCCGGGGAAGTCGTCCGGGTACGGCTGGTACTCGCGGGTGGCGACGGTGAGGTTGAGGGACGACGAGCGCATGCCCAGCAGGTCGATGATGTCGCCGACATCGGTCCCGAAGACGGCCGCGCCTGCGCCCGCCCCCGCCACCCGACGCAGGGCTGGGGTCCGCAGAAGGCGCCGGACTGGGGCGGGCAGCCCGACGGCGATGTCGGCGAAGTGGCGGGCGGTCCGGTCGTTCTGGAAGAACACGGGGCTCGCGAAAATCACCGGCCGGTCAACGGCCCGCTCAACCTCCGTCAGGTGCGGCTGCATGCCGGTGCCGATCAGTGCGTCGTAGCGGGGGCCGAGGGTGATCATGGCGGCGGCCATGTCGGCGAAGAGCCGGCGTCCGTACCGGATCAGTTGCCGCGGTTCGGTCAGTGCGCCGTCGAGGTAGAACCCGAAGGGCAGCAGGGTCGCGCCGGCGCGCTCGACCCCTCCCCGGAAAGCCTCCCCCTGCAGGACATCGACGTGGTGTCCGCCATCGACCAGGGCGCGGATGAGGGGGAGCGAGGGGTTGGCGAGGCCGAAGGCGGGCAGACCAGCCACGAGGATGCGTGCCATGCGTCCACGATAGGCCCGCGACCGTATTCCTGCCGGGTGCCCTCGGATTCACGGGGCCAGGCGGAGGGCAACGAGTTCTGCGTCGTCTAGCGACCCACGGGACCGATCGGTGCGTCGGCCCTACGGGCGACGAGGAGATAGTCGCCGGCAAGGTCGTGCCACGGTCGGTCCCAACACACGAAGACGTCCTGAGTGAGGCGCCCCACTTCGCCGAGGAGCCGACCGACGTCCCAGGCGAGCGGGGTATAGCGCACGCCGCTGTCGATGTTGGCCACGTTGACGACGAGGTGCCCCTCCGGGGAGAGCAGGCCAAGGCACTGGGCCAGGATGCTGCGCAGGTCGCGCAGGTAGTCAGCGTAGGAACTGGCGCCCCGGTATCCCGACAGCGGATCTTCGGAGCCGTCGTCCGAGGCCATGTACGGCGGCGACGTCAGCACCAGATCGAACGGGCCCTCCACGAGTCGAGTGAGGCGCCGAGCGTCGCCCTGGACGACGAGCGATGACGGGGCTGCAGCGGCGGCCGCAGCGCACCGCTCCGGCAGGAGTTCGACGCCCACCGCGCGCCGACCCATCGCCTCGGCCACCCGAAGCGTGGTCCCGAATCCCGCGAACGGATCGAGCACTCTGTCGTCGGGCTGGGTCAGGTCCTCCAGCACGGCGGCGACGAGTGCGCGGGAGAAGTGCACGTCCTCATCGGCTGACGGGTGTCGCTCGGCCACGACGGTGTCATGCTCGACGAAGAGGTAAGGGCGAAGTCGCACTCCTGCATCGTAGGCCCCTGCTCACGGACGCCCAGCGCAGTTACTTGCCCAAAGTGAATTGCATCTGAGGCAAGTGTTCGGATAGGTTGCGGTCCATGGAACCTCACTCCCCGGAACACGCCTCCGCCATGCTCGACCAATTGCGCGACGATCGCGTCCGCCTGAACGCCATGACCGAGACCCCGTGGTGGGTGCCCATCGCTCTCGGCCTCATCACCGGCGTGTGGGTCGCCTCGCCAGCCGTCGGGGACCGAACCGTGGGCTACACCATGGCGCTGGTCAGCGTCGCGGTGCTCGTCCTCCTCGCGAGGAGGCAGATGGGCGTCAAACTCAGGATTTCTGGAGCATCCGTGTGGGTGCTCGCGGTGATCTGGCTGGCCATCACTTTGACCGCGTACTCCGTGGCCCTGGGACTGATCTCTCTCCAGCTGACCGCGTGGGTGGCAGTTCCCGCCCTCGCGGCGGCGGCGGTCACCGTCGGGATGGCGCGCTCCATCGACCGCCGAGCCCGTGCCGCGGCGGCGTCGTGACTCAGGTCGAGGCTCGTTTCGATGAGCTGATCCATTTCCCCGCCCGGCTCCGGGTGTGCGGGCTGTTGCGCAACGTCGACGCTCTGGCGTTCCGCGTGCTTGAGGAGGCACTGCAGCTTCCCGCCCCGCAGGTGTCGCGGCACCTCAAGGCTCTGAGCGAAGCCGGCTACGTGACAGTGTCCAAGACCGCCTCCTCGGAGCGCTCTGATGCCCGACGGGTGGCGTGGGTGTGCCTGACACCCGCGGGCCGTCAGGCGCTCGATGGACACATGGCCGCCCTCGAACAGATCGTCGGCGGGTCTGCTGCTGCCCACGATGGATCGTCGGGGTAGGTAGCATCAAGCCGTGACCGGGATGATCCTTTCCACCAACGTCGCCGTCTCCCAGCGCGACCCGGGTGGCGCCGACAGGGTGAGCGGCATCGACAAGCGACCCCAACCGTTCATCGACGTCCGCGCCCCAGGTCCGTCCTACGGTGACGGCTCGGGCGTCGACGGTGACACCGTCGGCGATTCCGCGCATCACGGGGGCGCCCAGAAGGCGGTGTATGCCTACGCCCGCGAGGAACTCGACTACTGGCAGGCCGAACTGGGCAGGGAACTGCCCAACGGCAGCTTCGGGGAGAACCTCACGACGGTGGGCCTGGACCTGGCCGCGATGCTGGTCAACCAGCGCCTCCACATCGGCACCGCCGTCCTCGAGATCTCCATCGTCCGGCAGCCGTGCCGGACGTTCGCGGCCTGGTTGGGGGAGCGTGGGTGGGTCAAGCGCTTCTCGCAGCGCGGGCGGTGCGGAGCCTATCTGCGGGTGATTGCGCCAGGCAGGATCACGGCGGGTGACGTCATCGAGGTGGTTGGCCGACCCGAGCACGACATCGACATGCTGACGGCCTTCCGTGCGGCGCAAGGCGACAAGGAGGCCGCGCGCAGCGTCGTCGCGGCGAATTGCCTGCCTCCCCTCTACCACCGGCGCCTGGTCAAACTCGTCGACTGACCCGCGCCACGGCAACAAAAGGGCCCCCGGGCGGCAGTGCCGCCCGGGGGCCGTCGAATCGCTTTCGTCAATAGGCCTGGGCCCGGTGCGATGCACCGGGCCCAGGAATGTGGTCGATCAGTTCGCTTTGAACATCACGATGTTGTTGACCACCCACTTGTTCTCCTGGGTGAAGTCGTACCTACCGGTCTTCTCGGACTTGACCGCGTTGTACACGGTGGTCCAGCGGTAGGTGCGGCAGCCGTTGCCGCCGGTGGCGGGGGTGTCGCACTCGGTGCGCCACTTGGTTCCGTCAGCGGCGGTCCACTGACCGTTGTGGCCCAGCGGGTTGGTGGCCCACTGTGCCCTGGTCATGTAGGGCAGGTAGGTCAGGTTGTTGAACGCCCAGCCCCGTTCGATGGTGAACGTGTTGCCGGTGCGCTTAACCACGGAGGCCCAGATTTCGGTGCGGCACCTCTGGGTCTGCGAGTAGGTCTCGCAGGTGGTCGACCACTGACGGCCGTTGATGGTGTGCAGTCCGGGCTTGGTGTAGGGCGCGGTGGGCACGAACACCGGGGTGGTCGGCTCGCTCGGCGTGGGCGTGGGCGTGGGCGTCGGCGTGACTACCTGGACCTCGTAGGCGCCGGCGTCGGCCGCCGCTCCGGAGGGCCTCGGGAGGCCACGCTGATCCTCGCTGAGGTCCGACTCGCCTGCCGCGTTGAGGGCGGGGCTAGCAGCAATCAGCGCGTGGGTGAGCGTCGGCCCGCCGTTGTCGGCAAGAGGCTCGAGGCCGGCATCATCGGTGACGACATCGGACTCGGCCGGCTTGCAGGTGTCATCCTGCAGGACGTTGCCTCCACCGGAGGTGGCGACCACAGTGCCTCCGCTCGCGTACAGCTCACACGCGTAACCGGGGTTTCCGGCCACGATGCTGTTGCTGAGATCGAGAGTCGGACGCGTGTCGGTCCACGTGCCGAGGAAGATCGCCGACGGTGCGGCGTCGGGTCCACGGTTGTCGGTGATCGTCGAATGGTCGATCACCAGCGCGGCGTCCGTGTGGAAGATGGCTCCGCCGTGCCACCCGGCAGCGGAGTTACCGCTGATCGTCGAGTTGACGATGCTCAGATCGCCGGCGGTGCGGATGGCGCCACCGGTGTCGTTGCTGGAGTTGCCGCTGATCGTCGAGTTGACGATCGTCGTGGTGGAGCCGAGGAAGCCGTAGATTCCACCGCCGGACCAGTCGGCATGGTTGTCGGCCACAGTGCTGTCGACGAGGGTCAGCGTGCCGCCCTCACCGGTGTAGATGCCACCGCCTCCCTGCCAGAAGTCGCCGTTGTCGGTGGTCATCGTGTTGCCGTGCACGGCGACGGTGTCGAGGGTCAGCGCCCCGTTGTTCAGGATGCCGCCGCCCAACTGGTACGCCTGCCCGTCGGTGACGGCCAGGTTGTGGATCGTCACCTCGCCGTTGGCCTCGACGATGAACACGCGGTCCCGGTCCGTGCCGCTGACGGTCACGTCGGAGGCGTCGGACGCATCCACGGTGAGTGCCTTGTTGAACACGATGGGACCGGACGTGAGGCGGATCGTTTCCCCTGCGAGCGCATCGTCGAACGTGATGGTCGATCCTGCGCAGGCGGAGTTCACCGCGGCACGCAGCGAGCCCGCCCCGCTGTCGGAGGCTGTCGTCACCACGGGGTTGTCCGCGCAGGACAGCTTCAGCTGGTCGAGCATGATCGGCGCGCCCTGACCAGCGTCGAAGCGGATGGCGCTGATCGCGGTGCGATCCAGCGCGCCTTCTCCCTCGAAGCTGGCGAAGGGCACGGTGACCAGCTGCCACCCGGCGGCCGAGTCGGTGAACGATGCGGTGTAGTCGTTGTCGACGGTGGTGGGCTGGTAGACCCGGACGTAGTCGAACAACGTCGACGCCGGCAGCTCGAGGTCCGGATCGATGGTGCCGCCGAAGTTGCCACCGATGGCCACGTTCATGAGCAGGAAGAACGGGTCGTTGTAGACCCATTCCTTGCCCTCGAGGAACGGGTCGTCCGGCGTGGCCGTGAAGAAGGGCTCACCGTCGAACAGCCACGTGATGCGATCAGGCATCCAGTCGATGGCGTACGTGTGGAACTCGCCCGCGACGGGGGCGCCGGTGTCGACCCAGCGGCCGTAGCTCTGGCCACCCGAGTAGCCGGGGCCGTGCAACGTGCCGAAGATCTCGTTGGGCAGGCGCCCCACGTGCTCCATGACGTCGATCTCGCCCGACTGCGGCCAGGCGACCTCGTCGATATCGGTGTCAAGCATCCAGAACGCCGGCCACAGACCGCCACCAGTGGGCACTTCGACGCGGGCTTCGATGCGGCCGTACTGCACTTCGTAGCGATCCTGCGTGATCAGGCGCGCGGAGGTGTACTCGCAGGATCCGTAGTAGCAGAGGTACTCCCCGCCGTCGGCGCGCCGCACGGTGATGGCCAGGTTGCCGTCGCCGTCCATAGCGACGTTCTCGGGATCGAAGGTGTAGTACTGGCGCTCGTCATTACCCCAGCCCGGAATGCCCTTGACGGTGCCGTCGCCGATCTCGGGGCGCCACAGGTCGGTGTTGGGGAGGGTGCCGGCGGCGCCGTCGAACTCGTCAGACCAGACGAGCGGCCAGTCGGCCGGCTCCTGGTTGGTGAACGCCGAGTTGGTCAGCGTGACGTCGACCTCGCTGCCGTCGCCGCGGCCGTAGTACCAGAACTGCATGGTCTCGGAGGAACTCCAGTCCTGGGCGCCAGCGAATTTGCGCCCGAACGTGGCGTCGCCAGAGGCGCGCAGCACGCCCTCGGCGGCGGTCTGGCCGGGCTGGGCGTCGGCGTCGTCGGGCTGCAGCACGACGCGCTCGATGTCGCCGCTCTCGGCCGACCACAGGAACGGCTCTGATTCGAAGTCCTCGATCAGGGTCGGGTCGACGCTCTCGTCATCGGTGATGAGGACGCGCGCCACCGGAGGCTGACCGATGCCGAGACCCTCCAGGAAGTCGAACAGCTCCACCTGGAACGCCCGGTCCCCCTGATGCTTGGCGTCGTCAAGCGTTGCCACTGAGAAGGTCTTCTGGGTCTCCCCGGGAGCGAAGATCAGCCGCCCCTCGACGGGGGTGTAATCCTCATCCGCTACCGCGTAGCCGATGCTGGTGCGGTAGGACACGCCAACCTCAGTATCGGCTGGCTTGCTCAGCCGAACCGTGATCGTGGCCGACTGGCCCTCGACCACCGAGTAGTTGATCGCGGAGAAGCCGGCGGTGAGGGCCCGCTCCGGGGCCTCGCCGTACACGGTGACGTCGTCGACGTAGTACGTCTGGGGCGCATCCGTGGTGATCGAGCCGAGTGCCCAGCCGTGGATCTCGGTGAGACCGAAGCCGTCATTTGGAGCGCCGTTGCCGATGTCCTTGCGGGACATGCTGGCGAACGGGAACTCCTTCAGCTGCCACCCGGTGAAGTCGTCGACGAAGGCCACGCTGAATCGCTCAGCGTCGTCGCGGTCGCCGGCCGGGTCGGTGCGGTTGTCGAGGACATCGACGAACAGGCTCGTGCCCGAGTTGTTGCCATACATCCAGAAGGAGATGCCCTCGTAGGCGCTCCAGTCCTCAGGCACCCACTGGTCCGCGGTCTCGTTGGTGAGGCTGTGGGTGAAGCCGGCGTACGAGACGACGTCGACGACGAGTTGGGCGACCGTGTTGGCCGCCGCAGCGCCGGGCACAGGAGCCGGCGGGGCATCGGTCGTCGTGAGGCTGACGGTGCTGTTCGGGTCCTGGAATGTGTTGTAGCCGACGGCCACCGAGCCGTCCTGCCCCTGGGGGAGCCCGGACTCGAAGTCTTCGACGACTATGGGCGGCGGCGGTGCAGCCGATGCCATGGGAACGACGATCAGGGAGAGGCCCAGCGCGATCGCTAAACCCTTCCCGACCATCTTTGTACGGTCAATCATTGCGGGATTCCTTTCCGGGGGGCAGCTGTGACCCCCATATGGGCACCGCTTCGCCGGCGAGGCGATGCGGTGTAGGTGAAGGCGCCGAAGGCGACAGCCGCCCCCGCTATCAGGGCAGATGGGCTGAAGGGTTGACCGTTGAGAGACATCGCGATCAGAAAGGCGGTCATGACAATCAATACCAAACCCCATAGTGCAGTGAGCACCACCAGCGGTATCGCCCAGCGCGAGCGCGGTTGCTTCGGCATGTTCGCACCGTAGCCGGTGGTCACGGGAGCGTCGCCGGCTGGGTTAACCCAGGCTCGGGCGGGATCGGGAAGTGGATCGTTGATCCACCGCCCGGTGATCGGGTCGAACCGCTCTTCCGCGGGCGGCATTACGCGTTCCATGGGCCCAGTCTGACAGCGGGCCAGCCCTCTCGGACCCTGCAGCTGGGAACACCCCGCCCGTCGGAGTGGGTCCATGCCGCGAAACCAGATCGGGCTCCGGAGCCAAACGACCCGATGTCTGCCGACACCGCTTCCCACGAGGTGAGGCTCGGACCTGAGGAGCTGAGTGCGCTCACGGCCCGACGGAGGGCTGCACAGCCAAGGATGCAAACCACGCAGTGACAGCGACCAGCGAAAGCAGACCTGGGGCCACCGTGGGCCACAGTCGCTTGGCGACGTCATGGGCTCCAGCGGGTGGCTCCGGTTTCGCAGAAGCTGGTGCGGACTGCCGGGCCTTTGAGGCAGGCGGCGTCGACCAGGGCGCGATCGCCGATGGGCTCGTGAAGGGAAACGGTCATCTGGACGCTGTCGTTGCCCTGGCAGTTCTGGGGCTCGTTGCCAGGGAGCGGTTCGGCGTCGACCTGGATGATGATGTCGTCGATGCCGAGTGAGACAACTGGCTGGGCGATCGCCCCGGTCATCCCGCTGGAGCATTCTGCGCGAGTGACCTCGATAGTGACGGTCGTCGACGTGGCGGTCACGCGCTCGGAGTCGGCGAGAGTCCAGGTCGCGGCTGCGCCCACCTGGGGCGGGATCGTCACGGTGACATCGGGGATCGCGCTAAAAGCCGTACGCGCCTCATGATCCGGGACAGGACTGGCCTGGGGATCGGGATCTGGCTTTCGATCGGGCGCAGTACGTAGGTCTGATCAACCAGCTCCTTGATGCCGATTGGTCACACGGACTTCCGAAGGTGTAGGCGCTGCTGCGGGCATCCGACTGACACGACGGCACGCTCGCTGGGCTCCGAACCGGTCGGCCGTGGGACTGCCGAACATCCGTACATGCCGCACCTGGTGCGTCAGGCGACCTTGCTTGCGTAGCGCTGGCGGGCGGCCTCTCCGCTGGTGCCGACGAAGGCGCCGATCGCTGACCATGGCATGCCGGCTTCGCGGGCTGTGCGGATGGCGTCAATCACGTGGCGCTCGGCTTCGGATCGCTCCGCGACCGCTGCTCGGAGCAGGGCTACTGCACCGGCGTCGAGTTCGTCGTCTGGATTGGGTTCGTAGGACTCGAAGCGCGCCGCCAGCTCGTCGGCGTGCTGCAGGATCTCGTCAACAGTGCGTGGCATGGTCATCACCTCAGGAACTTCTCGCGGGCTTTCATTGCGTGGACGATGACGTGCACTTGATCGCCATCGACATAGCCGACCTCCAAGAAGATCGCGGACTGGTTGGGACCCACGATCATGGTGAACCCGTCGCCGAGATCCCAGATCCGGACCGGGTTGCGGTAGGCGTGGAGGATCTCATGTTCACCCAGGCCATGCTTGAGGGCGGACGGGGCGATGACTGGATCCTCCATCGATCCAAGGTAACTTGCGAACATGAGCGGGTCAAGTGTGGGGAACATCCAGGAGGCCGCGGATCCGGTTGGAGACGCGGTTGACTTCGCCTGCGAGTTCCCCGAGCTCGTCGAGGCCATCATCGAGAACTTCCCGGACCACTCGGCCATCGACGGCGAGATCATCATGATCGACCCGGAGTCGGGCGACCGCCTCAACTTCGACGCGCTGCAGCAGCGCATCCACCCTGCCGAGTCGCGCATCAAGAAGCTCAGCGCCGCGATGCCCGCGAGCTTCGTCGCGTTCGACCTGCTGGCGCTCGGCCAGACCAACTACGTCAATGCGGCCAAGACGGTGGCGAGCAACAACGGCTCGCTGGCCTCCAACGGATCTGAGTATTATCGGCGAACCTGCGCCGCAGCACGGGTCATCTCAATGTCGCTGCAGGCCGTGGTAGCTGACCTGGGTGGCAGGGTGGCTGGTGACGCGGCCAACGCCCTGTCCCAGCAGTTGGACCAGGCCCGTTCTTCCTCGACCGTCCTGAGCCCGGGAAGTTGGCCGACTGGCACGCAGGGAGGCGCTGCTGGGCCGGACAACATGAACACGGTTTCGAACCCTCAGAATGTTGACACTTCTTCTGCGACCACGGGGCCCACCGACACGACGGGGGTCAACTACTGATGGCTAGGATTTCTGCATGAGCCCGAAGCGAATCGTCGTCGCGGCCGCGCTGTCCCTCCTGACGGCGTGTTCGCCCACCGCAGACCCGAGCGAGTCCGTCAGCGAGAGCGCCCAGCCCACCACGGTGTCCCCGTCGGCGTCGGCCTCGCCCGCGTCGTCGGCGAGCGCATCGACGTCCGACTACGACTGGGGCGCGATGCCGCCGAGGGGCTTCGACACGGCGCCGGCACTGACCGGCTCCCTCCCCGCACAGGTGGGGGAGTGGGCCGGCGAGCCCCGGGTGTCGGACTTCGGCACCGTCATCGACTACAAGTCGGGCACCAAGTCCGTCGAGGCCGACTGGTGGGAGCAGGGCCAGTCCACGTACAAGCAGGCCGTGGAGGAGATGACGGACGCCGCGTACGTGGGCGAGAACACCTGCGGCACCGTCGACGAACTGTTCAGCGTCTGCATCCGGGTGCTGGCCAACGGTGCGTACAAGGCCCAGACGCTCGACCTCACGGTCGACGAACTGGCGACGCTGACCGACGAACTCATCGCGGCGGCTGTCTCCGGATAGCGCCTGTGCCATCGTTGGACAAACGAAGAAGGCAGGCGATGAACGACAGGTACGTCCTCTCGATCGATCAGGGCACGACGAGCACGCGCGCGATCGTGTTCGACCGCGGCGGCCAGGTGGTCGCTGCCGGGTAGAAGGAACACGAGCAGGTCTTCCCGCGCGCCGGGTGGGTCGAGCACGACCCGATGGAGATCTGGCAGGCGGTCCAGGACGTCGTCGGCGAGGCGCTCGCGAAGGCCGACATCGGCGCCGATGCGTTGGAGGCCGTGGGCGTCACCAACCAGCGTGAGACCACCGTCGTGTGGGACCGGACCACCGGCGAGCCGGTCTACAACGCCATCGTCTGGCAGGACACGCGCACCGCGCAGATCGTGGAGGCGCTGGGCGGCGACGAGGGCCAGGACCGGTACAAGAGCCGGGTCGGCCTTCCGCTGGCCACCTACTTCTGCGGCCCGAAGGTGAAGTGGATCCTCGACAACGTCGACGGCGCCCGCGAGCGCGCCGAGGCGGGCGAGTTGGTCATGGGCACCATCGACACGTGGGTGGTGTGGCACCTGAACGGTGGCGTCGCTGGTGACGCAGCGGGCGCGCTGTCGGCCCAGTTGGATCAGGCACGTTCGTCGTCGACCGTCCTCAGTCCGGGCGCCTGGCCCACGGGCACCGATTCAGGGGGTCACCGCCCCGAGAACATGAATACCGTGTCGCGGCCGCAGAACGTGGACACGTCGTCCACCTCGACGGGTCCTGTGGCCCGACGACGGCTACACCAAGCGCGACCTCGCGGACTACCTGGTGGCAGTCTCGGAGCCGTTCCTGCGCCTCGGCGGCGACCGGCCCATGACGCTCCAGAGGTTCCCCGAGGGGATCGACGGCGAGGAGTTCTTCTCGAAGCGGCCCCCGCGTGGTGCGCCGTCGTTCCTCCGCACGGTGACCTGCACCTACCCGTCGAGACGCCGGCACGATCAACTCGTCTTCGACGAGCCGGCGGCACTGGCCTGGGCGGCGCAGATGGGCACCATCACCTTCCATCCCTGGCCCGTGCGCACCGCTGACCTGGACAACCCCGACGAGCTGCGCATCGATCTGGACCCGCAGCCCGGCCGCGACTTCCGCGATGCCGTCACCGCCGCCCTCGCGCTGCGCGACGTGATGGCGGAGGCCGGGCTGAAGGCCTACGCGAAGACCTCCGGCAACCGCGGCATCCACGTCTATGCGCGCATCAAGCCCACGCACGAGTTTCAGGACGTGCGCCACGGCGTCATCGGGATCGCACGCGAGTTGGAACGCCGCATGCCGGAACTGGTGACCTCCGCGTGGTGGAAGGAGGAGCGCGGGGAGCGGGTCTTCGTTGACTTCAATCAGGCCAACCGCGACCGCACCATCGCGGCTGCCTACTCGCCGCGGCCGCTGCCGGGCGCCCCGGTGTCGACGCCGCTCACTTGGGATGAGCTACCCGACGCCGACCCCCGCGAGTTCACCGTCGCCACCGTGCCCGGCATCCTCGCCAAGCGCGCGTGCGCCTGGGCCGACATCGACGACCACGCGGGCGACGTCGCCGGCGCGCTCAAGCTCTGGGAGGCGGACCTCGAGCGTGGCCTCGGCGAACTGAACTTCCCGCCCGACTACCCGAAGATGCCCGGGGAGCCGCCCCGGGTGCCGCCGTCGAAGCGCAAGGCCGACCGGGCTGACGACGAGTACCTCGCACCCAAGGCCGAGCGCGACGCCGAGTGGGGCACCGCCATCGCCCCGCCGTACGGGCCGATGCTGGCCAAGCCGGTCAAGAAGCTCCCCGAGGGCGAGTACCTCTACGAGCCCAAGTGGGACGGGTTCCGCTCGATCATCTGGCGCTCGGGAGACATGGTGGAGATCGGATCGCGCAACTCGCGCCCGATGACGCGCTATTTCCCCGAGCTCGTCGAGGCCATCATCGAGAACTTCCCGGACCACTCGGCCATCGACGGCGAGATCATCATGATCGACCCGGAGTCGGGCGACCGCCTCAACTTCGACGCGCTGCAGCAGCGCATCCACCCTGCCGAGTCGCGCATCAAGAAGCTCAGCGCCGCGATGCCCGCGAGCTTCGTCGCGTTCGACCTGCTGGCGCTCGGCCAGACCAACTACGTCGAGAAGCCGTTCCGCGAGCGGCGCGCCGCGTTGGTGGAGGCGCTGAAGGACGCCGAGCCGCCGATCCACCTCACCAAGGCCACCGACGACCCGGCCGAGGCCGAGCGGTGGTTCGAGCAGTTCGAGGGGGCGGGGCTCGACGGCATCATCGCCAAGCCGCTCGACGAGCCGTACGTCGAGGACAAGCGCGTCATGTTCAAGCTCAAGCACGAGCGGACCGCAGACTGCGTCGTCGCCGGGTATCGGCTCTACAAGGACGAGAAGGACGCCATCGGCTCGCTGCTGCTCGGGCTCTACACCGAGGACGGCCAGCTCAACTCTGTGGGCGTGATCGGCGCCCTCCCGATGGCGCGCCGCAAGGAGTTGTTCGAGGAGCTCCAGCCGCTGGTGACCACGTTCGAGGGACACCCGTGGGCCTGGGCGCAGCCGGAGGAGGTGACGCCCGACAACCGCGACCAGTCCTTCCCGCGCACCCCGACGGCGGCCGCCCACTCGCGCTGGAACGCGAAGAAGGACCTGTCGTTCACCCCGCTGAAGCCGGAGCGCGTCGTGGAGGTGCGCTACGACCACATGGAGGGCGACCGATTCCGGCACACGGCCCAGTGGGTGGGGTGGCGCGAGGACCGCGACCCAGAGTCCTGCACCTACGAGCAGCTCGAGGAGCCGGTGAGCTACGACTTGGGATCAGTCCTGGGGTGACCTGACCGTTCTCCTAGACTCGACCCGTCGCCGGAAGGGGAAGACAGATGGAAGAACGACGCTTGGACGAACGGCGCTCGAACGCCAACGTGTGGATCATCGTCGGCGTGATCGCGGTGCTCGGGGCGATCGGCCTCTATGTGCTGCTGACCCAGCCCGGCGACGGTCCGACGGCGTCGCCCACCCCGACCGTGACGGTCACCTCGACGGCTGTCAGTACCGAGACGGCCCCGGCCGAGCCGACCCAGGCGACGACGGAAGCGACGGTCACCGAGACCGCGACCGAGTCGGCGTCGGCTCCCGCGACGAGCGAGGCGCCGTCGCCCAGCCCGGTCGAGGAGACGAGCGAGGCTGCCGCCGAACCCCCCGACGAGGACTGGGGCGAGTTCCCGCCGCAGAACTACGCCACCGCGCCGACGCTCGGCACGAACATCCCCGACACCGTCGGCGAGTGGACGGCTGACCCGGCCACCTCGGACCACCACTCCGACGGCTCGGCCGTCGCGTACGGCAAGGGCGACCAAGTGCTCTCCGTGCGGTACTACAACGACTCCTTCTGGCAGTGGGGCGCCACCGTGGCCAACTTCGAGAACCCGGCCTACGTGGGTGACTTCGTCTGCGGCACCCTCCCGGCCGCGGACGGTTTGCGGCTCAGCGCCTCGTGCCTCGCGGTGACCAAGACCGGCATGCTCCAATTCACCCAGCCCGCGGCCGAGGGTGGCGAGGCGCCGATCGAGGCCCTGGCCGCCAACGCCACGGAGATCCTCGGCCTCTTGGCCCAGGGCTGAGCCGGCCGTGACCGGCTCCGTCGGGCCGCAGGAGCCGCGGCCACCGCGCCGCGGCCCCGACCAGCCGAAGGACTGGGACGTGATGCGCGCCAAGGCGGCCAAGCTGGTCGCCGCGGGTGCCGACGTCGTGGAGGAGTTCCGGCAGCCCCCTCAGGGCGAGTGGATCGTGATGGAGGACCCGGAGGGCAACGAGTTCTGCGTGGTGTGACTCAGTCGCGCACGCACAGCATGAGTCCCGAGCCCCACGGCAGGAACTCGGTGCGCCAGCCGTCGACTGACTGCATGTCGGCGATGAGGCGGTCGACGTTGGCTTGATGGCCGTCGGGCCAGCCCGGCTGCGGGTACAGGTCGTCGAGGACGAACCAGCCGTGCGGCTTCACCAGTTCCATGGCGAGGTCGCGGTCGTGGTACTTGCCGGGCCAGGTGTCGGCGAAGACGACGTCGAACCGCTCCGGGCGGGCGACCGCCTCGCGGAGCCACTCCGAGCCGTCTCCCAGCACCCACTCGACGCGAGGGTCGTCGTCGAAGGTGGCGCGCGCGATCCGCTGCAGGTCGTCCTCGAGTTCCACCGAGACCAGTCGTGAGTCGGCGTCCATGCCGTCGAGCAGCCATGCCGCCCCGTAACCGACGCCGGTGCCGAGCTCGAGGAAACTGCCGCCCGGGCGCGACGCGACCAGGAGTCGAAGCAGCCGGCCGAGGTCGCCCTCGGAGGACTGCACGAAGCCCAGATCCTCCGCCGCTGCGGTCAGCACGGCCAGGGTCTGGCGGAGCGAGGAGCCGTCGGGCGTGGGTCGAGTGGTGGAGCTCATGCGTGCATCCAAGCACAGGGTGTGGGCAAGATGGGCCCGTGAACGACCCGACGGCCGACGACGCGCTGGCGCGGTGGCACCGCGCGCACGCGGCGGCGTCGATGGTGGGCTGGGACTTCTCCCGACTCGACGGGCGAATGACCGCGGACGAGCCCTGAGTGGTGTTCTGTCGCCGCCGTCGGCAGCGCCTCGACGGCGACGTCGGGCAGCGACCCACGAATGTGCGCCGCGGCGTCGTCGTCGGCCAGTGGGGTCATGAGGACCACCGGCACGCCGAGGTCGTGGAGGTGGACCGCCTTGCCCGCGCTGGCCGCCACCCTCGGCTCGCTGCTGATGTGGATCTCGACCCCGGTGAAGATCTTCTTCTCCGAGATCCCCAAGGGCATCTTCGGCGGCAAGCTCGTGGAGCTCAACGAGGACGGCATCCCGTGGCGCGCCGCCTGGCTGCAGTTCGCGATCGTCGTCCCGATCCTCGTGATCCCGGCGCTCGGCTCCGGCAACATCAACGACCTGCTCGGCATCATCATCAACATGACCGCCGCCACGGCGCTGCTGCCTCCGCTGCTGATCCTGCTCGCCTACTTCGTCCTGCGCCGCAAGTACGACAACGTGGCCCGCGAGTTCCGCATGGGCAGCAAGAGCTTCGGCCTGGCCGTCGCGTCCTTCCTGCTCGTGGTGTTCGCCTCCGTGTTCATCGCCGGCACCATCCCGTTGGGCCAGGAGATCTGGCTGACCCTCGTCTACAACGTGGGCGGCGTGGTCGTGTTCCTCGGCCTGGCCATCCTCTGGTACGAGCGCTACATCAAGCGCCTGAAGGTCTCCGACCCGAAGGCCGCGGCCGACGAGCTGCGTCCCTCCGCCGAGCAGATGCTCCGCGGCGAGTACGTTCCGCCGGCAGAGCAGGGCGATCCGACGCCCGCGTCCTGACCCCTCACACGAGAGCGACCCCCGGCACCCGCCGCGGGTCGCTGTCGTGTGTCACCAGACCCAGACGGCGATGCCCCCGCGCTCGGCCTCCATCACGACCTGGTTGCCCTCGACCCGGATCCCGCTGCCGAGCGCCAGGCGGCCGGACTCGATGCCCGGCAGCAGGGCCGTCGGAACGGTCTTCTGCCCGGTCGCCTCGCGAGCGGCGACCACCAGCGCCGACCCCTGCCGCGACTCACGCACGAACGCGACGGCGTCCTCCGTCGCCCCGATCCAGCGCAGACCGCCGTGGCGGAGGGCGTGCGAGTCGCGCCGCAGCGCGCCCAGCTCGCGCACTGCCTGGAGGGTGCCGGTCGCCCACGTCTCCTCGGCCTGCCACGGGAAGGGGCGGCGCCCGTACTCGCCGGTCTCACCGACCAGACCGATCTCGTCGCCGTAGTAGACCATCGGCACGCCGGGCAGCGTGTGGGCCAGGCCCAGCGCGGCGATGGCGCGACCCTCGTCGCCCACCCGCCAGCGGATCCGACCCGTGTCGTGGCTGCCCACGATGTTGAAGGACGCCGTCGTCACGGCCCAGGGGACCTGCGCCATGAACTCCGCCATCGTCTCGATCATCGCCGGTCCGTCGATCGACGGCAGCAGCCGCGTCACCGAGAAGTGGGCGTCCTCGGCATTGGTCGAAGGCCGCTCGAGCCAGCCCCACACGGGCCGGGAGAACGCTGCGTAGTTCATGGCGCCGTGCCAGGTGCTGCCGTCGACGTCGTGGTGGAGGTCGTAGAAGTGCTCGGCCACCAGCCAGCGGTCGCCCTCGGCGTCGACGGCGGCGCGGGTCCGCGCGGCGACCTCGCGGTTGAGGTCGATCCCGCCCAGGCGGCCGGTCATGTTGGCCACGTCGATGCGCCACCCGTCGAGCCCGAACCGTAGCCAGCGTCGGATTACGCCATCCTCGCCGTAGAGGCGCTCGGTGAGCCCGGGCGACGCGTGGTTGAGCTTGGGCAGCGACTTGAACCCGAGCCAGCAGGCGTAGCCGGGGTACTCGTCGGTCCAGTAGTAGAAGTCGCGCTCGGGGGCGTTCCCATCGTTCTGCGCGGCGAGGAACCACTCGTGCGTCGCGCCGGTGTGGTTGGCGGTGAAGTCGCCCATCACCCGGATGCCGCGGGCGTGGCAGGCGTCGATGAGCCGGCGCATGGCGTCGTCGCCGCCCAGCAGGTCGTCGATCCGGTCGAACGTGCTGGCGTTGTAGCGGTGGTTGGTGTCGGCCGGGAACGCGGGTGTGAGGTAGAGCACGGTCGCGCCCAGCGAGGCGATGTGGTCGAGGCGCTCGATGATGCCGTCGAGGTCGCCGCCGTAGATCTGGCGGTGTTGCTGCTGGTCGTAGGTGCGCAGCGGCTCGTCCCAGCGGGCGCCATGTGCCCACTCGGGAGTCGGCCGCTCGTCGGCGCGGGCGCTGCGCGCGAACCGGTCGGGGAAGACCTGGTAGACGACGGCGTCGGCCACCCAGGCGGGCGCGGCGGTGGTGATGAGGCGGAAGTCGGCCGCGTCGGTGACGTCTCGACGGTGGACGCCGGAGCCGTTCAGCCAAGCGGTGCCGCCGTCGGCCATGACGAGGAACCAGCGGTACTGGAGGGTCAGGTTGTCCACCAGCACCCGCGCGGCCCACCACTCGTCGGGCCCGGGCCCGTCGGTGGGCGCGGCTGCGACGAACGCCGCCTCGCCGTCGTGCATGTGCCGCAGGTGCACCGCTGCCACCTGGCCGGCGGGCACGCGCACGCGCAGTTCGACGGTGTCGCCCCGGTGGGGGTGGGGGTCCGAGACGTAGAGCTCGGAGGGGTCGTGGTGGGGCTGGCCGAGGAAGGTCACGGCGACCACCCTAGACCAGGGCTCAGGAGTGGGCCACCGCCAGATCGACGGTCAGCGCGGCGGACCATCCGAACACCGTCGTGGCCCTCGGGGCTTGACCCCGGTGTCGGGGCGGAAGTACTCGTTGGGTCCTTGCGCCGCGACCAGTTCGAGGGTCGCGCGCTCAAGGCGTTCGGCCTTGTCGATCAGCCCTTGGCGGCGAAGCCCCTGCGCGACGAGCCAGTTGGTGTTGACCCAGACGGGGCCGCGCCACATCCGGGTCTCGGAGAAGTCGGGGTCGCGCAATCTCAGGCGGCCTCCGGCACGGACCACTCAGCAGGGGCATTGAGCCGCCCAAGCAACGAGCAGAGACCCTACGCACAGCTGCGCCTCTAGCTATGGCCAGCACCCCCGAAGAGCGCTGTGAAATCCTCGCCACATGGTGCACAGCCATGGGCATCCGCGAACTCTGGAACGCACTTCGGTCCAGTCTCCAAAGCCGAGAGATGATCGACGCAGCAGACGCATTGGCCGCCAGGCAGTGGATCAAGCGGAGACTCTCGGCCGCGAATTGTTGATGGTCGTCGCCGCGTCGTACTCGGACCCGCGCACCCATGAACTACCCGCGGCCAAACCCGTGTAGCGGTCGATTGACGCCCACTGCCGACATTCCTGGATCACCGGGCAGCCCGAGCACAAACGCATGGCCGGCTCCGCTGCGCAAGCAGCCTCAGCCCCGTCCCGCGCGGAACGGTGGGCCACCTCTGCCGCCGTCCAAGCATTGCCCGGGACTGCACAGTGGCCGAACAAGGCCAAGACTCCGGCAAGGTCAGCGGCCGTGCGTCGTCGATAGTCACGCATGACTTGCTGCGCACGCCACCGTTCACGATTGGCCCGGAGCCTCCGTCGCGGACTCATGTACTGAACTCTCGATGAGAAACCATGCCCAAAGTGTCGCTGACAAAGGACGATGCCCCCAACTTTGTGATCTATATTATATAGAGGCCCGTTTATACAAAGTAGAGCGCATCTCGACAGTCAATGTCGAGTCGCGCCCTAGTTTGAACGAAATCACGGGCTGCAGATTGAACAAACCAGCTGATCAGGGCCGGTCGTTTAATGTAGGCCGGGCGTGTCGTAGCGTTGCAGTGTCCATGGCAAGGGACATCGCTATTTCTTGCGGACGATGACCACTGCCTGAGCATCCCGCTCGCCGGCCAATGCTGTGCGATTCATGCGCGCGATCTCGTCGAAACCAGCGGTCTCCAAGACTGCAATCACCTCGTTGGGTGTTCGGTTGTGGCGAATCAAGCTGATCCGGTGGCCGGCTGATTCGTAAGCCGCGCCGACGTCCTTCGCCCCGAAGCCGGCCTGAAAGGCAACAGGGCCACACCGCCGGGACGGAGAATCCGATGCACTTCAGCGCAGATAGGGGGCAGCATGTCGTCTGGGGAATGGATCGTTGAGTACCAGGAGAAGACACCGTCGAGGTGTTCGTCCCCGAAGGGCATGTCGTCCATGCTTGCCACTTGCGTCGAGAATCCCGGATGATCTCGCCTACTTCGACTGATCATGCCGGGGGACAGGTCGATCCCCTCCACCTGGCAGCCAAGGGAAGCCAGAAGGGGCAGCATCCTGCCCGCCCCGCATCCGGCGTCTACGACGTGGGCTTGGTTGGGCAGCAGGGCAGCGAAGTGCCTGATCATCGCCAGATCGATCGGCCGTTCGGTTCCGGTCCCCTGAATGTGGTTCTCGTAGGTGTCGGCGACCTCATCATAAGCTGACCTCACCGCATCAATTTCTGCCATCGCTGCCCTCCCGGATCGGTCGTCCTTGAACTCTATTCAGAATAGAGGCCCAAGTTTCACACGAGGGCGCGGCTCCACAACGACAAAGCTACGGTGTCGAGATGCAGGCTAGTTTTGCTAACTCCCCGAGTCGCACTTTTTGAAAGCAGCTTGTCCGATGACGTGTAGAAGGTACCTGGAGTTCGCCTGAGTCGGCGCACCATCAATTTTCGCCGTCGCATGACTCGCTCTTGGGGCGGCACCGTGCCGCCACCGACCCGCCCTAGCGGCCACGGTCTGCATGCTCTCGGAGTTTGTCTGCGCGCACGCCAAGGCGTCCCGCAACCCAGTAGCGAAGTACCAACAGGTTCTCCCGATAAGTGCGTAGTTGATCAGCGGTATCTGGGAGGTCGTTGTCTGGATGTTTGGCGCCCCGGTAACACTCGTTCGAACGCGCCTGCCAATCTTTCCAGTTGGGGAGTGGGTTCACTTCTCGCTTCCGCCGGCCGGAGATTTTTCCTGCCTCGAGCGCCAGTTGATAGCCGAGCGCTTCGAGGGCAATGCAGCTCTGAACAAGTCGTGTCTCCAGATAAGCATCCTTCTGGTCCAGAAGTGCGACAAGGGGTCCCATGGAGAGGAGAGTCCCTTGGAGTGGTGGGGTTTTGAGGCTCTTCGTACCTGAGCGTGGGGTCATAGTCGTAGACCGTCGCCGATGAGGAGCATTCTGAGGCGGTAGTTGTCGGGGTTACGGAAACCTCGGGCGACGCGGCGTGCGAGTTCGATCAACCCGTTGATGGCTTCGGTTCCGCCGTTGTTGGCGCCGCCGGTGGTGAAGTAGCCCAGGAGCGCGTCTCGCCACCGGTTCAGGGTGCGGCCGAGGCGGGCGATCTCCGGGATCGGACACGACGGGAACGAGGCAAGGATCTTCTCCGCGACCCTGCGGCCGTCGGCGTGATTCGACTGGTGATAGACCGAGCGGAGCTGTTGGGCGCAGTGCCAGGCGACCTCGACTTCGACGTGACGGTCGTCAACGCTGAACGCGGTCTCCAGGCGGGTCTTCTGCCGGTCGGTGAGATGCTCCTTCCCGGCACGCAGCAGGTTGCGGATCCGATACAGCGGATCATCTCTGCGGCCGCGGTGGCCGTGGATGTCTTGCTGGACCCGGCGGCGGACCTCATCGACCGCGGCCGTGCCGAGCTTGACCACGTGGAAGGCGTCGAGCACCGCGATGACGTCGTCCAACTGGTCGTCGATCGCATTCTTGTAGCCGTGGAATGGGTCCAGGGTGGCGATCTCGACGCCCTTGCGGAACGTGTCGCCGCGGTCACGCAGCCACGACGTGTAGGCCTCACCAGAGCGGCCCGGGACCAGGTCCAGGAGCCGGGCCCGGACGCGTCCGTCCTTGTCGCGGGTGAGATCGACCATGCCGGTGAACTCCTTCGGGCCGCGGCCGCCCTGGTCGACGGGCTTGGTGGAGACGTGATGCCAGATGTGTTCGTCGACGCCCAGCGAGGTGACACCGACGAACCGGGTCTCGTCGGCGGCGGCAGTCTCGAGGATCGGCTTGACCGCTCGCCACAGGGTCCTCCAAGTGCAGCCGAGCTGCCGGGCCATCCCCTGAACCGAGGCGTTCTCCCGCCGCATCTGCCCGATCGCCCACGACGTCGCCCGCGCGGTGAGCAACGCTCTGGGCCGCGCGACGTCGGGGTCTTGTTCCATGAACGAGGTCACCGGACACATCGGCTCGGGACACAACCAGCGTCGTTTCCGCCACCGCAGCTTCACCGGCGCGGTGAAGCACGGCGCGTCAATCAACTCCACCCGCTGCCGGCCATGCGCATGCGCAATGACCCCGCAGGCGGGGCAGCCCATCACCGCCGGCGGCCGGGATTCGACCTCAACCCGAAGCCCCGCGTCGTCGCGATGGACACCGACCACGTGAAGCCCGGGCAGACCCAGCAGAAGGTCGCAGCGCTCGCAGTAACCGCTGGACGCACGGCAGCAGGAAGTAGAATCGGTCATCGTCGAGGTCCTCGGAATCGAGTGGTGTGGTAACCCCGATTCTTGAGGGCCTCGACCCACCTCACCCCACCGACACGCCCGCCATCGGATCCACGCTCACCCCACGCTCAGGTACGAAGAGCCCCGATGAGGAGCATTCTGAGGCGGTAGTTGCCGGGGTTACGGAAACCTCGGGCGACGCGGCGTGCGAGTTCGATCAACCCGTTGATGGCTTCGGTTCCGCCGTTGTTGGCGCCGCCGGTGGTGAAGTAGCCCAGGAGCGCGTCTCGCCACCGGTTCAGGGTGCGGCCGAGGCGGGCGATCTCCGGGATCGGACACGACGGGAACGAGGCAAGGATCTTCTCCGCGACCCTGCGGCCGTCGGCGTGATTCGACTGGTGATAGACCGAGCGGAGCTGTTGGGCGCAGTGCCAGGCGACCTCGACTTCGACGTGACGGTCGTCAACGCTGAACGCGGTCTCCAGGCGGGTCTTCTGCCGGTCGGTGAGATGCTCCTTCCCGGCACGCAGCAGGTTGCGGATCCGATACAGCGGATCATCTCTGCGGCCGCGGTGGCCGTGGATGTCTTGCTGGACCCGGCGGCGGACCTCATCGACCGCGGCCGTGCCGAGCTTGACCACGTGGAAGGCGTCGAGCACCGCGATGACGTCGTCCAACTGGTCGTCGATCGCATTCTTGTAGCCGTGGAATGGGTCCAGGGTGGCGATCTCGACGCCCTTGCGGAACGTGTCGCCGCGGTCACGCAGCCACGACGTGTAGGCCTCACCAGAGCGGCCCGGGACCAGGTCCAGGAGCCGGGCCCGGACGCGTCCGTCCTTGTCGCGGGTGAGATCGACCATGCCGGTGAACTCCTTCGGGCCGCGGCCGCCCTGGTCGACGGGCTTGGTGGAGACGTGATGCCAGATGTGTTCGTCGACGCCCAGCGAGGTGACACCGACGAACCGGGTCTCGTCGGCGGCGGCAGTCTCGAGGATCGGCTTGACCGCTCGCCACAGGGTCCTCCAAGTGCAGCCGAGCTGCCGGGCCATCCCCTGAACCGAGGCGTTCTCCCGCCGCATCTGCCCGATCGCCCACGACGTCGCCCGCGCGGTGAGCAACGCTCTGGGCCGCGCGACGTCGGGGTCTTGTTCCATGAACGAGGTCACCGGACACATCGGCTCGGGACACAACCAGCGTCGTTTCCGCCACCGCAGCTTCACCGGCGCGGTGAAGCACGGCGCGTCAATCAACTCCACCCGCTGCCGGCCATGCGCATGCGCAATGACCCCGCAGGCGGGGCAGCCCATCACCGCCGGCGGCCGGGATTCGACCTCAACCCGAAGCCCCGCGTCGTCGCGATGGACACCGACCACGTGAAGCCCGGGCAGACCCAGCAGAAGGTCGCAGCGCTCGCAGTAACCGCTGGACGCACGGCAGCAGGAAGTAGAATCGGTCATCGTCGAGGTCCTCGGAATCGAGTGGTGTGGTAACCCCGATTCTTGAGGGCCTCGACCCACCTCACCCCACCGACACGCCAGCCATCGGATCCACGCTCACCCCACGCTCAGGTACGAAGAGCCGGTTTTGAGGGTCACCGGCGAGGCGGCGTGAAGTAGGCGGCCATCGGCGAGATCTTCGGTGTGAAACGACCAAGAATCGCACTGAAGGAGAATCACCGATGGCCTTGTCCCAGTCTGCCCTGTCCGAACTGCTCGACGCATTCCGCACCGGCGAGGGCGTCGACATGATCCGCGAGTCGGTCCGTACTGTGCTGCAGGAACTCCTCGAGTTCGAAGCCGCCGGGGTGATCGGGGCGCAGCGCTACGAACGCAGCGAGGACCGCGTCACCGAACGCAACGGCACCCGACCCAAGTTGCTGGCCACCAAGGCCGGGGATGTAGAACTGCGGATCCCCAAGCTCCGCAAGGGATCATTCTTCCCCAGCATCCTCGAGCCGCGCCGTCGGATCGACCAAGCCTTGTATGCGGTGGTGATGGAGGCCTACGTCCACGGCGTGAGCACCCGCAGCGTCGACGACCTCGTGGTCGCCCTCGGTGCCGACTCAGGGATCAGCAAGTCCGAGGTGTCGCGTATCTGCGAGCAGCTCGACGAGACGATCGGCGCGTTCCGCACCCGACCGCTGGACCACACCGCGTTCCCCTACCTCTACCTCGACGCCACCTACCTGCACGTCCGCAACAAGCCCGGCAAGGGCGGGCAGGTGGTGTCGATGGCGGTCGTGGTCGCCACCGGGATCGCCGCCGACGGCAGCCGTGAGGTCCTCGGCCTCGACGTCGGCGACAGCGAAGACGAGACGTTCTGGCGTAGCTTCCTGCTCAGCCTCAAACAGCGCGGCCTAGGCGGAGTGAGGCTGGTCATAAGCGACCAGCATGCTGGTCTCGTGGCGGCGCTGAAACGCTCCTTCCAGGGATCAGCACATCAACGATGCCGGGTCCACTTCGCCCGCAACCTGCTCGCCCACGTCCCGAAGTCCCACGCCGACATGGTCGCGGCCGTGTTCCGCACGATCTTCGCCCAGCCAGACCCCGAAGCCGCCTCCGCGGCCTGGGACGAAGTCCGTGACCAACTCGCCGCCACCTTCCCCAAGATCGCAGGAGTGATGGACGAGGCGAAGGCCGAGGTGCTCGCGTTCACCGCCTTCCCCAAGCCCCACTGGCGCAAGATCTGGTCCACCAACCCGCTCGAGCGCCTCAACAAGGAGATCAAACGTCGCTCCCGCGTTGTCGGGATCTTCCCCAACGCAGCCGCGGTCATCCGCCTCGTCGGCGCAGTCCTCACCGACACCCACGACGAGTGGATCGCCGGCGACCGCCGCTACCTCTCCGAAGAATCCATGGCCAACCTCGCCGAAACCATGGATACTGATGACCGAGCCGCCATCGAGGGCGGCAAGTGAGCACCGAGGAACACCTCAAAGCCCACCACCAAGCGGGGCTCTATCCCCATGGAGCGTTGGTAGTCCTTGAGCAGTCTCAACCAAGCGGCCACGCCTGTCGTGCCGATGTCACTGAACACAAACAAGTAGTCGAAAGACGCAGGCGCTTCGGACCCCATGGGCAAGTGCGGAGTCACCACCTGGTTCCATGCGTCATGCAGCTTGTTGCCAGCCAAGGCCCTCTGGGGATCATCAAGGCGCTGGACCTCAACCCGGGAGAAGCCAAGAGGGCGCCAAGCAGAAATAGAGAGGAGATCCCTGATGTGGCGATGGAGTCTCAGGTGATCCCCCCAATCGGCTGGTCGCTTTCGATGTGTGGTGAGCGCAAAGCGGTCGTGTATGGAGAGAGAGCGTCCGTGACCGACATTCTCGCTGGCCCAGCTCGGGGCCAAGGAGAGGTTCAAGGATCTGCTTAGTCGGATCTTGTCAGGGCTTCGCAGAAGCACGTCCCACCCCAAGCTCCGGCCCTGCGGATCGGATCTCGGTTCCATCGAGATACTGCTCAGATCAGTCCATGATGCCAACGCGGGGAGTTCGGTGCGCAGCCCGTTGATTCTTCCTCGAGGAACGAGGTCGGCTCGTCCTGATCAGAGGCTGGCGGCTCAGCTGCCGCTGGGTCGGCTATCTCCGACGGTGTGATTGTGGGAGAAGGGGAAGGGCTCACGCTCGTTGAGGGTTCTGGTGCCGGTCCAGCGATGAGGTTCAGGACAGGCTCTGAGGAGGTGATGCCCAAGACGACGCATGCGGCGATGCCGGCTAGAAGCGTTCGGATCCAGGTGGTGGCTTTCGCCAGGAGCGCCCGCGGGACTCGCCGGAAAAGAACGACCTCCACGAGCCTGTCTTATAAACCTGTAACTTGTCGAGACTCAGAGGTGCGACCACACCAAGGGGGTGGGTCGGGGTGGGGCTGCTGGCTGACGACGAGGGGTCGGTACCGCGTGCCTTGGGCGAGGGGACCCCACGATCGAACGCTGAGTCATTTCATGCGGTCAGAGGCTCGCTGCCTGGGCTGATCCTCACCGTGAGGTAGGTGGAGGGCACGGCGTTACGTAGGTGTTGTACCTCTGGTGTGTCCCGATCCACGGTCAGGGTCACGTAGGGCTGCATGGTGTTGAGATTGATCCCGCCCTGGTGAGTGAGTACGTGGCCTTGGAAGGCATCTATAACCGAGTCGAACTGGGTGAGTTCGTCTACCGTCCACTGGGAGTTGACGAGGAGGAGCCGCCCAGGCCATTTGTCGGCCAGGTGCCGGCCGGCCGTCTCATCGTGCACGAGAACTCTGATTGCCTGGGTGTGTGGGTCACGAAGGAAGTGTGCGATCTGGTTCTTTGCGACTGCTTCGCGGAGATCGTTGATCAGTTCGTCGGGAGGTGTAATCATACGCTGCCTCCGCATCCCTGCGGAGCAGTGATGCTCTTCCTGGTCGCCGACAAGGCGGTTCGGCAGCCGAACTCATCATCGCGCAGAACCCATAGTCTGTATGTGCGTGACTTGCTGTTGTAGCGACACTCGAAGGCTCCAAGGTCGACGACGTTTTTGACGAGCCACTGGCCACGAGCCTGGCAGTTCGATTTCAGGGAGAAGTTCTCTTGGTAGTCCATCCAGGACCAGGCCTGAGCGGGGAGGGCAGTGAGAGCGAGGAGGGAAACGAGAAGGGCGGTGAAAGCGATGCGGATCTTGTTCTTCGCCATGTAGGTATCGAAGCACGTGTTGCTCGGAATTGCGTCGTGTAGCTCGAAGTCCGGCAGATTCCGCTCCGAAGGCGATACCGCCGGGTCGGCTCGCCGTGAGGTCTACCGGACCACCTGACCGCTCGGGTGACGCCAATCTGCTCACCTGGAACCACGCCACTGAGCGTGAGCATCTACAGGCGATCCCTCGGCGTGTCGGCCCTCTGGTCGAGGTCGACGGCATCCCCACCGAAAACGATCGTTTGCGGCTTGCGTTGCCCGGAACTCGCAAGGGACGCCGATAACGCTCGTCGGAACCTATGCGGAGAACGTCGGGAGGACGACGTTCGCCTCCACTGCGCTGACGACCTTATTCGTAGCGCGTGCGTACAGGATCTCGCGACGAGTGGCGTCCCCGATGTACCCGCCTTCGCTCACAACACGAACCTCGTCAGCCAGGTCTATCCTTCTCAGGTGCAACTCACCGAGGGTCGCACGCATACTCGCAGTCGGCTCCTCGTCGACGGGCTCCGGTGCGAGCACGATGATGCCTCGTGCGGTCAACCTCTTCCGTTCTGAATCGAACAGGCGCTGAAAGCGCAGCGAACCGCACAGGCACACCACTTTGGGTCGCTCAACGATGATGTTGCTCATGCCCTCGGCCAACAGGCTGGTGTCGTTAGTGATAGGCGTTCCCTGGTGAAACCTCATGCGAGGGACATCGCCCGCCGTATCCCACACGGACGAATGACGACTGTCGAACTCTTGCCCGGATATGCGATAGGTCAACAGGGTCAGTGTGGGGCTGAGAGTGTTGAAACTCCACTCATCGGTGGGTGGCGTCTCTCGCTCTGCTTCGTCCGCCAACGACTCCACAATCTCTGCGCGTGTCCAACGGCGGCCCGAACGACCTACCTCGACGAACTCTTCATGCAGCAGCGCCAGTAGCCGTTCCCGGTCAGCCCGCACCGCAGTGGTGAGGAGTGATTCTTCAAGCGCTTGCAAGTGAGCATGGTTCATGTTCTCAGCCTGGCGCAGATCTGCGCCGAAAACGATCGTTTGTGGTGGAGAGCCTGTGATTGCCGCTCTGATGGCTCCGTAAACGGTGATCGCAACCCGGTTTCGGCGGACGGTTTCGGCGGGTGCTGTGTTCACTCGCGTGGTGTGTGAAAGATCAGGGTGTTGCCGAAGGGGTCGGGGATTGCGAGTTCGTCTCCCCATTCTTGGGATTCGAGGCCGATGCGTAGTGGGTAGATGGAGCTTGTGAGCAGCTGCTGCTGGAGGGTGGCGACGTCGGCGACGCGGAGGCGTACTGCGGATCCGGGTGTGGCGTCACCGTGGTGCTCGCTTAGGTGTAGCACGATCCCGTCTCGGGAGATCTGCCGGTAGAGCGGGAGCGAAGGCTCGAATCGGTGCTCCCAGTCGACGCTGAACCCCAGGAACCGGAGGTAGAAGCGGTCGGCCTCCGGGCCGGGGAACGTGCGGATGATCGGCACAGTGAGGGGGCCCGCGTCTTCCGATGCGACGAAGGTGTTCCAGTTCTTGTAGCCGAACGCGACGGCGATCAGCTCGAGGTTGATGTCGGCGCGCAGCTCGGCCCGCCACATGACATCGGCGCACAGGTTGCAGTGGGTCTGGTCGTTCATGGTCACCACTGCTCGTCCCAGGCTTCGCCGGCGTCGAGCGGGCTCCAGTCGGCCGGCGGGGTGACGGGGTATCGGGCCGAGATCTCGGCGATCACCGCAGCCATGCGCTCGGCGTAGATCTCGTAGTGCAGCTCGCACCGCGGGAAGGATGCTCCGCTGCCCGACATCGTCTGTCGCAGCTCCACCGGGCCGGCGCAGCCGCCGTCCTCAACATCGATGCAGTCGTCGATCATTTTGGTGGCCCCTTTCTCGGGCTGTGAGGGCTGGTGAGGCCCTCCCTGTTCGGATAGCTCCGGTCTGTCGGGATGCCCACGCACCTCGTCACCAGATGGCGATGGTGTTGCTGGTCCAGTTGTTCTCGTTCTGTGACCAGCTGATGCGTTGGTCTGAGCAGTAGTTGTCGGTCTCGGCGCGTGGCACGTGGATGGTTTGGAGTGTGTTGGTGGTTGTGTCGTAGACGGCCACTTGGTCTGTTTCCTCGGGTTTGTATGGGGTGAAGACGACCTTGCCTGCGCAGACATCGAGGTCCCATATCTCGCGGTCGTTCGGGATGGGGATCTGGGCTATGGGGGTTGCGCTGGTGTCCATGATCAGCACGGCCTCTCCCGTGGACATGGCGACGATGTTGCCACTGGAAGCGAGCCGCTGGGCACCCCAACTTGCTTCTGAGTCTTGAGTGAAGCGGACAAGCTCGGTCACTGTGCCGTCGGTGTCGATGCGGACGATTCCTGTTTGAGGATGATCTTCCGCTTCGGAGAGTGTCACAGCCACGATGCCTCCGGTGACTGGTGAGAGTTGTGCGCTGAGGGCGAGCATCTCTTTGGGTTCTCCACCGGCGGGGTCGGCAGCCAGGATCCTGGGCTGGAAAGTGCCGTCGGGTTGTTCGTGCGCTGTCCACCACCACACGAGCCCTTCTGACAGGCGGGGGAAGGGGTCACCTCCAGCCAGTGGGAGGAATTCCGTTGTCGCTTTGCGCTGGTCCTCTGCGGCAGCCACAAGGATTGGCTTGCCGCCGTCGAGTTCTTGGGCGAAGAGCCGCCAGTTCGACTCGTACATGTTGTCAGAGCTGGTTTCCATCCATACGACCCATTGCTCGTTGATGTCGCCGGCGTATGTTTGACGTGGGCGGCCGTCAGGGCGGATGTTGGAAGTGTCGGCAAAGAGGTCGACGGTGCCGTCATCGCGGAGGAGTCCGACCCTGTTGCTCTTCACGAACGCGGCTTCCTCGAAGTTCTCGCTGGGGGAGAGGGTGACAAGAGTCCTGCCGTTGCTGAGGGCGAGGAGGATCGTGTGGTCGTGGCCAGGCTGAGCTGGTGTGATGCTCGCGATTTCGGGCAGGGTCAATGGCTTGGCATCGTCGAGTTCCACGAGGGGGAACTCCAAGGCGTCGCCTGCTGTGTCAACAAGGGTGTGAGGATCTGCTGGTTCGCTTGTTGAGGCGGCGGGAGGAGTGCTGGGGGCGGGCGCGATCGTGGGCTGCGGCGTTGTGGTGCAGCCCGACAGCAGGGCTGCTGCGACCAGCAGCCCTGCCGTTCGGAATCCTGAACGCAGTTTGGTCACGCAACGATCCCGTTAGTTGTCACCCACTGATGGAAGCCCGACGCAGAATAGGTGAATGTCTCTGGCACGGTGACACCTGACCACACGCCCTGGGCGGGGTCGTGGAATGCGAGAGTGCTGCCGCTCCTGCTGTACCCGTGGCCTACGATCCAGTGACCAATGTTCTTGGTCTTGGGATGTCCGTTGTAGTGAGCACTGTTGGCATACTCGTAGGTGTCGACGGCGACCGGGAGGTAGTTTTCTCCGATGTTATTGACGAAAGAGGCTTTCAGACTGGCCAACGTTGGGCTCTGGATCTGCTGATACTCGGTGGTACCGACGATCTTATTCAGCGTGGGAGCCATCACCTTGAGCGCCCACTTGGTCGCGCCATTGGCGTCGGTCTTCAGGTAAGTGGATCCTGCCAAGGTCGCCTGGGAGCAGGACTTGCCCTTGTACTTGGCGATCATCGATGCCGTCGCCGGCCCGCAGTAGTACCCGTTGGCCTGCTTCTGGTGAGTCATCACGAAAGTCCTTGCGGTGGGTGGAACGGCGGCGGCGGCGCGTGACATCCTCTTGGCCGCAGCATCTTCACGTGCCTCGACAACCGCTTCAGGATTATCCTTCTCCAGCTCGGCGAGCTCAGCTTCGATGGCTGCTTGATCGCTCGCTGTCAGACCAGCGACCGTTTGGTAAGTGAGCAGAGCTTCCGCGATGTGTTCCTGAGCTTCGGGCGACTGCTCATCCCGCTCGCTCGGAGGGGTGTAGTCGATCCCGAACTGAATGTCGTCAGTCGTCTCAGTTCCGGGGTCTGCCCAAGCGTGCACAGGCATAGCGAGCAGGAACGTAGTCATGACTGCCACGGTCAGTCGGGTTGCTTTTGTACGGGCTGGATGCTGCGTTGCATCTCTGTACTCCCACAGGTTCGGGTTATGACGATGATCAAGGGGTTGGTTGGGTGGCGGTTTTTCCGTCATCGAATCAACCGCGTTGATCTCCTACGCACCATAGTACGCATGCCCCACCACCAGATCCCGCGCAGCCCTACGAGCCGGCTGCGGCCACGGCCCCTTCGGACCGCGATCCTGACGGGCCTTGGCCTGCCACCGGCGCCACGTGCGTTCAGGCATGTCGATCAACTTCACGAACCTCGCGGTCGACATGCCCGCCTCCATGCGGATCACCTCGAGGTCCTCGAAGGGCCCAACCGGCCCTCCGCGACTTCTTCCACACCCGGATCTCGACAGCGGCCTCACCCAACGCCTGAGTCAACTCGGTCACCTCGGCCTCCAACTGCTGCTCCCGAGTCGACAGCCCGGACCCGCCTGCCGCGACGTTTGTTCAATCTTGATTGTCACCCGCGAAATCGGCGTCAGGCCGGGCCCGGCGACCCACTCGATCTCATTGAACCCTCGCAGACCACATGTCTCGTTATGAGGCTTGGGTTCGGGCTAGGAGGGGTGGGGCGCGCTTGCTGAAACGCGAGGTCTCCGGGAGGGCATCTCCCCGTGCCCCTTCTCTGGCATATGACGCCCTATACGTCGCGCAATACAGGCAGTGATACAGCGGTTGCGCTCAAGACGAGCCTTGGGCAGCGCAACATGACCCCCCATATGACGCCTCATATAGCGGGTCATATTGCGGCTCCGTATGACAGCAACCACAGCCTCTTGGGGTCGGGTGATCGCTCGGCGACGCTCTACTTTGAACGGCATTTTAAATAGAGGGCCGTTTGTTCAATCTTGGCTGCGGCTCGACATCTGTCGAGCCGCGCCCTAGCTTGAACAGATTCGGGGCTCAAGTTTGAACAAACGGGCCGGATCTCGGAATCCGTTCAATGTAGGTCGGGCGTGTCTTGGCAAGGCTCAGGCCGACTGACAGTAGCTGCACAGCGTCTCCGCCGTCCTGTAGCTAGGACTGGCGGGACAGCGAAGCGCTTCTTCGTCGGAGGCCGGCAGGAACTGCGGCGCCAACGTCAGGTAGACAGCGGCGGCCTTCACGTTGAGGACGTTGGCGAGGTACGCGGCGGCCAGGGGTTCCTCGCATGACGTGGACGCCGCCCCTGTCGCCCGGGGGTCGGGTCTGGCTCTCGGCGGAGGAGGGCCTTGGCCAGCAGCCAGACTACGAGGCCCACGAGGTAGGCGGTACCCACAAGTCGGACGACGGCGTACGCCTGGGCCGACTGCATGACGAGCACCGCGAGACCCAGCCCGGCGAGCACCGCATGGGTGAGGATGCCGAGACCCGTGCCGAGGATGATCTGGAACGCCCCGCGTCGATCACCGGAGACGCCCTTGGCGCTCACCAGCGTGAAGCTGGCGCCTGGCGTCATCACCAGGGGCGTCACGGCGAGGAGGAACCCGACGAGTGAGAACCAAGTGGGCATGACACCTCGAATCGTGACGGGTAGGTACCGGGATGCTACTTGTGGTGCGGCATCTGCCGACAGGCTCTTCGCGTCGAACTAGTTCTCAGCGGGGGTGAGGCAAGATGGCAGCATGACGAATGATCAGGATGTCCAGGCGCGGACTGCTTCGTTCCTCGCCCATGCTCGGGAGGTCGAGGCCATCCTGCAGGAAGCAGGAGAGGTGAAGTGGCTGCAGTGGATCTCGCGTGCCATCGCGGACGTGGAGGCGAGCCGTGTGGCAGGGTTTGAGCTCGTGCTCGCGGGCTTCCGAGGCGGCATGGGCAGCTTCAATGACTTCGTCATCCACCCACTGAACGGCCACACCGTGACCCGCGACGCTGTGGAGCAGGTCAACGATCGGCTCAGGCGAGAGGCCAGCGCAGCCGTTGCTGATGCCCGGTTTGTGACACGCGCCTTGGGGCGCTGACAGGGCGGCCGAGGCCACGAAGAGCGCCGCTATCGGAGCCTAGATCCAGCCGCGGGTCTGGGCGATGCGCACTGCCTCGTGGCGGGTGGATGCCCCCAGCTTCGACTGCGCAACGCTCAGGTAGTTGCGGACGGTTCCAGGCGAGAGGCTGACGCGGGTGGCGATGTCCTCCACAGGGGCGACGCCGACTGCAGCCAGCAGCACGTCCGCCTCGCGTGCCGTGAGCGGGGAGTCGCCGGCGGCGATGGCGTCCGCCGCCAGGGCCGGGTCGATGTGCCGCCCTCCCGCACGCCCGCCACGCATAGCCTGCCTCCCGATTGGACGGCGCCCCTCGTCCCACATCCCGTTGCTGGAGAATCGTGGTCATCATTTCTGCAACGCCTCGCCCAACTCAACGCCGTGAATCTCGACAGGCTGTGCAGCGACATCGGGGTCCCCAACGACGACATCCTCACGCCGGACCAGATGGACAAAGGGGTCAGCCTCACCCGCCTTGGGCGGGGCGATGTCCTCGCCTTGACCCTGAACAGGTGGGCCGGAGGAGCCCTCCCCGGCCATCTGCGACAGACCACGACGGGTCAGGGACGGCCCTGGACCTGGGTGGGGCGGCGTGGGCGGCGTACCCGGTGCTCACAGTGCTCGGTCAACGGTGCGCACCTGCTGATCTGGCGTCTTCCATGGATCACTGCGTGCACCAACCACCGCTGCTACCTAACCGCAGGCGAAGTAGAGCCTCAGCCAGCAGCGCCTGAACACCTACGACGGACCCACTACTTTCTGCGCCAGATCGGCCAAGCCAACCCGAGAAACTTCGCCATCTGGAGAGACGCCGTCACGCTCACCGTCGGTCTGCGCCGAGTTCGCGCAACCGTCTTGTCCACCGCAGATGCCCGCCAGCGGGCCAGCGTCTTGGAAGCGGCGGCGCCTCTGGCGACCGCACCCACGCCCGAGAAGACGATGGGTGTCCTGGCGGCGTGGTGCGCGCAACAGAACGTGCCCTACCTCTGGGATGCCCTGCGCAGCAAGCTGCACAGCCGGCCGATCATTGACGCAGCCGACGCGTTGGCCGCCCGAGCCTGGTACCGTCGGCACTCCGCCTAGCTGGCCATCAGTGCCCTCGGACGGGAGTTGTTTCGCGTCGTGCTGGCGTCGTACTCCCTGCCCCGTACCCACGAACTGCCCGCTGCCAACCCGGTATAGCGATCGACAGTTGCCCATTCCCGGCACTCCTCAACAACCGGGCACGCGGCACACAACTGCAGCGCAGGAGCAGCCGCAGTCGCCGCCGCGAGATTACTGGCGGCAGCAGCGTGGCCGATCTCAGCGGCGTCCCATCCCGAACCCGGAAACGCGCAGTTGCCATTGGTCACCAACACCCCCGCCAACTCGGTGGCGCTCCGGAGACGGCGCTCACGGGCAGCCTTGTGCGCTCGCCACCGACGCCGGGCCTGCAGCGGACGACGCCGGGGGCTCATCGCCTGACTCTCGGCTCACAGATGTCCATGCCAACAGCATCCCTGTAGGCGACGCGATCGCTCGGCGACGATCTAGTCTGAACGGTATTTGAAATAGACGGCCGTTTGTTCAATCTTGATTGTCACCCGCGAAATCGGCGTCAGGCCGGGCCCGGCGACCCACTCGATCTCATTGAACCCTCGCAGGCCACATGTCTCGTTATGAGGCTTGGGTTCGGGCTAGCTGGCGCCCCGAGACGTAGGGGCCCCAGAGCCGCCACGGCGACAAGTCCTCCGTCGACGCGGCCAGCCGCGCGTGTTCGTGTGACAGGGCCGGATCGTGTCGGTTCGCCATGACGCCCATCCTGCCAGTCATACAGAAACGTCGGATTTTCTATGCACGATGTCTTGCATATCTGACCTAATGTCGTCTATAGTTGACATCACAAGGAGGACGGGATGCCACTCAACAAGCGGATGCGGATGGCTCGCGTTGCGCTGGACCTCACCCAGCAAGACCTAGCCAAACAGGTGGGAGTCTCCAGGCAGACGATCTCAATGATCGAGGCTGGCGACCACAATCCCACGCTGAACCTCTGCATCGACATCTGCAAATCCCTAAAAACAGACCTCAACACCCTCTTCTGGGAAGAAAGCAGTAAATGACATGGACGAGCGACAAGAACTCAACGCAGGCAAAGCCTCAATGATCGTTCTCGGACTGGTGGCCATGGTGGCGCTCGGCGTCCTGGCATGGGAGTACATCACCACCAAGGACGTCACCAACACTTGGGCTATCGTCACCCTGCTCGGCACAGGCGGTCTGTTCTTACTGCTGACCCGCATGATCGGCGGCGCCGAGGCCCCGAAGACCTTTCTGGGAAAAGAACTCCCCACGGAGAGCACAGCCGAAGCGAAGGCCGAGCGACGTCGTGCCTATGCGATCGACGCCGGACTGTTCGCCATCGCCATGGCGGCCCTCAGCGTCGTCGGCTTGTCGATGGGCGACGCCGAAGCCGTGACACCCGCCTTCCTCAAGGGCACGACGGGCTACGTCGTTGGCGGCGCGATCGGCCTCATCGGTGGCTTCGCCATCTACTACGGCTTCAACTACCTCGTAGGCGAGTCGGCCTCTCGCTCCGTCGAGAAGAAGTTGGCGCGCTACGAGTCTGAGTAGCCCTTCGGAGCTCCAATCACTCCACAACCGGCGCTTGGTTGATCCAGGCGCCGGTTTCCTGCTGCGACGCCGTCGACGCCGTTGGGAGAGGTGCCGGAGGTTAGCCTCGATCGTTCATGGCGGAGTGAGCGACGCGTGCTGTAGATAGGCCGGAGTGCCTTCTGACTACGGGATACTTGGACATGCGACTGTTCAAAACCCCTGAAGTGGAAGGCACTCCGTAGGTGAAGCGTACTTCGTGGTCTGCTGGCATGTCCGTGACCGGCGATGGTGGCGCGGTGATCGCCCACGTCGGCAGCATCGGGCTGAGGATGCTGGCCGAGAACACCGGCCTGACCGGAGCCCTATCGACGGCGATGGCCCGGCGTTCGTTCGTTCCCTCGGTGCATGACCGTGGTCAGGTTCTGACCGATGTCGCGGTGCTGCTCGCTGATGGCGGTGAGGCGATCTCCGACATCGACGTCTTGCGTCACCAGAGGCAGATATTGGGGCCGGTCGCGTCGGCTCCGACGGTGTGGCGGGCGTTGGATGAGGTCACCGACGCCAGGCGGAGGAAGATCGCCACGGCCCGGGCCCGTGTCCGGCGCCACGTCTGGGCCCAGCTGACAGCCGCCGGCGGTGTCCCGGCCTCGAAGGTCGCCGGGACCGACCTCGGAGAGACGATCGTGTTGGATGTCGATGCCACGATCGTGGTGACCCACTCGGAGAAGGAGTTGGCCGCCCCGACGTTCAAGAGGACGTTCGGGTATCACCCGATCGGTGTGTGGTGCGACAACACGGGCGAGTTCCTCGCCGCGCTACGGACGGGTCGGGCAGGCTCGAACACCGCCGCCGACCACATTCAGGTCCTCGGGGAGGCGATCACTCAGATCCCGATGCCGTCTCGCCGGACCCTGTTGATCCGCTGCGACGCTGCCGGCGCCTCTCACCAGTTGCTGGACTGGCTTCATGCGCAAGGCCAGGTCAGAGGCCGCAGCCTGGACTACAGCGTGGGGTTCACGATCGGGGAGAACGTGCGCCACGCCATCACCGAACTGCCCGTCGGGTCCTGGTCCGCGGCGCTGAAGGCCGATGGTCAGGTCCGAGAGGGCGGGGAAGTTGCCGAGATCACCGGACTGCTCAATCTCGATGGCTGGCCGGCGGGGATGAGGGTGATCCTTCGCCGTGAACGTCCCCACCCCGGGGCTCAACTGTCGCTGTTCGAAGAGGCCGACGGCTGGCGCTACCAGGCGTTCGTCACCAACACCGCGAGCGGGACTCTCCAGTTCCTCGAGGCCCGGCATCGGGCCCATGCCCGAGTCGAGGACCGGATCCGTCACGCCAAAGACTCGGGCCTGGGCCGGTTCCCGTCGCGCGAGTTCAGCATCAACCAGACCTGGCTGACACTGACCATGATCGCCGCGGACCTGGTCGCCTGGCTCAAGCTCCTAGGAGGAGTGGGGCGCGCTTGCCGAAACGCGAGGTCTCCGGGAGGGCATCTCCCCGTGCCCCTTCTCTGGCATATGACGCCCTATACGTCGCGCAATACAGGCAGTGATACAGCGGTTGCGCTCAAGACGAGCCTTGGGCAGCGCAATATGACCCCCTATATGACGCCTCATGTAGGGGGTCATATTGCGGCTCCGTATGACAGCAACCACAGCCTCTTGGGGTCGGGTGATCGCTCGGCGACGCTCTACTTTGAACGGTATTTTAAATAGAGGGCCGTTTGTTCAATCTTGGCTGCGGCTCGACAACATCAAGGGGAAGGCGGCGGCTACCGCAGCGAATTACAGCCTCGTAACTTTTCCCCACCTGGGGACAACCCTGTGGATAATCCGTAGCCTGTGGGTATGCACGTGAATCTGTTGCCCGCCGCTGCGCTCGCCGGGACCTACGTCGGCCTCGGGCGCGGGGAGTACCCGACGATCGAGGGTTTCGAGTACCGCGAGGAGTTGACGTTCGCCGACGTCGGGAAGCCGTTCCTCCAGTACGTCCAGCGGACCTGGTCTGCCGACGGCGAGCGTCCGATGCACACCGAGAGCGGATACCTCAGGATCGGGGAGGGCGGGCACATCGAGATGACCATCGCCCAGCCCATGGGCCAGACGGAATCCTGCGAGGGCACCCTCACCGTGGAGGACGGCGTGCTGACGCTCACCCTCAACGCCAAGGTCACCAACACCACCACCGCCAAGGTGGTCCACGCCACCAAGCGCACCTACCACCTGGTCGGGGACCAGCTGGCGACCACCTTCGACATGGAGGCGGTGGGCGAGGAGATGGGGCGCCACCTCACCTCAACCTTGAAGCGGGTCGCGACGCGCTGAGCCGCGGGCGCCTTCTCTCAGAGCCCGATAAGGCGGGCGAGCGCAGCGGCAACCGCGCCGACGATGACCACCACGAGGTACGGAGCCTTGACCCGGAGCGCCGCGGCAGCGGCCAGCAACGCAACGAGCCGTGCGTCCACCGCCAGCGACTGCCCAGAGCTGAACGTGCTCGTGGCAACCAGCGATGCCAGGAGGCCGACGGTCACCCCATGGCTGAGCGGCAGCACCCACGGGTTCTCGAGCCATCGCTCGGGGAGCAGGTAGCCGACCAGCTTCGTGCCGAAGGCGATGAGGCACGCCGCAAGGATCCAGAGCCAGACACTCACCGCTGCCTACTCCTTACGTGCGCCCACGTCATCAGGGCCGCCACCAATGCGGCCAGGATGATCGGGAGCCCTGCTGGCACCACCGGGACCGCGAGCAGCGTCACGGCCGCCGCGACCACCGCGATCGCGATCGGGTCCCGACCGCTCAGCCGCGGCCAGAGCAGGCCGAGGAAGGCCGCGACGGCCGCGCCGTCGAGACCCCAGACCGTCGGATCGCCCAACGCGTTGCCGGCCAGCGCTCCCACGAGCGTGAAGAGGTTCCACAGCACAAAGACCGCTGCACCCGCGGTCCAGAAGCCGCGCCGTTCCTCATCCGGATCATCTTGACCCGACGCGGTCGCGATGGACTCGTCGATCGTCACCTGCGCGGCGAGCAGCTTGCGCCAGCCGTGGGGGCGCAGCATGGCGTTGGCCGTCACCCCGTACAGGGCATTGCGCACCCCGAGCAGCGACGCCGCAGCCGTCGCGGATCCGAGTGCGCCGCCCCCGGCGACGACCCCGATGAAGGCGAACTGGCTGCCTCCGGTGAACATCAGCGCGCTGAGCGCCGAGGCCTGCCACACGCTGAGCCCGGCGGTGACGGCCAGAGCTCCGAACGAGATCCCGTAGAGGCCCGTGGCCAGACCCACGGAAAGGCCTCGACGCTGTGCCGGGGTGAGGGCGCGGACCGTGGAGGCGATCGGTGGTGCGAGGCTCACTGCTCGTGCTCGACGAGGTCGACGACAGGCAGGCGCAGCACGAACCTCGCCCCGCGGCCGGGCGCGTTGCTGGCCTTGACGGTGCCTCCGTGGGCGTGTGTGGTGTGCAGCACGATGGACAGGCCCAGCCCGGTGCCGGGAGTGTTGCGGGCCTTGTCGGACCGGAAGAACCGGTCGAAGATCAACGGCAGGTCGTCCTCGTCGATGCCAGGGCCGTCGTCGATGACAGTGAGTGCCCCGCCCTCGAGGTGGACGGTGATCGTGCCGTCCGGCGGAGAGAACTTCACGGCGTTGTCGAGCAGGTTCGTAATGGCGCGCTCCAGAGTCGAGGCGTCGCCCATGATCGGGGTGGGTTCGAGTTGGATGTCGAAGTGGATTCCGGGGCCGCGCCGCTTGGCACGGGCGATGGCGGAATCCACCACCTCGGCCAGGTCGAGGGGCTCGTGGGGGCGTTGCAGATGATCGTCGCGGGTCAGCGCCACGAGGTCGCCGATGAGGGCCGAGAACTCCCCGAGCTGAGCGGCCACGTCGGCGAGGATCACAGCCCGCGCGCCGTCGGGGAGCATGCCGGACTTCTCGTCGGCCACGAGCAGTTCGACGTTGGTGCGCATCGACGTGAGCGGCGTGCGAAGTTCGTGCCCGGCGTCGGCGATGAGCTGCGTCTGCTGCTCCCTTGACGTCTGGAGCGACTTGAGCATCGTGTTGAACGAGCGGGTGAGCTCCCCGAGATCGTCGCGCCCGTAGATCCGGATGGGGTTGAGCTGGTCGGTCTGGGTGACGGACTTGACGGCCTGGGAGAGTCGCCGCACGGGTGCGAGCACGGCTTGGGCCGTCCACAGCGCGGCGATGGTTGACGTCATGAGGCCCAGGATCCCGGCCGCCACCATCACCAGCCACAGCGACGCCAGGGTGGCCTCGAGGGCGGCGGTGGGCCGCGCGTACATAACGGCGTAGTCGCCGTCGGTCAGATTCAGCGGCACCGACACGGCGCGGTAGGTGATGCCGTCAGCGATCACGGTCCTCGCCGACGACCCCGAGCGCAGCCGCGCCACCGCGATCTCGTCCGACTGCGGCAGGATCGCTGCGCTCTCCCCGGGGAGGCTGACCACAGTGCCGTCGGAGGAGACGACGCTCAGCAGGCCGTCCGCCGAGCCCAACAGCTCCAGCCGGAACCCGTCCTGACCGTCGGCAACGCTCTGCTGGATCGACCGGGCGGCGGACTGGGCGACCCCGACTAGCTCACGGTCGAGCTGCTCGAGCAGCGACCAGCGGGTGATCGCGAAGACGGCGGAGCCGACCAGCAGCACCGACAGTGCCACGGACGCCCCCGTCATGAAGGCCAGCCGCCATTGAAGCGACTGGCCACTCAGGAGACGGCCGAGGCCGCGGCGGAACCTGATCCACCAGCTACCGATCACGGGGGAGTTTCACGCAGGACGTATCCGATCCCCCGGACGGTGTGGATGAGCCGTGGCTTGCCGCCGGCCTCCGTCTTGCGCCGGAGGTAGCCGATGTAGACCTCGAGGGAGTTGGCGGTCGTCGGGAACTCGAAGCCCCAGACCTCATTGAGCAGGGTGTTGCGCTCCAGCACGCGCCGGGGATGCTCCATGAACACCTGCAGCAGCGCGAACTCAGTGCGGGTCAGCGAGATGTGTTGGCCCGCCCGGGTGACCTCGCGGTGCTGGGTATCGAGGGTGACGTCCTGGAAGGTCAGCACCTTCGTTTCGGTCTCGGTCGACGGCTTGGAGCGACGGGTCAGCGCGCGAAGGCGGGCCAGGAGTTCGTCGAGGGCGAAGGGCTTGACCATGTAATCGTCAGCGCCTGCGTCCAGACCGTCGACGCGATCTCCGACGGCATCGCGCGCGGTGAGGATGAGGATGGGCGTGTCGTTGCCGCCCTGGCGGAGCATCCGCGTGGTCTCCAGCCCGTCGAGGCGGGGCATCATGACGTCCATGATGATGGCGTCGGGCGTGTAGCCGACGAGTTTCGCCAGCGCCTCGACGCCGTCGGCTGCGGTGACCACCTCGTCGCCGGAATAGGTCAGTGACCGGGCCAGCGAGTCGCGCACAGCCTGATCGTCATCCACCACCAAGATCTGCATAGCCCTACCCTGCCACCTTCCTCTGACGGTCTCATGGTACCCGGCTGCCGGTGCGGCGCGGCGACCGACCGATGGGTATGGTGTCCGCCATGGCACGGCTTGTTTTTGTGTGTTGGGGCAACATCTGCCGATCCCCGATGGCGGAGCGGATCGCGCGCCGGATGATCGACGAGCAGGGTCTCGACATCGAGGTCGAGAGCTTCGGCGTTTCCGAGGAGGAGGCGGGCAACCCCATCGACCGCCGCGCCGCGCGGACCCTCATCAAGGCGGGCTACGACCCCGACGGGCACCGTGCCCGGAAAATCGGCGCTGCCCACATCAAGTCAGCCGATCTCGTCGTGGCCGCCGAGCCGTTGCACGTCGACCGCCTCCAGCGCATCGCTCCAGGCGCCTCCAACATCGTGCTGCTCAACGACTTCAACCCCGCGATGGACCCCGGCACCCCGCTCATCGACCCGTGGTACGGGGACGAGGCGGGTTTCCAGGAGACGCTCGACGACCTCGAGGCAGCGATGGAGGGCATCCTGCGGGCCGTGCAGGAACGGGCCGCGCGTCGCTGAGATGAGCCGTCGACCGGCCTTGGTTGACCAGTCAGCGGGAGCCGGACGCCGGGGTGGGGCCAGCGCGTTACCCTGAGGGCTTCACCAGCGAAAGGCGCGGCGGATGAGCCTCACAGGACGAAGCTTCCTCAAGGAACTCGACTTCACCCCGGAGGAGTGGCGCGGGCTGCTCGACCTGGCGGCCGAGCTCAAGCGCGAGCGCCGCGAAGGCCGTGAGACCAAGCGTCTGGCGGGCAAGCAGGTTGCCCTGCTGTTCGAGAAGACCTCCACGCGGACCCGCTGCGCATTCGAGGTGGCAGTCGCCGACCAGGGCGGCACGACGACCTACCTCGATCCCGCCGGCTCACAGATCGGGCACAAGGAGTCCGCGGCCGACACGGCGAGGGTGCTTGGCCGCTGGTACGACGCGCTGGAGTACCGGGGCTACCGGCAGGACGTCGTCGAGACCCTCGCGGCCCACGCCGGCGTGCCGGTCTACAACGGGCTCACCGACGAGTGGCACCCCACCCAGATGTTGGCCGACCAGTTGACGATGCTGGAGCACAGCGACAAGCCTATCGGGGAGATCGCTTTCGCCTTCGTCGGGGACGCGCGCAACAACGTCGGCAATTCGCTGCTGATCTCGGGCGCGCTGATGGGCATGGATGTGCGGATGGTGGCTCCGGAGTCGCTGCAGAACGCCGCCGAGATCGTTGCTCAAGCACGGCACCTCGCCGAGCGGACAGGCGCGCGCATCACGATCACCGACGACGTCGCCTCGGGGGTCGCCGGCGTCGACTTCGTCTACACCGACGTCTGGGTCTCGCTCGGCGAACCCAAGGAGGTGTGGGCGGAACGCATCGAACTGCTGCGCGACTACCAGGTCAATGCCGAGCTCATGGCGAAGACCGGCAACGCCCACGCGAAGTTCATGCACTGTCTGCCAGCGTTCCACGACCTGGAGACCACCGTCGGCCGCGACCTGCATGCCGCGTTCGGCCTCAACGGCGTGGAAGTGACCGACGACGTGTTCGAGTCGCCGGCGAACATCGCGTTCGACCAGGCAGAGAACCGCATGCACACCATCAAGGCGATCCTGGTGGCCACGCTCACCTGACCTCTGCGTCTGTGGCAGCCGCGACGACGCGGGGGTCCTGACGCCAACCGACAACGGGAAACGCCAACGGGCACGGCGAAACGCCAACGGGCACCGCGGAACGCCAACGGTTAGCCCGGAACGCCAACGGTTAGCCCGGAACGCCAATCGACAACCCGTGACGCCGACGAGACTCAGCGACGCCCCTGATATATCGCCGGCGTCACTGGGTGTCGTCGGCGTATGGCCTTGTCGATTGGCATTTGCGGCTGACGGTTGGCCTTTCCCTGTTCGCGTTGGCGTTTCCGTCTTTCCGTTGGCGTTTCCGTCTTTCCGTTGGCGTTCGCGTCTTTCCGTTGGCGTTCGACGTCGAGTGGTTGGCGTTGCGACGTGGGGAGACCTCCGCCGACGGGGGGGAGACCCTCACCGACGTGGAGGCGGCTCGTTCCTCTCCCCCTACTCAGGGCGACGTAGTGCAGGGAGACAGAGGTGCCCCGCCGCTTACGCGACGGGGCACCTCTGGTCTAGCAGGGAGTGTCAGCTCAACGTGGGACGGTAGTAGTTACCGAACAGCACGAGGTTGTTGAACACCCACTTGTTCTCCTGGGTGAAGTCGTACCTTCCGGTCTTCTCGGACTTGACCGCGTTGTACACGGTGGTCCAGCGGTAGGTGCGGCAGCCGTTGCCACCGGTGGCTGCGGTGTCGCACTCGGTGCGCCACTGCTGGCCGTCGGTGCCGACGAAGGTGCCGGTCTTGCCGATGGGGTTGTTCGCCCACTGCGCACGGGTCATGTACGGCAGGTAGGTGAGGTTGTTGAAGGCCCAGCCACGCTCGATGGTGAACGTGTTGCCGGTGCGCTTGACGACGGAGGCCCAGATCTCGGTGCGGCAGCGCTCGGTCTGCGAGTAGTCCTCACAGGTGGTGCGCCACTGACGGCCGTTGATCGTGTGCATGCCCTCGAGGGTGTACGGCGCGGTGCGGACGTAACGGTTCAACTGCACGTTGACCAGGGCATGGATGACCGTCTCGGAATCCAGGACCAGGAAGTCGACGATCTGCTCGCCGGCCTCCACCGAGGTGCCGTTCGGCAGCTGGACGCTGACCGTCGCGACGCCGTCGACGACGGTGCCGTAGCCGACCTCTTCGTCGCCGATGAAGGCGTAGACCTCGGTGTTGTCGAGCGGCGGGCTGACCTTCCAGGCAGCCTCCTGCTCCTCGGTCAGGTCGACCGGGATCGGGTTCAGATCCATGTCGAGGGTCTGCGGCGCAACCCCGCCGGAGAGCGGCTGGCCGAACGTGTAGGTGAGCGCGGGCCCACCCTCGACCAGGGTGCCGGTGGCGAGCTTGGCGGAGACGCCACGCTTGCTGTAGTCAGGGCTGAGTTCGTCGAAGGACGCGACCCAGGTGACCCAGGCCTCGAGGTCGGCGCGGCCCGTGTCGCGGGTGTTGACGCCGTTGCCGAGCTCCGTGAAGTTGTCGCCGCCCGAGATCAGGAACGAGCCGGAGCCGACGGTGTAGAGCTTGTCCATGTCGATGGGCTCGCCGTTGATCCACACGCCGGTGATGCGCTCGCCCTCGGGGAGCGACTCATCGTAGGTGTAGCTGACGTTGTCCGACAGACCGAGCTGGAGGAAGGGCCGGGAGGAGCCGTCAGGCTGCCACTGCTGGTTCAGCACGGTGACGAACTGCTCGCCCGTGATCTGCGTGGTGAACAGCGAGTTGGCGAACGGCAGCGTCAGGGCCGCTTCGCGGTAGGTGATGTCGCCTTGGTTGAAGGAGTCACGCGTGCCGCCGGCGTTCTGCAGACCGATGAACTCGTCGTCGTCGCCAGCCAGCATGTCGTGGAACATCTGGGCCGCCATGTTGACCATGGGAGACTCGACGTTGCGGTTGTTCGCGCTGCCGTCGACAGCTGTCGAGATGGCGTCGGTCGCGTAGCCGATCACCTGTGCGCCGAGTTCCGCGGCGGAAGCGTTCGCGGCGGTGAGGATCGTGTTCACGGCCGTGATGCGGGGCGTCTCGATGGGGGTGACGCCGCGCACGTCGATGATGCTCGCCGTGGCATCGCAGACGCCATCGTTGACGGAGTCGACGCTGAGGTCGACGCGCGAGAGTCGCTCGCCATAGGAGCCGGCCTGGACGACGGGCACGCCGCCGTCGGTCTCGTACGTGTACACCTGGTGGGTGTGCGAGTTGAAGATGGCGGCCACGCGGTCGTCGACGTCGTTGAAGATCGCGTCGAACGCCTCGGACTCGGCAGCGTTCTGCTCGGCCGTCAGGGAGCCGGAACCGGCGCCCTCATGGAACGAGGCGATGACGACGTCGGCCTCACCGTTGGCGTCGTCGCCGTCGAGGAGCTGCGCCGTGACGCGGTTGACGGCCTCGACCGGGTCACCGAAGGTGAGGTCTGCGATGCCGTCGGGCGAAACCAGGGAGGGCATGTCAGCGGTGACAGCGCCCACGACACCGATGGTGACGCCGCCCTTCTCGAACAGTTCGTATTCCTTCATGGGCGCGGCCACGGTGGTGGTGCCCTCTTCGTACACGTTGGCGCCGAGGTAGGAGAAGTCGGCCAGCGGCACGACACGACCGGCCAGGTCGTCCCAGCCCTTGTCGAACTCGTGGTTGCCTACGGCGCTGGTGTCGAGGTCGGCGGCGTTGAGCATGTCGATGGTCGGCTCGTCGTCGAGGATCATCGACTCGAAGGTCGAGGCGCCGATGTTGTCGCCCGAGCTGATGAACAGCACGTTGTCTTCGCCCTCGTCGATACGTGCCTGCTCGATCGGGGTGAGGAGGCGCGGCACGGCGGAAAGGCGCCCGTGGAAGTCGTTGATGGCGAAGATGCTGACCTTCTCGTCAGCAGCAACGCATTCGCCGATTGCGGCGGTAGCAGTAGGGGTGAAGGCTGCGAAGGCAAGGCCGCTCGCTACCAAGGCCGAAGCGGCCAGGTTTGCCGTCACCCGGGTGGTCAGTTTCTTCATGACTCTCCGTTGGATCGATGAATAGAGAAGATTCCCCCCCGAGGGGACTCAGTGGTCACTCTCTCCGCAAAACGCGGGCGGGTCAAGCCGATACCGGGTTGTTAACGCTCTCTACACCTTTTAGGTGGGGTTTGGTTACTTCCCACAAGGCACGCGAGGAGGCTGGCATTCTTAGAAGGCGACGGCGCCGGCCGAGAGAAATCCATAAGCTACGCTGGCGTAACCTACGGAAACGTAAGTTGCGGAAGGAGGCCGCGTGCGCGGTCAGAGCCACGACATGGTGCAGCTGCTCACCCCAGACGGGGAGCGGCTCGAGCACGATGAGTTTGCCTTCACGGGCACCACCGACGACCTCGTCGGATTCCTACGGGACATGATCCTCGCCCGGCGGTTCGACGCGGAGGCCACGGCTCTGCAGCGCCACGGCGAGTTAGGGCTGTGGACGCCGTTGCTCGGCCAGGAGGCGGCGCAGGTCGGCTCGGCCCGCGCAGTGCGCGAGGGCGACGTCGTGTTCCCGTCGTACCGCGAGCACGCCGTCGCCATGGTGCTGGGAGTGCCCCTGACCAACCTCCTCGGGCTTTTCCGGGGGTCGAACGGCGGCGACTGGGAGAAGCTCGAGACCTTCAAGAACTACCAGATCGTCATCGGCTGCCAGACCCTCCACGCCACCGGCTACGCGATGGGGCTGCAGTTCGACGGCGCCGTCGGCAACGACGATGACGCCGACAACTCGGCGGTCATCGTGTACCACGGCGACGGCGCAGCCAGCCAGGGCGACGTCAACGAGGCCTACGTCTTCGCCGCCAGCTACAACGCGCCCGTCGTGTTCTTCTGCCAGAACAACCAGTGGGCGATCTCCGAGCCGATCGCGCTGCAGTCGCGGATCCCGCTGTTCCAGCGCGCCCAGGGCTTCGGGTTCCCCGGCGTCCAGGTGGATGGCAACGACGTCCTCGCGGTCAAGGCCGTCACCGACTGGGCCATGCAGCGCGCGCGTGCGGGGGAGGGACCGAGCTTCATCGAGGCCTTCACCTACCGCATGGGCGCCCACACGACGTCCGACGACCCGACGAAGTACCGCCGCGCCGCTGAGGACGAGGCCTGGAAGGGGCGCGACCCCGTCGCGCGGCTCACCACGTACCTCCGCAACGAGGGGGCCATCGACGACGCGTGGCTGGCCGCCATCGACGACGAGGGCAAGGCGCTGGGGGCCGACGCGCGGGCGTCCATCCCGCAGCTCGAGGACACCACGATGGACAAGCTCTTCGCCACCGTCTACGCCGAACCCACCGTCGCCTTGGAGGCGCAGCGGCGCGAGTACGCCGAGTACGCGGCCAGCTTCGAGGAGAACGCATGAGCGAGACCCTGACCATGGCCAAGGCCCTCAACCGGGGGCTGCGGCGTGCCCTGCAGGCCGACCCGAAGGTGCTGTTGGCGGGGGAGGACATCGGCAAGCTCGGCGGTGTGTTCCGCATCACCGAGGGACTGCAGGCCGAGTTCGGCGAGAACCGCGTCATCGACTCGCCGCTGGCGGAGTCGGGCATCATCGGCACCGCGGTGGGTCTGTGCATGCGGGGCTATCGGCCCGTGGTGGAGATCCAGTTCGACGGCTTCGTCTTTCCCGGCTTCTCCCAGATCGTCACCCAGGTGGCCAAGCTGCACATGCGCACCGCCGGGCAGAACCCCATGCCCATGGTCATCCGCATCCCGTTCGGCGGCGGCATCGGCGCGGTCGAGCACCACTCCGAGTCGCCCGAGGCGTACTTCGCGCACACCCCCGGGCTCAAGGTCGTCTCCTGCTCGAACGCCAACGATGCCTACTGGATGATCCAGCAGGCCATCCAGTCCGACGATCCGGTCGTCTTCCTGGAGCCCAAGCGGCGCTACCACGTCAAGGACACGGTGAACTTCTCCGCGCGGCCCGCCCCCATGCACCAGGCGAACATCGCCCGCTACGGCACCGACGCCACGCTGCTGTGCTACGGACCCATGGTGAAGACGTGCCTCGACGCGGCCGCGGTTGCGGGGGAGGAGGGCACCTCGCTCGAGGTCGTCGACCTGCGCACGCTCAGCCCGATCGACTGGGTCACGATCACGTCGTCGGTCCGTCGGACCAAGCGGGCGATCGTCGTCCACGAGGCTCCGCTCACGCTCGGTCTCGGGTCTGAGGTGGCTGCCCGGCTCGCGCAGGACCTCTTCTACGTCATGGAGGCTCCCGTCCTGCGGGTGGCCGGCTACGACATGCCGTATCCGCCCGCCCGGGTGGAGGAGGAGTATCTACCATCGGTGGATCGCATCCTCGACGCCGTCGACCGATCGCTCGCCTACTAGGAGGCACCTGTGAAGCGCGAATTTCTGCTCCCGGACCCGGGCGAAGGATTGCTCGAGGCCGAGATCGTCGCCTGGCGGGTCGCTGAGGGCGACGTGATCGAGGTCAACGACGTCCTGGTCGAGATCGAGACGGCCAAGTCGCTCGTCGAGCTCCCGTCCCCCTTCGCCGGCACCGTCACGCGGTTGATCGTGGCCGAGGGGACCACCGTCGAGGTGGGTGCCCCGATCGTCGAGATCGACGACGGCGCCGACGCGCCCGACGAGGCGGCGGGCCCCAACCTCGTCGGCTACGGAGCCTCGGACACGGGGGCCGCCCGCCGACGGCGCCGCGGCCAGCCCGATCGGGGCTCGGTCTCCGACGCCATGTCTGCCGCCTACGAGCAGCACGAGCCGGGACGTCGCGCTGACGAGGTGCATCCGGCGGGCACCGTTCACGCGCAGGCATCGGGCGATCCGTTGCCGACCCCGGGTCGCGCTCCCTCGGAATCGCAGTTGGTGCTCGCCTCCGACCCCGGCGATGCGCGCGCCAAGCCACCGGTGCGCAAGTACGCCAAGGACCTGGGGGTCGACCTCAACTCCGTCGTCGGCACCGGGCCGGACGGCACGGTGACCCGTCGCGACGTTGAGGCGGCGGCGGCCTTCCGCATGCTCGACGACGAGCCCAAGCAGGGGCGCATCCTCAACGACCAGGCGTCGTTCCAGGGGAGTCCATCCGGCGCGCCCGGGGGGCAGTCGCACGCCGGTACGTCGTTCAGCGGGTCGGCGTTCGGCGGAGGTTTCGGTCCGACGGAGGGCCTCGGCGGGTTCGACCCCAACCAGGGCCGGGCGGAGCGGCGCGTGCCGATCAAGGGCGTGCGCAAGGTGACGGCCGACAACATGGTGAAATCCGTCAACACCCACGTCCACGTCACCGAGTGGATCACGATCGACGTCACGGGAACGATGGAATTCGTCGAGACGCTCAAGCAGCGTCGCGAATTCACCGGGCTGCGCGTCTCACCGCTGCTCGTCTACGCCAAGGCCATCTGCCTGGCGCTCACCCGCAACCCCGACCTCAACACCTCGTGGGATGAGGAGCGTCAAGAGATCGTCTACTACGGCGACATCAACCTCGGCATCGCTGCGGCGACGCCACGCGGGCTCATGGTGCCCAACATCAAGGGGGCGCAGCGCCTCAGCCTGCTGCAGCTCTGTCAGGCCATCAACCAGTTGGTGCAGGTGTCAAGGGAGGGCAAGCTCCAGCCCGGCGACTATTCGCAGGGGACGTTCACCATCACCAACGTCGGGGTCTTCGGCATCGACGCCGGCACACCGATCATCAACGGCGACGAGTCGGCGATCTTCTGCATGGGCTCGATCGAGCGCCGTCCGTGGGTGGTGGGCGAGGGCGCTGACGAGAAGGTGGTGCCCCGCTGGGTGACGACGCTCGCGGTCGCGTTCGACCACCGGATCGTCGACGGTGAGCAGGGGTCGCGGTTCCTGCACGATGTCGCCTCGATCCTAGCTGAGCCGGCCCTGGCGCTGCTCTACTGAGCCTGTCGTCCGTGGTCCCTGAGCTTGTCGTCCGTGGTCCCTGAGCTTGTCGAAGGGTTACGGCCGGCACTGTGGTCGCCGCCCTTGTGGTCGGGGGCGGCGGGAGGGCGCGGGGCCGTTACCCTTCGACGGACGGGCTGCTCGCAGAGCGAGCTGGCCCTGCTCAGGGACCACCCTTCGACGGACGTTCCTCGCGCAGAGCGCTCGTCACTGCTCAGGGACCTGTGTTGCGGCTGATCAGCGCCACACCGATCTCGATGAGGACGCGCAGGACGAGGATCTTGAACACCGCAGCGGCCAGCCCGACGACAAGCGCCTCCACCACGGCCATGCCTGGGGCGAACTCGCTCATCAGCAGGCCGACGACGCGAAACAGCCATTCCGCAGCGACGGCGGCGACACCGATGGTGAAGATCAGCCCAGCCGATCCTGGCAGGGCCAACTTCCTGAAGCTGAAGTCGAACAGGCCGCTGGCCTCGGCCTTCGCCGTCGATCGTGCCTGCGGTGCGGCGGGTGGTTGACCCCAGCCCTGCTGCGCCCACTCGGACTGCTGGGCCGGCCACTGACCGCCACCCTGCTGCCAGGCCGGCCCAGCCTGCTGCGCCTGCCAGTCCTGGCCGGGTGGTTGTCCCTGCCAGCCATGGGCCTGAGGTTGTTGAGCTCCACCCTGGCCCTGCCACCCTGGAGCGGAGGTGTACCAGTCCTGGGATGCGTGGACATCGCCGGACCCGGTCGTCTGTGGTCGCCACTCGTGGGTGTCCGCCTCGCCTTGGGGCTGCCACTCCTGCGAAGCAGCCTGCGGCTGCTGCCGTTCCCACTCCCGAGTGGGATCTGGTGCCTGCGGCCAGCCGGGGGCCTGTTGGGCGTCGTCCGAGCTGGGCCTCCACTCGTGCGACCCGCTGTTCCACTGTTGGTTCGACATGCCGAAAGTCTGCCACGGCGGCCCGACCGCTGAGCTTTGTCAGCGCGCGCCCCCTGGGCCACGAGGATCCGGACCCAGACCTGAAGCCATCTGGTCCGGACGCCAACAGGGAAGCTGCAGCGCCAACAGGGACACTGCAACGCCAACGAGGAGCGGCAAACGCCATCTGGCAAGCGAGGACGCCGGCGATCCACACCGATGCCCGCGATATATCGCGGGCATCCTTGAGTTTCGGTGGTACGACCGGATGTCGGTTGGCGTTGGGTGCTGCGGGTTGGCGTCGGGTGAGTTCTCGTTGGCGTTGGGTGCTGCGGGTTGGCGTCGGTGCGTACCCGTTGGCGTCGGTGCGTCCCGTTGGCGGTCGGGGCTGCCGGTTGGCGTCATTGAGCTCGGGCAGCGCGCGCAACACCTGAGACACTAGGCGCATGCCTACTCCCACGCAGCTCCGTGTCGACCTCGAGGCGATCCACGCCAACCTGGCGCTGGCCCGCGACCGCGCCAACGGGCGGTCGGTGCTGGCTGCGGTGAAGGCCAACGCCTACGGGCACGGTCTCGTTCCGGTGGCGCGCTCCATCCAGGAGCGCGGGTCGGCCGACTGGCTCGGGGTCGCGCTGACGAGCGAAGCCGAGGAGCTGCGCGCCGCAGGCATCACGCTGCCCATCTTGAAGTTCACACCGACGCTCGCGGACGACCTCGACGACGCCATCACGGCCGAGCTGACCCTCTCGGTCGGCGACGCCGGCGCGATCCGCGCCGCGCAGTTGGCGGCGGCCGCTCGGGGGCGCATCGTCGAGGTCCATCTCAAGATCGACACCGGCATGCGCCGCGTTGGGGCCGAACCCGGAGACGCCGCCCTGCTGGGAGCCCAGCTGGCCGACTCGCCCAACCTGCGGGTCGGCGGCATTTTCACCCATCTTCCGGTGAGCGACGTTCCGGAGGGGGGTGAGTTCACCCGAGCCCAGTTCCGCCTGTTCGACGATGTGGTCGCCGACGTCGAAAGAGTCGTGGGCACAGTCCCGCTCGTACACTGCGCCAACTCCGGCGCAGTCCTGGGTCACGACCTCGGCAGGTCCACGATGGTGCGGCCCGGCATCATGATCTACGGCTCTTATCCGGATCCGCACACCCCCCGCGACCACCCGCTGAGCGATGTGGCGCGGTGGACCTCGCGCATCACCTTCGTGAAGCGGGTCCAGGCGGGGCAGACGGTGGGCTACGGACGCACGTGGACGGCGCCGGTCGACACCTGGGTGGCGACTGTCGCCGTCGGCTACGGGGACGGCTACTCCCGACTGTTGTCGTCGCGCGGCCGCATGCTGGTGGACGGGCATTCGTACCCCGTGATCGGGCGCGTGTGCATGGACCAGACGATGATCGATCTGGGCCCTGACCTGCCGACGGTCGGGGTGGGCGACGAGGTGGTCCTGCTGGGTACCAGCGGGAAGGAGCGCATCGGGGTCGAGGAGATTGCGGAGCTGATGGGCACCATCACCTACGAAGTAACCTGCCTCATCACCGACCGGGTCCCGCGCGTCTACTGACCGGCGTGACCGAGCGACACCGTCAGCTGTTCGGGGCGTCGCCCATCTCGACGCTGCCCTGCGACAACCGGGGACGTCGGCTGGGGAACTCGGCCATGGCGTGGCGGGCGATGGTGGAGGTCGACCAGCCGTCGACGGCCGCGCCGACTCCGCCGCCGACCAGCGGGATCCGCTTGGCAGCCCACACCCCCATGCGCTTTCCGCTCATCTGGTTCATGGCCCGATCGAACAGCGCCCGGGAGACCTGGCCGTCCAGCCGCGCATCGAAGACGGGGGCGGTGGCCACCACGAGGGGCGACGACGGCAGCACGCCACGGCTGACGAGATCGGCGTTGGCGCTGGGGCCGAGCATCACCATGAGGATCGCCGTGCGGACACGGGGGTCGGACAGCTCGTAGCCGCGCAGATGCGCGATGCCCGCCACCAGCCGCGCCTGGACGAACGTCGCGGCAGCCAGGTTGGCGGGGATGGTGACGAGGGAGAGCAGGAACCCGCCCCAGTTCGTCGCGAATCCCTGGCCGCCGGCCATCGCGATGTGCTGGGCGACCATCCGCGATATCGCGGCCTCCGGATCGTTGCGCTGGGTGAGCAACTGCTTGGCGGCATGCTTCGCGCCCGGCAGTTTCCCCTTGCCCTCGATGGCGATGTCGAGGATCTCGTGGAAGACGTTGGCCGTCAGCCCCTCGGCCACGGCGATGACATTCTGCTCACTCATGCTGGCCCCTTTCCAGTGACCCTAGGTTCGCACACCGCTCCAAGCGAGTCGACCCTTACCGACCCTGGAATCCCCCGGGTAAACACTCACGAACGTCGGAGCGTCCTGTCAGACTGGACAAATGCTGGGCGTGACCTTCGGCCTGCCGTCCGAGTGGCCGAGCCAGGACCTCATCGGGTACACCGATGAGTTCAGCGCTGCCCTGGCGCTGGAGGGGTATCGCTGCGGAGTGTTCCCCATGCCGATCAACGCCGGGGATTCCGAGATGGGCTGGTGGTCCCCGATGCAGCGCGGGCTCCTACCCGTGGACGGGCTGCACGTCACGAGGTCGATGCGACGAGCCGCGAAGCGCTACACCACGACGGTTGACGCGGCCTTCGACGACGTCGTCGCCGCCTGTGCCGACCCCGACCGTCCCCACGGCTGGATCGACACCCGCATCCGCACCGCGTACGCCCGGCTGCACGCCACCGGCTGGGCCCATTCGGTCGAGACCTGGGACCGCGACGGACGCCTCGTCGGAGGCCTCTACGGGGTTCACGTCGGAGGACTCTTCGCCGGCGAGTCCATGTTCCACGACCCCGAGCTTGGTCGAGACGCCTCGAAGGTGGCGCTGATGAGGCTCGTCGAGGAGCTCACCGCCGCGGGGGTGATCCTCGTCGACGTGCAGTGGCTGACGGATCACCTTGGCTCGTTGGGCGCCTACGAGGTGCCGCGGCGCGTCTACCTGAGCCGTCTCAACGTAGCGCTCGGCCTCCCGCAATCGCCGTGGCCGGGCGCCCTCACGGTCCCAGGCCGGCGGGTGGGACCCCCGAACAGTCATCCACCACCACGTCCCGAGGAGGCGTAATGCCCGAACTCCCAGAAGTAGCAGCGCTCGCACAGGCGCTCGAAGAGAAGCTGCGGGGCCGGGTGATCGCCGCTGGCCACCTCGTGTCGTTCTCGGCGCTCAAGACCTACCGCATCGGCCTGGAGGCCCTCGCCGGACTCGAGATCGGGAGTGTCACCAGACACGGCAAGTTTCTCGACATCGAGGCGCAGGGGATCCACCTCATCTTCCATCTCGCCCGGGCCGGTTGGGTCAAGTGGCACGACGAGGTGCCCGCTGTGCCAGCCCGGGCGGGGAAGTCCGGGCTCGCCCTGCGCGTTGTCCTCGACGACGGCTCCGGATTCAGCCTCACCGAAGCCGGCACCCAGAAGCATCTGGCCGTCTACATCGTCGAGGACCCTGCCGAGGTGCCGGGCATCGCGGCCCTGGGTCCCGACCCGCTGGCGGAAGGCTTCACGGCAGACGACCTCGGCCGCATCCTGGCCGACGCGGGCCGAGCGCAACTCAAGGGCGTCCTGCGCGATCAGAAGACTCTGGCAGGAATCGGCAATGCGTACTCCGACGAGATCCTGCACGCAGCCAGGCTGAGCCCGTTCAAGCCGGCCAACTCCCTGGAAAAGGAGGGCGTGGACGAGCTGTACCGGCACATCCGCCAGGTCCTGGGCGACGCCGTCGTTGCGGCGAGCGGCCACCCCATCGAGGAACTCAAGGACGCGAAGCGGGCCAGCATGCGGGTCCACGGCCGGACCGGCGAGCAGTGTGACGAGTGCGGGACGACGATCGCGGAGGTGTCGTTCGTCGATTCGTCGCTCCAGTACTGCCCGGGGTGCCAGACCGGAGGAAAGCCCTTGGCTGACCGTCGGCTTTCCAAGTTGTTGAAGTAGCGGCTCTGCGGCCGACAGGGTGGGCCTACGATGTCGTCATGTCAGACGCGATGGGCAAGGTCGAGGACGCGGCCAAAGACGTTGAGGATCACCCGGCAGCTTCGTGGGTGGCGGCCGCCGGGCACGTCGCCAACGGCATCGTGCACGCGGTGATCGGGTTGATCGCGATCAGCATCGCACGCGGTGCTGCCGGTGAGGCTGATCAGGGCGGAGCGATGCGCGCCATTGAATCGACGCCGCTGGGTGAGATCTCGCTCTGGGTCGTGGGCGTGTCGATGGTCGGGCTCGGCCTCTACACCCTGGCTACCGCCATCGGACAGCTCCGGGACGACCTGTGGCAGGGGCTCAAGGACCTGGGGAGGATGGTCACCTACTTCGCCGTCGGTGTCGTGGCACTGACCTACGCCACGGGTGGCACCTCCAGCGGAGAGGGCACCACCGAATCACTCAGCGCTCGCCTCATGGCCACCGGCTGGGGCTCGATCTTGCTGGTCATCGTCGGCCTCGCCATCGTCGCGATCGGGGTGGGGATGATCGTCAGCGGAGTGCGTCAGCGCTTCATGCGGCACGTCGACGTGTCGCCCAAATCCCAGAAGTGGTTCGTCCCGCTCGGGATCGCAGGCTACGTGGCCAAGGGGTTGGCCGTGGCTGCCGTCGGGGTGCTGTTCGTCGTCGCAGTGTGGACGAGTGACCCGTCGCAGACCGGTGGCCTGGACGGCGCCCTGAAGTCCTTCACCCAGTTGCCGTTCGGGCGGGTCGTGCTGTTCGGGATCGCCGTCGGGCTGATCACCTACGGGCTCTTCTGCCTGGCCCGCGCGAGGAAGGCGAAGCCCGCCTAGGGCCCCGCCCTTCTAGACCCGCCAGTCGCCGAGCGCCCCCTCGAGCGCCCCGAGTGACGCCTCGATCACTGCCCACCGCAGGTCAGGCGAGCATTCGGAGTTGGCCCAGCGGAGGCAGGCCTGGTCGACGAATCCGAGATAACCGTGCAGCGACATCTCGTGCCGCGCCCAGGCGTCGGGGGTGAGCCCCAGGGATGCACGCAGGTCCGCCACGTGGCGCAACCTGCCCTCCTCGCGAACGGCCAGGGCCTCGGGCGGCTCATCGCCGGCGAGGAACGGGTTGGTCCAGGACGTCGGATCGGCCGCGACGTGGTCGAGGTACGCCTCGAGTAGCGCCCGCACCTTGTCCCGTGGTGGGGAGCCTGTGGGCAGCGACGCGACGGCGGAGCGCTGCTGAGAGGCAAGCGCATCGTCGGCCGCCTGGACCACCGCCGCGTAGAGTCCCGCCTTCGACGTGAAGTACCGGTAGACCAGTGCGGGCGAGGCGCCGACCCCTTCCGCCACGTCGGCAACGCGGACGTCGGCGTACGGTCTCGCCCGGAAGGCGGCTGCGGCGCCCGCGAGGATGTCATCGCGCCGAGCGTCCGCGGCCATCCGGGTTCGTGGGGTTCGGTCGGTGCGGGCCATGGCTGCACAGTAGCGGGCCAGTTGCCGAAAAGCCATTACTGAACTAGAGTCAGTAAAAGTTATTGACTCCAACTCACTAAGGAGATCGCATGCTTGAGCACGCCGTCTGGTGGCACGTCTACCCCCTGGGTGCCCTCGGCGCCCCGATTCGCGGGGAGCACGGTGCGCCCGAGCCGCGCCTGCGCCGATTGGAGGCGTGGCTGGACTACGCCGTCGAATTGGGGTGCAACGGCCTGCTCCTCAACCCCGTCTTCGCCTCGGTGGCCCATGGGTACGAAACTCTCGACCACTACCGCATCGACCCGCGGCTGGGGGACACGGAGGACTTCGACGCTCTGGTCGCTGCGGCGGCTAGCCGTGGTCTCCACGTGGTGCTCGACGGAGTCTTCAACCACGTCGCCCGCGAACATCCTCTGGTCGCGGCCCGGCCGGACATGATCCGCTGGCAGGGTGATCAGCCGAAGGGGTGGGAGGGCCATTCTGACCTCGTCGAGCTCAACCACGATCACCCGGAAGTGCGCGCGATGGTGGCCGACATCATGGCGCACTGGCTGCGCCGGGGCGTGGCGGGATGGCGTCTCGACGTCGCCTACGCGGTGCCCGCGGACTTCTGGCGCGACGTCCTTGGTCGGGTCCGCGCGGAGTTCCCGTCCGCGATCTTCCTCGGCGAGGTGATCCACGGGGACTACGCGGTCATCGCGCGGGATTCCACCTTCGACTCGGTGACCCAGTACGAGCTGTGGAAGGCGATCTGGAGCTCGCTGGTGGACCGCAACGGCTGGGAGCTGGCCCACGCCATCGAGCGGCACGCCGCGTTCAGCGCGGAGTTCATTCCCAACACGTTCACCGGCAACCACGACGTCAGCCGGATGGCGAGCCTCGTCGAGCCCCACCAGCTGCCGATCACCCCGTACCTGCTCACCACCCTCCCCGGCGCGCCGTCGGTGTACTACGGCGACGAGCAGGGGTTTACGGGGCTGAAGACCGACCGGCTCGGCGGCGACGACGACGTGCGGCCACCCCTGCCTGCGTCTCCCGCCGACCTCTCGGCGCTCGGTGCCGGCATGCTCCACCACTACCAGGCGGCGATCGCGCTGCGCCGTCGCAACCCCTGGCTCGCGACGGCCGATGTCGAGGTGACCAGACGCGCCAACGAAGCCATCTCCTACCGGGTGACGGGCAGCGGGAACACGCTGGATGTCCACATCGACCTCGTCGGTGGGGGCGTCACCATCGAGGGCTCGGGCGAGCACCTCGTCGTCTAGCGAACCCGATCACGCCCCCTCAGGCCCTGGCGTGAGCGGGTATGTCCGCGACGATCTGCCGCTGCCGCGCCGTCGACGCTTCCCAGGAGCGCTGCGCCTCCACGTAGGCCTGACGGGCGCGCTCTCCCCAGAGGGCCGAGGTGCCGTTCAGCTCCGACTGGAGGTCGGCCAGCAGCGAGGCGAGCGCATCCTGAGCGGCGGTGAGGCGGGCCAGGCCTTCCGCGAGGCCGTCGTCGGTCGGGATGGACGCGCGCCGCACCGGCTGACCCGGACGTCCGTGGCTGATGTCGACGTTCATCGACCCGGCCCGACGATGGGGGTGGCGCTGCGTCCACCCTGTTCGCGGAGGGACTCCACGAGCGAGGAATGGATGAGGTCGAGGCCCTGTTTCACCCGCTCGAACTCGGTGTCGAAGCGGCGGTAATCGCCCTGGAACGCGGATGCCGCCCGCCCGTGCCAGCGGGAATCCAGCTCCGCCATCTGCCCCTGCAGTCTGGTCTGAAGGGCGTGGATCTGCTGGTGGCGGGATTCGACGCGCTGGGCCGCGCGCTGCATCGTTTCGCGGTTGCCCGCGGGTTCGCTCATGATCTGCTCCCTCATCGTCGACGGTGAGCCCCCCGGCTCAGTAGCGCAACGTCACCCCCCATGCCGACTGCACCATCGACACTATGCGCCGATGGGGTCAAATATCAGCGTCGTCCACGCACCAATAGAACCGACGTCCGTCCTTCCATCCCGCCGACTGCGGACGGGCCGGGTCACGCAGGTGGCCTAATGTAGAGCCGTGCTCGGATACTTCGGCCCCGCGGGGACCTTCACTCACCAGGCGCTGCGCACCATCTCGGCCGAGGACGCGGTGGCGTTCGCCAGCGTCCGCGAGGCGTTGGAGGCAGTACGCGAGGGCCAACTGCTCGGTGCCGTCGTGCCCATCGAGAACTCGGTCGAGGGAGGCGTGTCGGCCACGCTGGACGAGCTGATTGCGGGCGAACCGCTGGCCATCCGTCGTGAAATCGTGATCGCCGTCGAGTTCGGCCTCTACGTGCGTCCGGGCACGCAGTTGCACGAGGTGCGTGAGGTGCTCACCCACGGTCACGCCGCGGCCCAGTGCCGCGACTGGTTGGCGTTGATGGTGCCGCAGGCGACCGTCACGGAGGCCGGCTCGACCGCCGGCGCTGCGGCCGAGGTTGCGCGCCCCGAGTCCCGGTACGACGCCGCAGTGTGCGCGAGGGTCGCCGGCCAGCTCTACGGCCTGACGGAGCTGGCCTATCAGATCGAGGACAACCCGGGGGCCGTCACCAGGTTCGTCGAGGTGGGGCTGGCCGGGTCGGTCCCGGAGCGCACCGGCGCGGACAAGACGACGCTTGTGGCGTACATGCGCGAGGACCACGCGGGTGCCCTGCTCGAGATCCTCGAGCAGTTTGCCGTGCGTGGCGTCAACCTGAGCCGCATCGAGTCTCGGCCGACGAAGACGACGCTGGGCAGCTACTGCTTCTCCATCGACGTGGAGGGGCACCTGGACGACAAGCGTGTCGCCGAGGCGCTCGAGGGACTCCACCGCGTGTGCCCGCGCGTGCACTTCCTCGGCTCCTACCCCCGGGCGGACGGGCGCAGGCCGGCTGTCGGCTACGGCTCCACCGACGAGGAGTTCGACGCTGCCGCGGAGTGGGTCGCGAGCCTCGGGGGCTGAGCCACCGCAGTGCCCCCACCCGCGCCTGCAGCTCGCGGTGGGACCACGACACGGACTGCGCCCGGCACCACGTCGAACTGGACACGCAGCACCTCGCCGACCACGTCCCCGTCGATCTGGAACAGGACCGGCCGTGCGGCCTCCACCACCGCGCGGTGACCACGGACCCGGTCGAGGAGCGGCTCGTAGGTGGAGTGCGTCAGCACGCCGGCCATCATCTGCGCGACGTCGGCGACATGCCTGGGAGAGGCGATGAGGAGGTCGAGCAGCCCGTCGCTGGCGCTTGCGTGCGGCATCAGGGACACCCCGGCCTGGAGATCGCCCACATTGCCCACCTCCACGAGGGAGGCATCGCGCTCGATGGGTTCGGAGTCGTCGACTGTGACCCGTACGGGCACGGGGGTGGCCCGGATGTGCGAGAGTCCCGCCACCAGGTAAGCCACCGGTCCGAGCTGGTTCTTCAAATTCTCGTCGGCATCCTGCAGCACGGCAGCGTCGGCACCCAGCCCCGCCATGACGGCGGCGAAGGACTGGCTGCCGTCGTCGAGATCGGTGACCCGGACAAGGTCCAGCGGGCCGGGGACGCCTGTGAGAGCGAGCTCCAGTGCGCGCTGAAGGTCGAGCGGGATGCCCAGGTTGCGGGCCAGCAGGTTCCCGGTGCCCAGGGGCAGCAGGCCGACGGTGGCGTCGGCGCCGACGAGGGCGCCACAGACGCTGCGGACTGTGCCGTCGCCCCCGGCCACCAGTACCAGATCGACGCCCGCGCCCCGCGCGGCCTCGGCCATGCCCGGGCCCGGGTCGTCGGCGCGCGTCTCCAACCAGAGCGCAGGGCGCCATCCCTCGTCGGCGAGGGTCCCGTCGACCGTGCGGCGCAGGAGGCCGAGGTCGCGCACCTTGGTGGGGTTGTAGATGACGGCGGCGCGCCCCGCGCCGGAGCCGGGGGTGAGCGGACGCAGGAGGTGCACGTCGGCGAGCAGCCCAGCCAGCGACCAGGCGAAGGCGCCCAGCAGCACGGCCCCGATCACCCCCGTGGGGCGGCTGGCGGACAGGTAGAGGCCGTTGGCGGCGACGGCCGCGACAAGGAGCGTGGAGGCGGCCGTCCAGGCGGCAACGAGACCGCCGCGTCGTCGGGTTGCGACGACGATGGTGACCACCGTCATGCCCAGGGTGACCGCGGCCGTGACCCGCGGGGAGGGGTAGGCGTCAGCAGCCAGGGCGCGCCAGGGTGCTGAGACGGGTGCGGCGGCGATGAAGTAAGCGAAAAGCTGCGCCAGCGACGCCGCCAGCGTGACGGCCAACACGGTCGCACCGGCCAGCGCGCTGAGCCGACGCCGCGACGCCCACAGTGCGATCAGGAGAGCCATCGCGTAGAGGAAGGGTGGGAAGGTGAGTGTTGCCATCGTGTGGGCGGCCACGCTCTCCCAACCCCTGCGCGGGGCCGTCCACCTCCAGAGCGGGTCGAGGTCCACCGGGGCGGTGAGCGTCCAGGTCAGGAGCGCTGCCCCGCTGAGTGCGGCGGCCACGATGGTGAACTCAGAGCGCCTGACCATGGCGTGATTGTGGCACGGGGGCCGGGGTCAGGCCGGACGCAGGCGCGTGCGGGGTGGACGTCGGACGAACAGCCAGGGCAGGACAGCCGCCGCGAGGACGAGGCCGGTGGCGGCGAAGGCCCAGCCGAAGCCGAGAACGTCGGCGATGAGGCCGGCGAGCATCGTCCCGGCGATCGACCCGAGGTCGAGTGCCATCGAATAGGTGGACAGCGCCTGGCCGCCGTTTCGTTCGGTGCCGATGAGGTCCCCCAGCAGCGCCTGCGAAGCGGGCCCCAGGAGCGCCGCGCCGACGCCGGCCAGCGCCGAGAGGCCGAGGAACCAGAACAGATTCTCACCCCACCCGAAGAACGCGGTGGCGAGCGCGGAGACGGCCAGCCCCAGGACGAGGAAGGGGCGCCGCCCGTAGCGGTCGACGAGCCTGCCGGTGACCTGCTGGGCGATGGCGCTACCGGCGGCGAAGAGGGTCAGCGCGATGCCCGCCCAGGCGGCACCGATGGCGGGCACTGAGGCTGCCATGAGCGGCAGGAGGGCGATGCGCACGCCGAAGTTGGCCCAGCCGTGGGCGAAGGCGGTGATGAGCAGGGCGCGGTAGTAGGGCATGCCCATGGCCTCTGCCAGCGACATGCGCTCACGGGTATCCGTCGACGTCGGGCGTCCCCCCGCGGCGTCCCGCAGGAAGATCAGCACGATCGCGATCGCGATGAACACAGCCCCGGAGTAGATGAAGAACGGGGCCCGCAGCCCGAGCCCGGAAAGGGCCGAGCCGAGGATCGGGCCGGCGATGCTCCCCAGCAGGAACGCGGTGCCGTACAGCGAGGCCGTGTGGCCCCGCTGCGACGGTGGGGAGAGCTTCACGAGCAGGGCCATCGACGAGACGGTGAACATCACCGATCCGAGGCCGCCGAACCCACGAAAGACGATGAGGGTCCAGTAGTCGGGAGCGAGGCCACACAGCGCCGTCGAGATGGCGTTGATGCTGAGCCCGAGGACGTAGATGTTGCGTTCGCCGAACTTGTTGACCAGCGCGCCGCCGGCCGGGGCGAAGATCAGGCGGATGAACGCGAACACCGAGACGATCGCCGAGGCGGCCATCACCCCGACGTCGAAGGACGCCGCGAACTGCGGGAGGATCGGGGCGACGAAGCCGAACCCGAGCGCGATGATCATCGCCGCCGCGATCAACACCCAGATCTCCGCCGAGATCGGCTCCCTCGTTTTCACCCACCAACCCTACGCTGGTCCGGTCGTGGGGGCTGAGTTGAGCAAATGAGATGGGTCGTCGAATCCGTAACGCTGTTACCCCGGCGTGTCGCGTGGTTGACCCATCTCACTTGCTCAACTCTCCCGGCCCTCGCGCACGCCGTCGGTGCGGGGGAGGGGAGCGGGCGTCGGTAAGGTGGGACCATGATTGATCCGAAGTGGCTGCGCAGCGACCCCGATCGCATCCGACGCTCCCAGGCCGCCCGCGGGGCCTCGGTCGAGCTCGTCGACGAGCTGATCGCAGCCGACGAGGCCCGCCGCGCCTCCATCCTCACGTCCGAGCAGTTGCGCGCCGAGCAGAAGTCGCTCGGCAAGCAGGTGGCCCGCGCCCAGGGCGAGGAGAAGCAGGAACTGCTCTCGAGGACCAAGCAGCTCGCCGCAGACGTGAAGACCACCCAGGGCGCCACGGTCGAGGCCGAGGCGAAGTTCGACGACCTCATGAAGCAACTCGGCAACCTCGTCCTCGACGGCGTGCCGGAGGGCGGCGAGGACGACGGCGTCGTCATCGAGACGATCGGGACGCCGCGCGATTTCGCCGCAGAGGGCTTCGAGCCCAGGGACCACCTTGAGCTCGGCGAGAAGCTCGGCGCCATCGACATGGAGCGCGGGACGAAGATCTCGGGCTCGCGGTTCTACGTGCTCACCGGCGTCGGCGCTCAGCTGGAGATCGCCCTGCTCAACCTGGCGATGGCGAAGGCCACGGAGTGGGGCTTCACGCCCATGATCCCCCCGGCGCTCGTCAAACCGTCCGCGATGGAGGGCACCGGGTTCCTCGGGCAGGCTGCCCAGGACGTCTACCACCTGGAGGCCGACGACCTCTACCTCGTCGGCACCTCCGAGGTCGCGCTCGCCGCCTACCACGCCGGCGAGATCCTCGACGCGGGAACGCTGCCCCGGCAGTACGTCGCGTACAGCCCGTGCTTCCGGCGCGAGGCGGGCTCCTACGGCAAGGACACCCGCGGCATTTTCCGCGTCCACTGGTTCGACAAGGTGGAGATGTTCGTCCACTGCGACCCAGCCGATGCCGAGGACTGGCACCAGAAGCTGCTCGGCTTCGAGAAGGAGTTCCTGACCGCGCTCGAAGTGCCGTTCCAGGTGCTGGACGTGGCCTCGGGAGACCTCGGGCTCTCCGCCGCCCGCAAGTACGACTGCTACGCCTGGCTTCCCACGCAACAGCGGTACCGAGAGGTGACCTCCACCTCGAACTGCACCGAGTTCCAGGCACGCCGCCTCGGTATTCGGGCTCGTTTCGACGACGGCGTACGCCCCGTCGCGACGCTCAACGGCACGCTGTGTGCCATGACCCGCATCATCATCATGCTTCTCGAGAACCACCAGCAGGCCGATGGCTCCATCCACGTGCCGGAGGCGCTGCGGCCCTACCTGGGCGGTCGGGAGAGGCTTGAGCCTTAACCAACCGCCGCCGCGTGTGACAGCACCGCACGCGGCCAAGGAGATCGATATGACATTCACACCGAAACTCGTGGCCCTCGACATCGATGGCACCCTCGTCGACATGGACGGCGTCATGCCGGCGCCCATCCGTCGGGCGGTGCGCCGCGTCGTCGACGCGGGCGTCCCCGTCGTGCTCGCCACCGGCCGCTCGTGGCTTGGCACCGAACCGGTCTTCGACGAGCTCGACCTGCCGTCGGGCTGGGCGGTGTCCAGTAACGGCGCAATGGTGGTGACGAACCCGCCGCTCACCATCGTCCACGAGACGCGCTTCGACCCCGCGGAGACCATCCGTCGCGTGTCCGCGTTGGCCCCGAACGCCCTGATCGCCGTCGGTGACGGTCTGCACTGGCGCGCGTCACGGCACTTCCCCGAAGGCGAGCTGCTCGGACGGGTGAAGATCGAGTCGATCGAGGAGTTGGCGGCCCGCCCCGTCTCGCGCGTGATCGTCCGCGACCCGGAGACCACCGAGGAGGCTTTCGCCGCAATGGTGGAGGACCTGGGGTTGCATGAGGTCAGCTACTTCGTGGGGTGGTCGGCGTGGCTCGACATCGCACCCATGGGAGTCGACAAGGCGCACGGACTGGGCATCGTTTGCAGCGAGCTCGGCATCGACCCCTCCGACGTCCTCGCGATCGGCGACGGTCGCAACGACATTGAGATGCTCGCCTGGGCTGGGCGGGGCGTCGCGATGGGGGACGCTCCAGACGAGGTCCAGGCGGTGGCAGACGACGTCACCGGCTTCTTCACCGACCTCGGCACCGTCGACGAACTGGAGCGTTGGTTTCCGGCGCTCGCCGAGGCGAGCTGACCTCCGCGGTGAACAACCCCCGTAAGGGGGTGTCCTTCGGCTATCTGATCGGGTAGGCATGAGGGATGAGCACACTTGACGGTAAGAAAATCGCGTTCATCTCGGTACGGGGCGTGGAGCAGCCCGAGCTGACAGAGCCCTGGCAGGCTGTGCAGGAAGCGGGCGGACAGCCGGTCCTCATCAGCGACAAGCCGGGCACGATCACGGCGCTCAAGGGCGACTGGGACCGCGGGGACGACTTCCCGGTGGACCTCACCCTCGACGACGCCGATCCCGACGACTTCGACGCCCTCGTGCTGCCGGGAGGCACCCTCAACGCGGATGAGGTGCGCCAGTCGGAGAAGGCCCAGGCCTTCGTCCGGGCGTTCATGGAGGCGGGCAAGCCGGTTGCGCCCATCTGCCACGGCGCGTGGGTGCTGGTCGAGATCGACGCGGTGCGCGGCCGCAGGATGACGTCCACCGGAGCGATCTCCACGGACCTCAAGAATGCGGGCGCGGACTGGGTCGACGAGGAGTTCGTCAGCGACGGCAACCTCCTGACCAGCCGCAACCCCGACGACCTCCCCGCGTTCAACGAGGGCATCGTCAAGGCGTTCGCCGAGGCCTAGCCCGATCCTGAGCCTGCGCGATGAGCGCCCGGCGTACGGATGGTCGTCGTTCCGTCGGCACGGCGATACACGGACGGAACTGGACCGCCCGTCAGCCACCAGGGAAAACCGAACGCCAACGGGCAGCGCGCAACGCCAACGGGCCGAACTGAACGCCAACCTTCACCCGGTATCGCCCGCGAGACTCATCGACGCCCCTGATATCTCGGGGGCGTCGATGAGTTCCGGGGGCGAATGGGCGTGACCGTTGGCGTATTGGTGACACCGTTGGCGTTGCGGGGGAGCCATTGGCGTCCCCGTAGAACCGTTGGCGTCAGGGACGTTGTCTGGCACTGCTAACAGGTTCCGCTCGTCGGTCAGTCCTGGGAGTCTGCGCTCATCCGGAACCAGCGGAAGCCGTAGCCCTCAAGATTCACCTCGAGCGAGCCGTCGTGCTCGACCACACGTTCGCCGTCGAGGAGGTCCGTGATGACGTCCTCCGGCGCGATCTCCTTGGTCAGCGACACCGTGACCGGGTCGGGGGAGAAGTTGTGGACCGCCACGATCGCGGACTCGGGGAGCACGACGCGGTGGGCCATGACCGACGTGGCGTCGACGTCGATGACCGAGAACTCTCCCCAGCCGATCTCCGGGCGACGACGCCGCATGCCGATGAGCATCCGCATGAAGTTCCACAGCGACTCGGGATCGTGCTCCTGGTCGGCGTGATTGACGTGGTCGGGGCCGTAGCCGTCTGGGACCATGCGCTGGATCAGCTTCGACGGCGGCGCCGTGGAGAAACCTCCGTTCTTGCCGGAGCTCCACTGCATGGGGGCGCGCACCGACATCCGTCCGTGCGCCTCGAGGTCCTCGCCCATCCCGATCTCTTCGCCGTAGTAGATGGCGGGGGTGCCCGGCAGGGAGAACATCAGGCTGTAAGCCATCCGGATGCGCCGTGGTTCGCCGCCCAGCATGGGTGGCAGGCGCCTCTTGAGACCACGGTTGTACACCTGCATCTCCGGCTCGGGGCCGAAGGCGTCGAAGACCTCCTGGCGCTCCTCCTCGCTCAGTTTGTCGAGTGTCAGCTCGTCGTGGTTGCGCAGGAAGGTGGCCCACTGGCAGGTCGGGTGGATCTCCGGCCTGGACTGGATCGCCTCGACGAGTGGGGCCGGATCCTGCCGCGCCAGGGCGAGATAGGTGGCCTGCATGGAGATGAAGTCGAACATCATGTGCAGTTCGTCGCCGACGTCGCCGCCGAAGTACTTGAGCTGTTCCTCAAACGGCACATTGACCTCGCCCAGGAGCATGGCGTGGCCCTTGCGTCGCTGCAGGAACGATCGCATCTGCTTGATCACCTGATGGGGATCGACGGGCATCGTGCTGGTGCCGGTGTTGTCGTCGTTCTGCAACAGGAACGGGACGGCGTCGACCCGGAACCCGTCGACCCCCAGCTGGAGCCAGAACCCGACGATGCGAAGCAACTCGTCCATGACCTTGGGGTTGGCGAGGTTGAGGTCGGGCTGGTGGGAGTAGAAGTGGTGCAGGTACCACTCGCCGGTGCGGTCGTCCTTGGTCCAGATCCCGTCCTCCTCTCCGGGGAAGACGGTCTCGTCCGACGTGTCGCCGGGGTCGGTGGAACGCCAGACGTAGAAGTCGCGGTAGGGGTTGGAGGTGCTCCTGCGCGAGGCGACGAACCACGGGTGCTGGTCGGAGGTGTGGTTGACGATGAGGTCGGTGATGACCCGCATGCCGCGGTCGTGAGCGGTGCGGATGACTTCGACGAGCTGACCGTGGTTGCCCAGCCGGTCGTCGACCCCGTAGAAATCCTTGACGTCGTACCCGTCGTCGCGCCCGGGGCTCGGGTAGAACGGCTGCAGCCACAGGCAGTTGACGCCGAGCTGGGCCAGGTAGTCGATGCGGTGGGCCAGGCCCGCGAGGTCGCCGGAACCGTCGCCGTCGGTGTCAAGGAAGGTGTCGATGGAGAGGCAGTAGATGACCGCGCTCTTCCACCAGAGGTCGCTCGTGTCGGTGATGCGCATCGTTCGACCCTACCAATCGCACTTCGGCAGCACGTCCGAACCGAAGGTGTCGAGGAACGCCCCCTGCTCCTGGCCGACGAAGTGCAGATACACGTCGTCGAAGCCCATCTCGGCGTATTCCCGGATCCACTCCAGGTGCTGCTCCGGTCGCTCCGAGATACGCACCGACCGTTGGACCGATTCCATCGTCACGTGCTCTGCTGCCGCGTCGAACCCGGTGACCGAATCGATGTCCCAGCTGAGGGGAGCCCCGAAGACGTTGCTGCGCCACTGCTCGAAGGCGATCGCTTCAGCCTCCTCGAGCGTCGGCGCCCAGGACAGGTGCAGTTGCAGCGCCACGCGCCCGCGTCCGCCGGCGCCGCGGTAGCTTGCGATGACCTCGCGGAGGGTGTCCGGGTCCTGGTTCACCGTGATGAGGCCGTCGGCCCATCTGGCGGACCGTTCGGCAGACTCCGGCGACACCGCGGGAGTGATGAGAAGTGGCTGTTCGTCGGGGCGGTCCCAGACCCGCGCCCGGTCGACGGTGACGAGCCCCTGATGACTCACCTCTTCACCGGCGAGGAGGCGGCGGATGATGTCGACGCATTCCTCGAGCCGAGCCACCCGCTCGTGCTTTGCGGGCCAGCGTTCCCCGGTGATGGATTCGTTCATCGCCTCTCCGCTGCCCAATGCGGTCCAGAACCGACCAGGGAACATGGCCGCCAGCGTCGCGATCTTCTGGGCCGCGACGGCAGGGTGGTAGCGCTGGCCGGGAGCGGAGACGCAGCCGAACTCGAGACCGGTGGTGGCGAGGGCCGCGCCGAGCCAGGCCCAGGCGTAACCCGAATGCCCCTGCCGCTCGGACCAGGGCGCGAAGTGATCCGAGCACATTGCCATGTCGAAGCCCATGCGCTCAGCGTGCTGGACGTCGGAGAGGAGTTGGCCGGGGGCGATCTGCTCGTGGGAGGCGTGGAAACCGATGCGCGTCATGGCTCCACCTCACCCGGTCACCGCAGAGAATTCAAGGGCCGTCGGTGACGCGGCAGCGAGTGGGTCAGGCCGCCGAATCCGTACGAGATCCGCAGACGGCGTCGGCCGCCGCGAGGACTGCGTCGATCGAGGGGGGCTCAGCGGCAGGTGCTGTGTGGAGACCGCCCTCCTCCTCGATCCGTCTGAGGTGGCGCTTGACCGTGGAGACCGAGCAGCCGATCTTGGCGGCGATGACGCTCAGCGGCTGGTCGGGGTTGGCGGCGCGTAGGCGGTGAATCTCGTGCTTGTTGAATTGCCGACCCGAGTTCACCCCGGCGAAGCCGTCCAGGTCCTCCGGGGACACAGACACCCCGAGCCGGGCCCGGATCTCGGCGCGTTGCCGCTTTGTCGTTCCCCCGACGAAACCCGCCACGTCGAACTTCGTGACCGCCTCGGTCAGGCATTGCCCCCGTCGAGGACAGGCCGCGCACATCTTCGCCGCCTGGGTTCGCAACATCGCCTGCTCGCGGCGCTCTCCCCGGTTTGTCGGGGGAGCGTCGTCGAGCAGGGGATGCAGGAAGACATTGGGGGAGACAACGCACGGTGTGGCGGCGGTCATCGCGTATCCCTCTCGACAAAATCTTGAGTCCAAAATGAGTAGCCCCAGACTGTCAAGGAAAGCATGGGTCCGAGCCACTCAGACGTGGGGCGATCTACCAGTTTTGAATGGGTACGCAGCGAAAGCAGCTCTGAGTATCGGTACTTAAGACCGTTTCCCTGAGCAGCGTTCACCAGGGACGAGCGAAGGCGTATCAAAGGGCTGGATACCGCGGCGCCCTCCCTGGTCAGCGGGAAATCGAGCGTAGCCCTTCGATACGGTCGCTCGTTCCTCGCTCCCTACTCAGGGAGACGTTGGGTACGGCGGCCGTTCCTCGCTCCCTACTCAGGGAGACGTTGGGTACGGCCGTTCCTCGCTCCCTACTCGGGGCTCTGGCCGTGCCGGCGCCGTGGGTGAGGGACGGCTCACGTCCCGAAAGGTGCAGTTCAGCGACATGTACGACCATTGTGGTCGTACATGTCACCAAAGTGACCCTTTCAGGGGGGGCGAGGAACGAACCCCCGATTCGAGAGGCTCACCACGACCAGGTCTTGTACGTAGCTCAGCGGGATTTGGCGAGCAGCTTCGCGACGGCCTTGCCGACGCCCTCGGCACTGGTCGGGTTCTGTCCGGTGACGAGGGTGCCGTCGCGCACGACCTTCTCGGCCATGGGGCGCAGCGCCTTGGTGTACGTCGCGCCCTCTTCCTTGAGGGCGTGGTCGAGGCGGAACGGGACGACTTTGTCCCGCCCCGCCAGCTTCTCTTCCGGCCACGAGAAGCCGGTCACCTTCTTCCCGGCGATGAGTGGGTTGCCGTCGGATCCTGTGGCCCCGACGAAGCCAGCAGGTCCGTGGCAGACCGCCGCTACGATGCCGCCCGCCTCGTAGGTGGTGACGAGGAGATCGGCCAGCACGGGGTTGTACGGGAAGTCGAACATCGTGCCGTGACCGCCGGTGAGGTAGACGGCGTCCCAGCCATCGCTGGCCACATCGTCGAGGGAGGCCGTGTCGTCGAGTATCGACATGAAGCCGGTGTCCTCATAGCGCTTCTTCGTGCCCCCCATGGCAAGCACGGGGGCGCTGAGGCTCTCCGGGTCGATCGGCACCTGACCGCCGTCGACGCTGGCGATCGTGAGGTGGTGGCCGTCCTTCTCAAGGACGTCCCAGAAGTGGGTCAGCTCACCCAGCCAGAGGCCGGTGCGGTACCCGGCCCTCTCGTAGGACGGCGTGCTGGTCGTCACGATGAGCACGCGGGCGGGGGTGGTCTTCGACATGGGTGCCTCCGTGGTTCGGTGCTTCCACTCTGCCATCCCCGCCGCGCGGACGGAACCCCCGCTGGGGGGGAATCGTCAGTCCGTGCCGGTGTCGAACGAGGAACTGGCGACGGCGTCGTCCACCTCGGACGGGCCGGTCGCCCCGAGCTCGGCGATCGCCGCGGCGCCGCCTGCCTCGAGACGACCGATGAGGTCCTGGTGCTCAGCCAGCAGGGTGCCCTGGGCCGCGTAGAGCTCCAGCTTCTCGCGCGAGTCGGCGATGTCGAGGTTGCGCATGGTGAGCTGCCCGATCCTGTCGGTCGGCCCGAACGCTGCGTCCTCCACACGCTCCATCGACAGCTTGTGCGGCTGGTAGCTGAGGTGCGGGCCGCGCGTGTCGAGGATGGTGTAGTCGTCGCCGCGACGAAGGCGGATGTCCACCTCGCCGGTGACCGCCGAGGCGACCCAGCGCTGGATCGACTCGCGCAGCATCAGCGACTGCGGATCCAGCCAGCGGCCTTCGTAGAGCAGCCGCCCGAGCCGAAGTCCCTCGGTGCGGTAGTTGGCCAGGGTGTCCTCGTTGTGGATTGCGGTGAGGAGCCGCTCGTAGGCGATCCACAGCAGCGCCATGCCGGGCGCCTCGTAGATGCCGCGGGACTTGGCCTCGATGATGCGGTTCTCGATCTGGTCGCTCATACCGAGACCGTGGCGTCCGCCGACGGCGTTGGCTTCCATGACGAGCGCCACGGGATCGTCGAACCGGGTGCCGTTGATCGCGACGGGGCGACCGAGCTCGAAGCGTACCGAGACGTCTTCGGTCTCGATGGCAACGGACGGATCCCAGTACTTGACGCCCATGATCGGCTGGACCGTCTCCAGGGACACGTCGAGATCTTCGAGGGTCTTCGCCTCGTGGGTGGCGCCCCAGATGTTGGCGTCGGTTGAGTACGCCTTCTCCTTGGAGTCCCGGTAGGGCAGATCGCGCTCGAGGAGCCACTGGCTCATCTCGTCGCGACCGCCGAGCTGATGCACGAACTCCTCGTCGAGCCACGGCTTGTAGATCCGAAGCATCGGGTTGGCCATGAGCCCGTAGCGGTAGAAGCGCTCGATGTCGTTGCCCTTGTACGTGGACCCGTCGCCCCAGATGAAGACGTCGTCCTCGACCATCGCCCGGACCAGGAGCGTGCCGGTGACCGCTCGACCGATGGGGGTGGTGTTGAAGTAGGCCTTGCCGGCCGACCGGATGTGGAACGCGCCGCAGGCGAGTGCCGACAGCCCCTCCTCGACCAGCTGGGAACGGCAGTCCACCATGCGCGAGAGCTCGGCCCCGTACTGGAGGGCGCGGCCCGGGACTGAGTCGATATCCGGCTCGTCGTACTGGCCGATGTTGGCGGTGTAGGTGCACGGCACTGCGCCCAGCTCGCGCATCCAGGCGACGGCCACCGAGGTGTCGAGGCCACCGGAGAATGCGATGCCGACGCGCTCGCCGACAGGGAGAGAAGTCAGAACTTTAGACACGCCGGTCACTCTAACGCGTGGCGGATGGGTGTCCGTCCGCTGCTCAGAGTCACAAGACGCGACGCGACGGCTAGTCGGCTGCGTGCTAGCGGGTCGTACCCCCGGCTACGAGAGGCGCTGCTGGTTGGCGACCGCCCGAGCCTCGATCGCCGCTCGTTGAACGTCGGCGAACGATGCGCTGAGCGACGTCAACGTCGAGCGGATCGCCGCCAGTTCGGTGCGCGACCTGAGCTCCGTCGCCTCGAGCTGCTGCCCCCAGTCGGCCGGAGGCGCGGCGCGATCGACCATTTCGCTCACCATGCGCTCGACCCGGCCGATGCGGTTGAGGGCGGCGAGCAGCGCCTTCCGGTCACTGGCGATCCGCATCCGGTTGCGCAGGTGGCCCGCGGCCTGTAATCCAAGGACGGCGACGGCGAGGCAGGCCAGCGCCCAGTTCCCCAATCCGCCGATCGCCAGCCCCGCCGCGGCGAGGGCGGCGATCGCCCCGACGACGGTGACTGCGGAATAGGCGAGGCGCGTGCGATTCATGCGCCACATGCTAGCGATCCTCGGTACTGTGACTGGCTGGGCGAGAGAAGTGGGGAACTCGATGACATGGCGGATTGAGGTCGAGGCCGACAGCGGCGAACCGATCGAATTGGCGTTCGCGATGACCGCTCCCGTGGAGGATCGCTCGATGCTGGTGCTGGTCGATCCGCAGCCACAGGTCATCCACGAGAAGGTGATCCCCGTCGATATGCCCTTCTCGGAGCAGCTCAACGCCCATTTCGTCTACCTCCCCGCGGGTCCGCCGGGGGTCACACTGATCACCGTGAAGTTCAGCCGCGCCATCGCGGGGTTGTCGGTCGACCTGGTGTCCTGGCCGACGGCGGTCGCCAGCGGCGCCGACGTCTGCGCGGGGGTCATGGCAACGATCCTGCCCGACCTGGCTCACGGCCGTCCGCTGGCCACCTCCACCACCGCGCGCTGGGTGGTGGCCTCGTGAGCGACCTCGAGCTGTCGTACGTCATCCCGTTCAAGGACTGGGGGCTGCGTCGGATCGGGCTGGCCGTCGAGTCGGCACGGGCCTCGCTGGGCGGTATTCCGGGGGAGGTGATCGTCTCCGACTACGGGTCTGAGTTCGAGGGTGAGGAACTCGATCACTTCCGCTCCTACCTCGAGTCCCGCGGCGCCGTCTACGTGCGCACGGAGACCGACGGCGTGTGGTCCCGATCGAGGGCGCTGAACGCCGGGATGGCCGTAGCCAGGGGGCGCGTGCTGGTCGCCGCCGACGCCGACATGGTCGTGCCGCCCGACTGTCTGCAGCGCACGGCCGAGATCATCGGGGCAGACCCCAACCTCGCATCCAGTACAGCTGCCTCGACCTTCCTGCCGACTGGGGGGACGCGGCGGTCGCGGACAGGGGCTTCGACTGGGAGGAGATGCGTCGCGTCGCGACCCTGCGGCCCCGGTGGGGGATGGGACTGACGGCGGTCTCGCGGCAGATCGTCGAGAGGGTGCGCGGCTGGGACGAGCGGTTCGTCATCTACGGCGGGGAGGACAACGACTTCGCGCAGCGGGTGCGTCGAGCCGGTGCCCGGGTCTGCTGGCCCCACGACGACGCCTTCCACCTGTTCCACATGTGGCATCCGCTCACCTCGGCGGCGCACGCGCTGTCGGCTGAGGCCACCCGGCAGATCCGGCGCAACAAGGACATCGTCAGAAACGACCGGACCTTCGTGCGTAACTCCATGCAGTGGCGGCACCCGCTGCGGGGTGCGGCGCCGCTGGTCAGCGTCGTCGTGTCCACCTTCAACAGGCGCCGCATGCTGCAAGACACGATCAACTCCGTCCTCATCCAGACCATGCAGGACTTCGAGATCGTCGTCGTCGACGACGGATCCACCGACGACACCGCCGACTACGTGTCCTCCATCGCCGACCCGCGGGTCCGGTACGTGCGCCAGGACAACGCGGGCATCGCCGCGGCCCGCAACCGGGGCACCGACGAGGCGCGCGGCCAGTTCATCGCCGTCCTCGACGACGATGACCTCATGCTGCCCTGGCGGCTCGAATGCCAGCTGGCGGCGGTCGAGGACTCGCTCACCGCCGTGTTCGGCAGCTTCGTGAACTTCAACGACGCGACGGGCGAGATGGTGCTCACGTCGGTCAAGGAGATGACGGTCCTGACCGCAGCCCTCGCCGGAGGTGCCCCGGGGCACAGCACCTGGCTTATTCCGCGGGAGTGGATGGCGAGGGTCCGCTACGACGAGAACCTCACCAGCGGGGTCGACAACGACCTCGCCCTCAGACTCCTGCGAGCGGGCGTGCGGTGGGCCTCCTGCGGCAGAGCGGTGGTGCTCCGGCGCATGCACGAGCATCAGGTGACGGTCTCCGACAACACCAATCAACTGGGGTCGGCATCCGCCGCCTACAACAGGCTCACGTTCACCGCGTCCCTCCACCAGCTCGACGCGACGCGCGAGGCCTCGGCGGGGGAGCCGAGGGTGAAGCTCCTCGAGACGGGCCGCGTGGATGAGCTGGTGGCCGCGTACCTACCCGATCACCTCGTCCGCCGCGTCCGGTTGCGTCGGATGGAACTGAACGGCATCGACGCGGTGCCCAGCATCACCATCGAGAGGTCTGACGGCGTCCGGGAGGGTTTCGTGCTGGACGCCCCGACCTGGGATCAGCTGGTCGAACTGGGTCCTGAGGCCTCCTCGTCGTACCTCTTCGCGGCCCCTGTGGGGACTGGCCGCTACAGCTTCGACCCCCAGATCCTGCACTCGCTGCAGGACGCCGAGGCCGAGCGGGTCCTCCGGGAGGCGGTGGGGGAGCGCCCCGGTGACGTCGCGATGGCCCACCGCGGGGACGAGGGTGGGTATGCCCGGATCACTCTCGACGGGCACCCCACCGTGATCATCGAGTCGGGGACGGTCGCCGACCCGGCCCGGCCGCCCCACTGGTGGGGCGAATGGCTGGCCCGGCCGGGTGAGGCCATAGTGTCGAACGCCAGCACGCTCCCGGCGTTGCGGGACGCGTGGTACCGGGCTGTGGCAGGGGAGGAGCGACGACATGCTGATCTCGGTTGAGGAGGGGGTGCTCGACGAGTACCTGGTGGTGGCGACACCGCAGGAGTATGACGGCAGTCCCGGCGTCAATACGTTCCGCATGGACTACGCCCCGCGGTCCGTCCACCCGGACCGGTTGGCGTTGGCCGCCTACCTGCTGTTCCGACCCTGGGCGAGCGGGCCGCTCCAACTCCCCTCGCCGGTGTCGCCGGCTTTGGCGGAGGCTATCGCCGCGCTGCACGCGGTCTGCTCCGTCCAGCCGGGACCGGTGGATCTGACGCCGCGCACCGGCCCGCCGGGGAGACGGCCACTTCGTCTCGCCTGGCGAACCGACCACTCATCGGAGCCGCCGCCGGGCGGAATGACGGTCAACCTTCTCCGCAGCGATGAGGCCTCGGGCGCACTGCGCACTGCGCAGTCGGTGTGGCTCCCCAGCAACGCGTTCATGTTGGCTGAGACCGAGGCGAGGGAACTGGACGTCGCGCTGGCGATCGGGTGCCTGCTGGCAGGCGACCTGGACGTGCGCGAGCTGCACCTGCCTGTGGCGGTGCCGGAGCCCCTCAGTAGGCTCCTCCACCGCGCCGGGCTGAGCCTCGCCTGATCCGGGGCGCTGCTGAATCGCTACGTCAGTCGGAGCCGTAGAGGTCTCGCGTGTAGACCTTGCCCTGGACGTCGCCCAGCTCCGGGGCGCGACGGTTGGTGACGATGACATCCGAGCGGCGCTTGAACTCGGCCACGTCGTTGACGACCTCGCAGCCGACGAACTCGTCGGTGCGGAGCAGCGGCTCGTGCACGATGACGTCGACCCCTGCAGCGCGGAGCCGCGCGAGCACACCCTGGATGCTGGACTCGCGGAAGTTGTCCGACCCCGCCTTCATCGCCAGCCGGTAGACCCCGACGGTTTCCGGCCCCAGGGCCAGAATGTCGCGGGCGATGAAGTCCATGCGCGTCCGGTTGGAGTCGACGATCGCCCGGATGAGGTTCTGCGGCACGTCGCGGTAGTTGGCGAGCAACTGCTGGGTGTCCTTCGGCAGGCAGTACCCGCCGTACCCGAACGACGGGTTGTTGTAGAAGTTGCCGATCCTCGGGTCGTGCCCCACACCTTCGATGATGTCGCGCGTGTTGAGGCCGTGGTTCGCGGCGAACGTGTCCAACTCGTTGAAGTAGGCCACGCGCATCGCGAGGTAGGTGTTGGCGAACAGCTTGATGGCCTCGGCCTCCGCGGTGCCCGTGATGAGGACCGGGACCTCGCGGTCCTCGGCGCTGTCGCGCAGCAGCTCGGCGAACTCGGAGGCTCGGGGCCCGTCCCCGGCCACCACGATCCGGCTGGGATGCAGGTTGTCGTAGAGCGCGCGCCCCTCCCGAAGGAACTCGGGGGAGAAGAGGATCGTCAGGTCGGGGTGCTCCCGCTGCATGCGGGCGGTGAACCCGACGGGGATCGTCGACTTGATGACGACGGTCGACTCCGGCGCGAGCCGCTTCACGTCCTCGATCACGCTCTCCACGGTGGAGGTGTCGAAGAAGTCGAGCTCCGGGTCGTAGTTCGTCGGGGTGGCGACTATGACGAAGTCGCAGCCGGGCAGGGCCTCGGCCGGATCGGTCGTCGCGGTCAGAGTGAGCGGCTGGGTGTCGAGATGGTGCTGAAGCTCCGGGTCGGCGATGGGCGCGCGTCGTGCCTCGATCGCCTGCACCCGAGACGCCGAAATGTCGACGGCCCTCACCTCGTGACGCACGGCCAGCAGCACTGACATCGCAGCACCCACGTACCCGAGCCCGACTACGCCGATCTTCATCGCTCCCCCTTGCGGCCCCTGACCCTCTCAAGCGGCCCGCTCGACAATAGCGCGAACCCGGCGCTGTACTGGAAGTTTCGTCTGGGGCTGGCCCCGCTCCTGGGCAACGCAGAGGTGGCGGGCACCGTCCAGTTCTGGGAGTGGATCGGCGACGGCGCCACGACGTTCAGCTTCTGACCGCACGTTTGCCTCTGGTGCCCGGTCGCGGGGGTTGCCATGATGGGCGGGTGCAGACTCGCACCGCTCACGCCAGCGGAGAACAGGCAACCCCCCGCCCCGAACTGGACCGCCTCCTCGGCACGGTCCGAGCCGACGATGTCGCGCCACCGACGCTCGAGGAGATGGCGGCCAGCGCGCACTTCAGCCGGTTCCACCTCTCGCGACTGCTCCGTGAGCATCTCGGCTTTCCGCTTCGCGACTTCCTCGCCGCGCTCCGAGTCGAGCGGGGCATCGAGGCGCTGGTGGCCGGCCACGACGTCATCCGGTCGCAGGTGGAGGCGGGGCACGAGTCGGCCTCCAGTTTCAGCCGCTCGTTCGCCCGGCACACCGGGATGGCGCCGTCGCGATACCGCGATCAGCTTCGGTTCCTGGCCGCCTACCTCATCCGGCACATGGACAGCACCGACCCGCTCGTCGCCGTCCACCGGAACTTCCCGGAGGTCTCCCATCCCCAACAGGTTCAGCTGCGGATCAGCGTCGACGGCGCGCAGGCGGGCAGCGCCCTGTTCGTGGCGCTGAACTCGAGCCTGATCCTCCAAGGAGCCCCGAACCTGGGGGTGGCCCTGCTCGGGACCCGCGGGTACACCGTCTCCGAGATCCCCGACGGTACGTACTACGCGATGGTGGTGGAGGTGCCGCGCTCGGCGGGGATGCGCGCCTATTTCCAGATGGACCGCAACCGTCGACAGCTCCGCCGCGAGCCCATCACGTTTCCGCTCAGCGAGCCCACCGAGATCGTCCTGACGCTGCGGGATCTTGTGCCGACCGACCCGCCGATCACCCCCAACCTGCCCAAGCTCTTCTTCGAGGGGGCCCTCAGCAGCGTCACTGTGGAGGCCAGCAACTCAGGACAAGAATCTGTCGGTGGCCGATCCTAGGCTGAGGCTGCCAGATCAATCACGTTCCAAGGAGGAACTCATGGCCACTCTCGCCACCTACATCGCCTACGAGGGCGTCGGCAGCACGAAGACCGCGTTCGAGCACTACCGAGACATCTTCGGCGGCGAGCTCAAGGTGCTCACCTACGGCGACGTGCCGCCGATGGAGGGCATGCCCTTCACCCCTGATCCCAACTCTGTGGCCCACGCCACCCTGGAGCTCCCGGGCGGAACCATCGCCGGCGGCGACGCCATGCCGGGGGAGAGCTACGTGGTGAAGGACACCGTCTACTCGATGCTCTACACCCTCGACGACGTCGAGGAGGCCCGCGGCTACATCCAGAAGATGGTCGACGGCGGGGGCTCCATCAACATGCCCTTCGAGCCCGCCCCCTGGGGCGGCCACTACGGGCAGGTCTTCGACAAGTTCGGCGTCATGTGGTCGTTCGACGTCGGCGGCACCGACCAGCCCCAGGAGTGAGTGCCTGAAGCGGGGCCGAGCCGCACACTGCGGCTCCGCCCCGCTGGCTGCCCGGGCATCAGCTACCGTCGAGGGCCTCGATCCGGGTGCCGTCGTGGGTGTCGGAGAAGTTCTCCGTCGACCCCGCCCACCCCCGCCGGATGAGCTGACGAAGCACGTCGAGGTCGATGTCATCGAGCTTGTTGATGTACAGGCAGCCCTTGCCCACCCTGTGCTTGCCGAGCCGCTCGAGCAGGTCTTCGTTGCTGCCGTAGAGCGTGAGCCCGTAGAGGCTGAGGGCCGCCTTGCGCGGGCTGAACCCGACGCGCGGCATCTCCCCGGAACGGCCTGTGGCGTAGGTGTACCGGACGTGCCCGAAACCGACGATGGACGGGCCCCACATCTGGGGGTGCGCGCCGGTCTCCGACGCGAAGAGGCTCAACAGCTCCTGCCCCTGTGCTTTGCGCCGCTCGGGCAAGGCCTCCACCGTTAGGATGGCCGGGGTGGAGGAACCGCCGCCCCCACGCGAGGAGGATCATGACCCAGCCGCACGCCGTGATAGCGCTGCCCAACAACATCGAGATCGATGCGCGCGCGCACCGCAACGCGCTGGCCCTGCTCGCGGCCGGATATCGCGTCACCATGGTGGGCTACGGCACGGGTCTGCCGAACCGTGGCCAGATCGCCGGCATTCCGTACCACCTGTGCCAGGCCAGGCCCAAGCCTGGGGCCCCGGCCGCGCCCGGCAGCAAACCGCCGCTCCTCTCGAGGGTCGTGCGCAAGGGCTTCCAGGTGGCCTTCAAGCGGCGCCCGCCGCAGCAGGTCGCGCGCGCCGTCGCCCTCGTTGAAGAGACCGCCGCGTCTGCCGCGCGGGCCGCGAACCGCCGGGTCGTGCAGCCCGCGCGCGACGTCGTCTCCAAGGCCCGTGACAAGGTCGAGGAGGTCGCCCCCGCTCCCGAGCCCGCCGACCCCAACGCGCCGTTCGACTGGCGCACCGCGCTGCCGATCGTGCCCACGATGATCGACGCGATGAGCGCCACGGTCGGCCGCCTCGACCCCGACGTCATCGTCACCGACGTCCACCTCCTGCCGCTGGGCGTGAAGATCGCCGAGCTTCAGGCGGCCAAGGGCAAGAAGATGGGTCTGGTCTACGACGCGCGCGAGTACGTCTACGGTCTGGCCAGCGACGACCCCAACATCACGAAGGGCTTCCCGGCCCTGGAGGCCGAGTTCATGGACCGGGTGGACGCCACCGTCACCGTCTGTGAGCCGATCGCCGACTTCCTCCAGCGTCGCTATGACCTCGCGGTGACCCCGCCGCTGGTGCCCAACGCACCCATCGGGAACCTCCCCGACGCCGGACGCCCGATGACCATCCGCGACTTCCTCGACGTCGGCGATGCGCCGCTGCTCGTCTACGCCGGCGGGCTCAGCTACCACCGCGGTGTGCACGACGTCGTGGTGGCCCTGGCCGACCTCCCGGGAGTCCACCTCGCCATCGGCGCGCGACGAGGCAGCTCCTACACCCAGGAGCTCGAGCAACTCGCCAGGCAGCACGGCGTCAGCGACCGCATGCACTTCGTGCCGTTCGCCCCCACCCACGAGGTGGCGGAGTACCTGGCGTCGGCGACGGCGGCGATCTTCCCCTTCCTGCCGGTCGGCAACCACGTCTGGGCTGCGCCGAACAAGTACTTCGAGTCCGTCCAGGCCCGTCTGCCCATCCTCACCTCCAACATGGAGTGGCTCTCGGAACGGGTCGCGCGGCTCGGCATCGGCGAGGTCTTCGAGCACTCCAACCCTGCGTCGATCGTCCGGCAGACGGGCAAGCTGCTCAGCAACCTGGAGCAGTACCGCGCCAGGATCACCGACGAGCTGATCGCCGAGCACACCTTCGAGCACTTCCAGGAGACGGTGCAGGACGTCGCGAAGGCCGTCACCACTCCCGAGCTTCTCGCCGGGCTGGAGCCCAGCGACCTCACCAGCCACCTCACGGAGATCCGCCGCGACATGCTGCGGCGCCGCGCCGGGCTGGCCGACTCCGACCTGTTCGCGAAGCGTCCGTGGCTGCGCATCGGCTGCACCAACACCGGCGGCCAGCCGCTGCTGTGGGCAGGTGCGCTCATGCGCCGCCACCCGGAGGCGATCGCCGAGTCCGTGTGGCTCCATCGGGAGCAGCCGTTCACGTTCCCCGTCGACGAGACGATCACCTATCACCAGTGGATCTCTCCGGCCTGGCAGAAGCAGCTCGACGCCAAGCTCCGCGACCGCGTGACTCACGTGCTGACCGAGTCGGGGCGCCCCGTCCTTGGCGCGAAGTTCGGCAAGTTCTTCTACGACGAGGTCGACTACTTCCGCAACGCGGGCATCACGCAGGGGCTGCTGTTCCACGGCTCGGACATCCGCAACCCCCGCTGGCACGCCGCCGCGGAACCCGACTCGCCGTTCAGCGATCCGGAAGAGGAGCTGACGGCGGTCCTGCAGAAGCAGGTCGACGACCTGACCCCGCACGTGCTGGCCTTCGAGGGGCCGAAATTCGTCACCACCAACGACCTGGTGGACTACCTGCCCGATGCCACGTGGCTGCCGGTGGTCGTCGATACCGTCGAGTGGTCCAACGCGGAGCAGCCGATGGCGCACGCAGGGCTTCCGGTCGTGTTCCACACGCCGTCGCGCCGCTCTCTCAAGGGCTCCGACGTCGTCGATCAGATCGCCAGGGATCTCGAGGAGGAGGGGCGCATCCGCTACGTCGGCCGTTCGGCGCTCTCCCGCGACGAGATGCGCGCCGAGATGCTCGCGGCCGACATCGTCATCGACCAGCTGAAGCTGGGCGACTACGGCATCACCGCGGTGGAAGCGATGTCGGGTGGCCGGGTCGTCATCGGTCACGTGGCCGACCGGGTGCGCGAGCGCATCGACGGCGATGTCCCGATCGTCGAGGCGTCCGCCGAGAACCTCCGCGACGTGCTGCTGGACCTCATCGGCCGACCCGACCGGGCCGCCGAGCTGGCCGACGCCGGGCGCGCCTACGTGGCCCGCTGGCACGACGGCTCGCACAGCGCGCAGGTGCTGGCCGAGTTCATGGGTCTGTAGCGGATGCGGATCCTGATGCTGGTGGCCACGACGGTCGCCACGGACACCCGGGTACTGCGCGAGGCTCGGACCCTCGTCGGCGCCGGCCACGAGGTGCACATCATCGGTCGCTCGGTGCCGGACACGTTCCAGCCGGACCCCGGCATCACGGTCAGCTCGATCGGCACCTCCTCGGTGTTCCGCCCCGAGGGTGGACAGTCGCTGGCGGGCCGGAAGCTCTCGCCCCCGATGAAGCTCGCGCGCTGGGCGCTGCTGCCGCAGCACCGCCGCTCCGCGTTCGGGCGGTGGGCCGACGGCGCTCTGGCCGATTCCCGCGGCCGCCAGTTCGACGCGGTCCACGCGCACGACTTCACCGCGCTCGAGGCCGGCGCCACCCTTGCCGACGAGCGGGGCGTCCCGCTCGTCTACGACTCCCACGAGCTCTGGACCGGCCTGCCGCGCGAGTACCGGCCGACGCCGCTGCAGGACCGCCGCGAGCGCCGCGTCGAGCAGCGGCTGGGCTCGCGGGCCGACGCCGTGATCACCGTCGGCGACGGAGTCGCGGGCGCGCTGCGCGACCAGTACGGCTGGGACCACGTCACCGTCGTGCGCAACACCTTCCCTCTCAACCCCGGCAAGCCCGACGTCCCCGACGAGCCCACCGGCTTCGTGTACGCCGGACGCGTGGCGGCCTTCCGCGAACTTGAGGCCATTGCGGCGGCCAGCCACCTCGTCGACCTGCCCGTCACCATCGTCGGACCGGCCGACGATACGTGGCTGGGCACGTTCGACCCGGGCCGCGCCACGGTGCTGCCGGCGCTGCCGCTGGACGAGGCGTCGCGCCTCATGCAGGCCAACGGGATCTCACTGGTGACCCACTCCGACCGCTGGGCCAACCACCGGCTGGCTCAGCCCAACAAGCTGTTCCACGCCGTCGGTCTCGGTCTGCCGGTGGTTGCCACCGACACCGGCGAGCTGGCGAAGGTGGTGCGCGAGCACGACCTGGGGGCGCTGTACCCGCCCGGGGACGCGGCGGGGCTGGCCGGCGCGATGCGCAGGGTCGTTCACGATTTCCAGCGGTACGCGTGTAATGTCGAGGCCGCGCGCGAGGCACTCAGCTGGGACGCCGACGCCGCCCGCCTCGTGGCGGTCTATGCACGTCTGTTCTCCGGCGCCGCCGGGACTCGGGGAGAAGGTTAAGTGGCCAAGGTAGCTGAGAAGCCCACCCGCCGGGTGTACACCCCGCACAAGGCTGGGCTCCCGCCTCTGGGCGATTACTTCGGGGAACTGTGGCGCCGGCTGGACTTCGCCAAGGAACTGAGCGACACCAACATGCGTGCCGCCAACACCAACACTGTGCTCGGCCAGGCCTGGCTGGTCGTCAACCCGCTCCTGCTCGCGGTGGTCTACTACCTGCTCATCGTCATCGTCGGCCGCGGCCAGGGCGCCGACTTCGGCCAGATCACCGGCGGGTTGTTCCTGTACTTCTTCATGTCGGGAGTCGTGACGGCGTGTGCGACGTCGGTGACCAACGCCGGGTCGCTCATCCTCAACATGAACTTCCCCAAGTACCTGCTGATCCTCTCGAACCTGTACCTCGCGCTTCGCCGCTTCGTCCCGACTTTGGTGGTGTACGCGATCATCCACGTGGCGTACCAGAAGCCGATCACCTGGCACCTGCTGTGGGTGCCGGTCGTCATCATGCTGATGAGTCTCTTCGCGGCCGGCCTCGGCGCGATGACGGCGACGTGGCACGTGTACTTCCGCGACACCGCACAGTTCCTGCCGTACTTCATCCGCATCTGGATGTACATCTCCCCGGTGCTGTACTCGGCGGAGTTCTTCCTCGAGCACTTCGGTGACCGGACCATCGGGCAGGTCGCCCAGTACGTCAACCCGTTGTTCGGACTGTTCGGGGTCTGGTCCGACGCCCTGAACGGCAACCCGGTGCAGGGCAAGTTCATCGCCCTGGCGGTGGGCTGGAGCCTCGGCGTCTTCCTCATCGGGTCGATCTACTTCATCTCGAGGGAGCGTGATTTCGCTGTCCGCCTCTGATCCCCACTTCCTGGAGCGCGACCCCGGTGCCGCCGAGCCTGTGGCCGACGCCTCCGTCGACCCCTCGATCACGCACGTCGATCCGGCCATCATCGTCGACGACCTCCACATCACGTACAAGGTCAACCTCGAACGCAAGAACTCCCTGAAGAACGCCCTGGTCAAGGGCATGAAGGGCGAGAAGGTCAACTACCGCGAGGTCCGCGCCCTGCGGGGCGTGACCTTCGACGTGCCCAAGGGCCAGTGCACGGGTGTCATCGGCGCCAACGGGGCAGGCAAGTCGACGCTCATGCGCGCGGTGGCCGGCATCCTCCCGCCGACGAAGGGCCGCATCGAGATCGACGGGAAGGTCTCCACCCTCCTGGCGCTCGGCGTCGGGTTCAACACCGCCCTGACCGGCCGCGAGAACGTGGTGCTCGGCGGCCTCGCGGCCGGGCTGACGCGGGCCGAGGTGAAGGCGAAGTTCGACGAGATCGCCGCGTTCGCCGACCTCGGCGACTTCATCGACATGCCCATGCGCACCTACTCCTCGGGCATGTTCTCCCGGCTGGCCTTCTCGGTGTCGGTGCACATGGAGCCCGACATCCTCATCATCGACGAGGCCCTCTCGGCAGGTGACGCCAAGTTCAAGGAGCGCGCGGGCCAGAAGATGAGCGAGCTGATGGGTACGGCCGGCACGATGCTGCTCGTCTCCCACGCCCTTGGCACCATCCAGGAGCTCTCCGACGAGGTGATCTGGCTGCACAAGGGCCGGCTCATCAAGCGGGGGGAGCCCAAGGAGATCTGCGACGCCTACCTCGAATTCCTCAAGGTCGGCGACGACTCGATTGTCATGGAGGACTTCTGAGCGGCACCGTCGGCATCGTCACCACCGGGCACGACGTCGCCGACGCCCGCCTGCACCGCACCGTCGCGGCCCTTCGTCGTGCCGGCTGCGACGTCTGGGTGCGCGGCCTCGGCGATCCCGCCAAGGGCCCGGCCGGCGCGCGGATCTCGACTGCTCCGGCGGCCGGGAAGCTCCGGCGTGGCCTTCGCGCGCTCGTGTGGCCGCTTCGGGGGAAATGCGACGTGCTCATCACGATCGATCCGGACACGTCACTGACGGCGTGGCTCAGGCCCGGACGGTGGGTGGCGGACGTCCACGAGGACTACCGCGAGCTGCTGCGCGACCGCTCGTGGGTGCCTGCACCGCTGCTGAGGGTGCTGCGGGCGGCGGTCTCGGCGCTCAACTGGATGATCTCGCGTGCCGACCTGGTGCTGGTGGCCGACGACCACGTCCCACCCATGGCTCCGCGCCGCTACGTGATGCGCAACGAGCCCGACGTCACCGTGCTCCCTGCGATGCCGGCACACACGTCGGAGCGCTCCGCGCCGTTCACCGCGATCTACATCGGCGACAACCGGGAGAGCCGCGGACTGAAGACGATGGTGGAGGCCGTCGCCGGCACCGCCGACGACGAGGGATTCTGGCGGCTTGACCTCGTTGGTCCCGTCGCAGCCGGCGACCGAGAGTGGTTCGAGGAGCGGATGTCGCGCCCCGACGCGCGCCACGTCACGTTCCACGACCGTCTCCCGCCCGGCGAGGCGTGGCGCATCGCCGAGCGCGCCGACGTCGGCCTCTGCCTGCTGGCCGACACCCCGGCCTTCCGCGACGCGATGCCGTCGAAGGTCTACGAGTACCTCGCGATGGGCCTACCGACGCTGGCCACGCCGCTCCCGCGCGTCCAGGCGCTCCTCGACGAGGTGGGCGCGGGCATGATCGTCGGCAGTGCCACCGCCGCCACGGACGCCCTGCGCCGCTTCGCCACCGACGACGCCGAGCGCGCCCGGCTGGTCGCCAACGCCCGCGCCGCCGGCCAGGCGCTCCGCGACAAGCCGAGCACCTACGACGAGGCCGCCCGCCGGATCGCCGCCCTCTGCACGTCTCCCTCGCCTGGAAGTGGACCCTCTCTTGACCCACTCTGAAGGGGGCAATTTGGTGACATGTACGACCACAGTGGTCGTACATGTCGCTGAATGGCACCCCTCGGGACGTGCCCCTTCCCTCACCCACGGTGCCGGAACGGCGGCGAAGCTGACCGGGGGAGACGCAGTGGATCAGACAACGAGGAACGAGCATCCGGCCCACCACGTCTACCTCACCTGGAAGTCGGCCTTGAGCCGGGGTGAGGGTCAGGGCTCGGAACCTGGTAGCTGTGCCCGACGACATCCCTGACGCCAACGGCTCCACCGCAACGCCAACGGCTCCCCCGGAACGCCAACGGTTTCACCGCAACGCCAACGGTTTCACCGCAACGCCAACGGTTTCACCTACTCGCCCCCGGAACCCATCGACGCCCCCGAAATATCGGGGGCGTCGATGTTTATCGTCGGCGAGTTCCGATCTACGTTGGCGTTGCGGTCTCTTCGTTGGCATTGCGGTCTCTTCGTTGGCGTTCCGGTCTCTTCGTTGGCGTTCCGGTCTCTTCGTTGGCTTCCGGTCTTCTGCGTTGGCGTTCGGCACCTCACACGGCGCACAGCTTCCCTCGGTCACGGTGCCGTCGCGGCCAAAAAGCTGAGTAGCGGCCGTGAGGGACGAACGGCCGTTCCTCGCGCCCCACTCGGGGAGACGGAGGCGCGGTCGCTCGTTCCTCGTTCAGGGCGACGCTGGTTGGTCCTGAGCCTGTCAAGCTCAGGGACCTAGATCGACGCTTCTATGTGTTGTCAAGTGGTGCGGTGAGGGTTCGGTAGATCTGTCTGGCGAGGTAGCGCTTGAGGCAGCGTCGGATTTCTTTGGGGGTTTTGCCTTCGGCTTCGCGTCTGGCGACGTAGGCCTTCGTGCGGGGGTCGTGGGACAGGCGGGTAGTGATGATTTGGTGCAGTGCCCAGTTGAGTCGTCGGTCTCCGCCGCGGTTGAGGCGGTGTCTGGTGGTGTTACCCGAGGACGCGGGGATCGGGCAGACACCGGCGAGTTTCGCGAACGCCGCCTCGGACCGTACCCGGCCGGGGTGGGACCAGGCGGCGATGATCACCGCAGCGCTCACTGGGCCGACGCCGTAGATGTCGAGCAGCTGGGGGCTGTGACGGGCGGTCAGGTCAGCGAGTTGGCTCTTGTTGGCCGCCAGACGACGGTCGAGGTCGCCGATGTCGCGGGCGTGGGCGATGGCGATCTGGCGTTGGATGTGGAGCGGTTCCGGTTCGCGGCGGGGCCGCCAGCCGGCGATCTGGGTGATCTGGGTGGCGGTGAGAGGGCCGCGGGCGTCGATACCCAGGTCAGTGACCCGCAGCAGAGCGGTGAGCATGTTGATCAGCGCGGTGCGCTGATCGGTGTAATGCGCACGCAGCGTGCTCAACGCGGCGATCGCGTCACGTAGGTCACCGTGACGGCGGTGGTCACGCAACGCGGTGTCCTCGAGGTCGATCACGCCGCGGGCGGCGCGCTGCGCATCGAGGGCGTCGGTTTTCCCGTCACGTCCCCGGTGGGGGGTGGGGGCCTCGACCACCCGGTAACCGTGCTCGGCCAACATGCCCGCCAGCTGCGCCCCGTAGCTGGAGGTCCCTTCGGCCGAGACCACGGTGTCACTGATCTCGCCTGCGGTGCGGCGACCGATCCAGTCGACCGCCCGTGCGAGTCCGGCTTGGTTGGTCGGGAACGTTTGCGTGTCGACCAGCCGCCCGCGGCTCAGGATCGCGAACGTGTGAGATCGCGCGTGGGTGTCGACGCCCACGACATAGGGATAGATGTCTGCAACGATGGTCATGGCGATGTGTGTCCCTTTCTCGATACCGTCGCCAGCTGGCGTCTGGTCCCGGGAAGAGTCACGACAAGGCAGACCTGTAATGGGTCACGATTGGACAAGCTTCTGATCAGGCCATTGAAGTGGGCCGGGCCAGGCGCCAGCCCCCACACCACAGCGGACAAGTCGAGAGGAAGACACACACCCAGTGAACATGTGGTCAGGTCCCTGACGGGTCACACCACGGCCCGGGTACTAACACCCAAACCCTGCCAGCCAGCCCCGGGCCAGCCAAGACCAACACTTACAGGTCCCTGAGCAGCTCGCGAGGAACGAGCGAGCGTCCGTCGAAGGGTAACGGCGTCGTGGCCTACCGCCGCCCCGACCACAAGGGCGGCGACCACAGTCACGGCCGTTACCCTTCGACAAGCTCAGGGGTCAGCAGGACAAGCTCAGGGACCATAGACTGGGCCGGACGTCGGGCGGGAGCCCTGAGCCAGGAGGAACGCTTTGAAGAAGGTCATGGTCATCTACGGCACCCGTCCTGAGGCGGTGAAGATGGCTCCGCTGATCCGGGCCCTCGAAGCGTCTGAGGTGCTGACGCCCATCGTCGTGAGCACCGGGCAGCACCGCGAGATGCTCGACCAGGTCAACAAGTGGTTCGGCATCACGCCCGACCTCGACCTGGGCGTCTTCAAGGCCGGCCAGTCGCTGACGGAGCTGGCTTCCCGCATCCTCGACAAGCTGCCGGAGGTGCTCCGCGACGCTCAGCCCGATGCGGTCGTCGTGCAGGGCGACACCACGACGGTCGCCGTCGGCGCGATCGCGTGCTTCTATCACGAGATCCCCGTGGTGCACCTCGAGGCGGGCCTGCGGTCGGGGAACCTGTTCTCTCCGTTCCCGGAGGAGGCCAACCGTCGACTCGCGGGCCAGGTGACGTCGCTGCACCTCGCGCCGACCACCACGTCGCGCGACAACCTCCTGCGGGAGGGGATCGATCCGGCCACGATCGCAGTGGTGGGCAACACCGTCATCGACGCCCTCAACTGGTCGGCGGGGGAGTCGGTGGAGTTCGAGGACGAGCGGCTCGCCGAGGCGTCCTCCGCCGGGCGTCGGATGGTCCTGCTGACGACCCACCGCCGGGAGAACTGGGGCGAGCCGATGGGCGACATCGGCGCCGCGATCGCGGAGCTGGCCCGACGCTACCCCGAGACGCTGTTCGTGTTCCCGGCCCATAAGAACCCCGTCGTGCGCGACGTGTTGTACCCGCTGTTGGAGGGGCTGGAGAACGTGGTCATCGTCGAGCCGCTCGACTATCCCGAGTTCGTGCACGCCCAGAAGTGGGCCACCCTCATCCTGACCGACTCGGGCGGCGTCCAGGAGGAGGCGCCGAGCTTCGGTAAGCCGGTCCTGGTGCTGCGGGAGAACACCGAGCGCCCCGAGGCTGTGGTGGCCGGCACGGTGAAGCTCATCGGCACCGATCGGCAGCGGATCGTCGACGAGGCGGTGCGCCTACTCGACGACCGGGCGGCCTACGACGCGATGAGCCACGCGGTCAACCCGTACGGTGACGGCAACGCCGCCGAACGCAGCGCGGCCGCGATCGCCCAGCTGCTCGAGGTCGGTGAACGGCTCCCCGACTTCGCCGGGTAGAGGCGTCGTCAGCGGTAGAGGCCGCGGGTGTCGATGAGAGTCTTGCCCTCGAGGAGCGAGCGGTCGAGGCTCTTGAAGGCGGTGTGGTCCACGAGGACGAGCACGACGTCCGCCTCGCGCACCGCTGCCTCCGTGGCTACCAACGACACGTTGGGGTGTCCTGCGAGCTTGGCCGGAAGCTCGTCGACGTGGGGCTCGACCGCCAGGATCTGGGCCCCTGGCAGCTCTGCGCTCAGCCGCTCCGTGATGGCGAGCGCGGGCGACTCGCGCAGGTCGTCGATGTTCGGCTTGAACGCCAGGCCGAGCGCCGCGATCTTCGGCGAGTCGACGCCGTCGATGGCGGCCTTCACCTTGTCCATGACGAAGTCCGGCTTGGCGTCGTTGACCTCGCGGGCGGTGCGGATGAGGTTCGAGAGCGTCGGGGTGGAGGAGACGATGAACCAGGGGTCGACGGCGATGCAGTGGCCGCCGACGCCGGGGCCGGGCTGCAGGATGTTGACGCGCGGGTGGTGGTTGGCCAGCTCGATGAGCTCCCAGACGTCGATGCCGTGCTCGTCGGCGATGACCGACAGCTCGTTGGCGAAGGCGATGTTGACGTCGCGGAACGAGTTCTCCACGAGCTTTGCCATCTCGGCGGTCTTCGCGTCGGTGAGGAGGATCTCGCCCTCGCAGAACACGCGGTAGAGCTCCGCGGCAACCTGTGCGGCCTCCGGCGTCAGCCCGCCGACGATGCGGTCGTTGATGACGAGCTCGACCATCACGCGGCCGGGGAGCACCCGCTCGGGGCAGTGGGCGAACTTGAGGTCCGCGTCGGCCAGTTCGGGGCGCTCCTCGGCCACGATCGAGGCCATGAACTCGGTGGCCCCGGGCGGCGAGGTGGATTCGAGGATCAGCAGCTCGTTACCGCTCAGGTGCGGCGCCACTGCCCGCGTTGCCGACTCGATGTAGGACAGATCGGCCTCGTGCCCGTCCTTGAACGGCGTCGGCACGGCGATGATGAAGGCCTTGGCCGGCACCGGATCGCCGGAGGCGGTCAGCTTGCCGGCCGCGACGGCGCGCTGGACGTAGCCACCCAGATCGGGCTCGACGAACGGCACCTTGCCCGCGTTGATCGCGTCGACGGTGCGTGGACTCACGTCCACGCCGTGGACCCGCAGGCCCTTGTGCGCGAAGATCGCGGCGGTTGGCAGGCCGATGTAGCCGAGGCCGACTACGCAGACGTCGGGTTGGGACACGTCTTCACCATCTCTGTTCGTTGGACTGCCCCATCGGGGCTGAGCGACGTGCCGGATTCTACGCCATGGGTGCAGAGCGAGCCGCGACGCACGGCGAGAGCCGTTAGGCCCCCTCGGAGTCATCCCGATGGGTGATGAGCTCACCGAGGATGACACCCTCAGTGCTGGCGATCACCGCTTCGACGTCGGCCAGCCGCGCCTCGAGGTGCTCGCGAGCACTGCCGACGGACCCGTCGAGTGAGCTGCGGACCCGCTCGAGCTCGGTCACGATGGCCGACAGCCGCGCTGCCTCGGCGCGCTGGTCCCGCCGACGTTGTCCGCCCACCAGCCGCATCCTCAGATGCGAGGCGGCGACGGATCCCCCGGTGGCGACACCCAGCATCGCGAGCGCCCAGTTCTTGAGGCCGAGCGCCGCGAGGATCGTGGCGAGGGCGCTGGCACCCAGCGAGCCGGCAAGGCTCGCGCGGTACAGGGTCTTCGTGTCATTCATGGGTTCTCCTGGGATGAGAGGGCTGACAGGACGGAGGCGACGGATCGGGCATCGCCCAGCCGGGAACGGTAATCGACCTGCTCGCGCGACAGCATCGAGCCAGGTTCGCTGTGGGCCAAGATGGGGCGCCCTGCGCCCGGTAATCGCTCAGAGCGCCGGGCACGTAAGGGTTGAATTTCGGGCCGGTGCCGCGGGTGGCGACGTCGCTGACCAGAAGCGCGTCGTAGCCCGTGGCCAGCGACAAAGAGGTGAGGTAGGGCACGGGTGCGAAAATGCCAGAGCGGCAGGTGAGGTATGCGGCCGCCCGGCTGACTGCATACCCGCTCCTCTTCCTGACCGCCTGTCAGAGATAGTTGCCAGGGTGTCTTGCATACCTGTCACGATGTCAGGTATAAATGACATATGGTACCCGGGAAGCGAGCAGGGGAAGCGCAGGAGATCAACCTGCGCATGCGAGGGGCTCGCGCCGCGAAGGGCCTGACCCAGGCCGACCTGGCCAAGCTGGTCGGTGCGTCACGGCAGACGATCAGCCTGATCGAGGCGGGCGCCCACAACCCCACCCTGCGCCTGTGCATCGACATCGCCCGCGCGCTGGACACCGACCTCAACACCCTCTTCTGGGAAGAAAGCGAGAACTGAGATGGACGAGCGACAAGAGCTCAACGCTGGCCGCGCCGCGATGATCGTACTGGCCGTGCTGATGATCGGCTGCGTGGCGGTCCTGGGGTGGGAGTATCTCCGCACCCAGGAGGTCACCAACACGGCGGCGATCGTGGTCATGCTGGGGGCCGGGGGCCTGTTCGTGCTGATCCAGCGGATGTTCGGGGCCGAGGCGCCGCGCACCTTCCTGGGCCAGGAGCTGCCGACCGGGCCCTCGGCGCCGGAGAGGGCCGAGCGCCGCCGCGCCTACGCCGTCGACGCCGGGCTGTTCGCCGTGGCGATGACCGTGCTCACCTTCGGCGGCATCCTGCTGGGCGACGCGAGCGACCTGCTGCCGATCGAGGGTCCCCTGGGCCTGGCGCTGCTCGCCGCGCTCGAGCTGGTCGGCGGCTTCGCGATCTTCTACGCCTTCAACTGGGTCCTGGGCGAGTCCGCAGCCCGCGGGGTTGAGAAGAAGCTGGCCCGGCTGGAAGCCTGACGTCGAGCGACGAGGGGGCGCCGGTGCGACGAGGGCCTCAGCCGGCCGCCTTGCGGAGCTTCTCGAGCAGCGGCTCGGCGACCTCGGCGAGGAACGCCTCCTGGGTGTCGCCACCGATCTGGACGAGTGCGATGTCGGTGAAGCCGGCCTCCCAGTAGGGCCTGACGGCCTCGACGACCTTGTCGAGGTCGTGGCCGCAGACCATCTGGTCGGCGACGTCCGCCGGCCGGACGAACTGGGTCGCACCGTCGAAGCCGGCCGTGGTCGGCAGGTCGGCGTTGACGGCCCACCCGCCGGCGAACCAGCGGAATTGCTCGTGGGCCCGCTGGATCGCGGTGTCCTCGTCGGGGTCCCAGCAGATCGGGATCTGCCCGATCGCGCGGGCCTTCGTGCCGATCTTCGGGGCGCCCTTGGTGCCGTCCCAGGCCTTCAGCAGGTCGGCGCTCGGCTCGGTGGCGACCATGTGGTCGGCCAGCGGCGCGAGCTCGTCCACGGCCTTCTCCCCGCCGACGGCGACCGCGATCTCGACGCCGTCCTCGGGCAGGTCCCAGATCCGGGCGGAGGCGACGTCGAAATGGTCGCCGTGGTGGTCGACGAGCTCACCGGTATGCAGCAGCCGGATGATCTCGATGGCCTCGGCGAGCATGTGCTGACGGGTGTCGACGGTGGGCCAGCCCTCGCCGGTCACGTGCTCGTTGAGGTTCTCCCCGCTGCCCAGCCCGAGGGTGAAGCGGCCGTCCGCGAGCAGCTGGAGGGTGGCTGCCTTCTGCGCGACGACGGCCGGGTGGTAGCGCATCGTCGGGCAGGTCACGTAGGTCATCAGCTCGACCCGCTCGGTGGCGTGGGCCACCGCGCCCAGCACCGACCAGGCGTGCGGGCCGGGAATCGGGGTGCTCAGTGAGGTACCGCGCGATGAAGTCGGCTTGGGTGTTGATGAGGTACGTGCGGATGGCGCCCAGGTCACCGCCCCGCAGCTGCTGGCGCGTGAGTTCCTCGATGACGTCGAGTCGTTGGACCACCATGAAGTCCCACGTCATGCCCTGGCGGCCGTGGGAGTGCTCCCGCACGGCGCGCCGGTAGCGAGCACCTCTGAACGCCGGCGTCGTGTCGAAGCGCAGTCCCTCGGCCTCGAACAGGTCGGTCCACAGCGCCACGTCCTCGCCGCTTCTCATGGCGGGGTCGAAGGGGTGCCGTCGCATGGCCGCGATGGGGACCAGCTTGAGCGTCGAGATGGACAGGGGCCGGATGAGGTCGACGGGGTCGACGATGCCCTCCCGGGCGAGGATCGTCTCGTTGATGTGTGACGACATCTCCACCCCGTCGTCCCCGACGTCGACGATCCCCGCCACTGGGACGACCGTCTCGTCGGTCGCTGAGGCGAGCATGGCCTCCAGGTAGTTCGGGGTGAGGGAGTCGTCGACGTCGAGGAGCGTCAGCCAGGGCGCGCGGGCGACGGATGCCCCTACGTTGCGGGCAGGGCTGATGCCGCGACTCGAGCGGGCCAGCTGGTGGTGCAGGCCGGATTCGGCGAGCAGGTCGCGGGCGACGTCGTAGCCGCCGTCCTCGGGGCCGTTGAAGACGAAGATGGCCTCGAAGTCGTCGCGGGGCAGCGTCTGGCTGGTCAGCGTGTCCACGCAACTCGGTAGGAACGGCAGTGCGAGGTGGCAGGGGATGACCACGGAGATCCTCAGCCCATCGGCTGGGCCGCTCGGGATCCGGTGGTCGGTGCCGTCCAGGCCCGGATCGTCCTGCTCGGTGCCTGCTGGGGCGTGATGGTCGGCCATCCTGGGCCCTTCGAGTCGGAGTTCTTGCGGCGAGCCTACCCAGTGAGAGCGATGTCGAGGGACTGCGCTCCTCTGGGGGCCTGCTGAACAATCATCCTTCGGCTGAGGCGCACCGGATCGGGCGATCTGCTCCTAGGGCGACAACGGTCGGCAAGTGCTCAGGCGGTATGCTCGCTCTCAGCGATCGAAGGGATTGGTGAATGGTTCGCATCCAGGACAGCGCCGACGTTTCTCCCGACGCAGTTATCGGCGAAGGCTCCTCCATCTGGCATCTGGCTCAGGTGCGCGAAGGGGCAGTGCTCGGCGAGAACTGCATTGTCGGACGAGGCGCGTACGTCGGCACCGGCGTGAAGATGGGCGACAACTGCAAGCTGCAGAACTACGCACTCGTGTACGAACCCGCTGAGTTGGAGGACGGCGTCTTCGTCGGCCCCGCCGTCGTGTTCACCAACGACCACTTCCCCCGCTCGATCGACCCCGACGGGAAGCTCAAGCGCGGCGACGACTGGGAGCCCGTCGGCGTGACCTGCAAGAAGGGCTCGTCGATCGGTGCCCGCGCGGTGTGCGTGGCGCCCGTGACGATCGGCAGCTGGGCCATGGTTGCGGCCGGCGCGGTCGTGACCAAGGATGTCCCCGATTTCGCGCTGGTGGCGGGCGTTCCCGCCAAGCGCATCCGCTGGGTGGGCCGCGCTGGCGTGCCGCTCGAGCGGGGCGACGCCGAGGGGCTGTGGGTGTGCCCGCAGACCGGCGCGCAGTACCAGGAACAAGACGAAACCCTCGTGGAGGTAACACAGTGACCGAATTCATCCCCCCGGCGAAGCCGATCATCGGCGACGAGGAGCGTGAAGCCGTCGATCGCGTGCTGCGCTCCGGCATGATCGCCCAGGGCCCCGAGGTGGCCGCGTTCGAACAGGAGTTCTCCGAGCACTTCGGGCTGGGGCGCGCCTGCGTGGCAGTCAACTCCGGCACCTCCGGCCTCCATCTCGGTCTGCTGAGCTCCGGCATCGGGGCGGGCGACGAGGTCATCGTGCCGTCTTTCACGTTCGCCGCCACCGCGAACTCGGTAGCGCTCACCGGCGCCACCCCCGTGTTCGCCGACATCGCGCTGGACGACTTCACGCTCGATCCCGAGTCGGTCGAGGCCTCCATCACGGAGCGCACCAAGGCCATAATGCCGGTGCACCTCTACGGACACCCGGCGAAGATGGACGCGCTCCAGGCCATCGCGGAGAAGCACGGCCTCATGCTGTTCGAGGATGCCGCACAGGCCCACGGGGCCGCGCTCAACGGCACCCCCGTCGGCGCGTTCGGCACCTTCGCGATGTTCTCGCTCTACCCCACCAAGAACATGACCTCCGGCGAGGGTGGCATGGTGTCGGCCGCGAACGACGAGGTCGAGCGCAACCTGCGGCTCTACCGCAACCAGGGAATGCTGCAGCAGTACCACAACGAGGTCGTCGGGCTGAACAACCGGATGACCGACATCCACGCCGCGATCGGCCGCGTCCAGCTCACCAAGGTGGGCGCCTGGACGAAGCAGCGCCAGGACAACGCTGCGTTCCTGACTGCGAACCTCGACGGCGTCGTGCCCCCGTCGGTCGCCGATGGCGCGGTGCACGTCTACCACCAGTACACGGTGCGCGTTGAGGGCGACCGCGACGGCATGGCCAAGGCGCTGAAGGAGGAGTACAACGTCGGGTCCGGCATGTTCTACCCCGTGCCCAACCACCGCCTCAAGCCGTTCATGGCAGACGTCCAGCTCGACAACACCGAACAGGCCGCCCGCGAGTGCCTGTCGCTGCCTGTGCACCCGTCGCTGAGCCAGGGCGACCTGGAGCGCATCGTCGAGGCCGTCAACGCCGTCGCGAAGGCTGGTGCGTGACCGTGGCGAACCTCCGTGCCGGCCTCATCGGCCTGGGCAGCATGGGCCGCCACCATGCCCGTAACCTGCGTTCCATCGACGGCGTCGACCTGGTGGCCGTCGCCGATCCCGGCGGCGACCCGCACGGCGTCGCGGGCTCGCTCGAGGTCCTCCCCGATGTCGAGGCGCTGATCGCCCAGGGCGTCGACTACGTCGTCGTGGCCACCCCGACGGTCTACCACGAGGCCATCGGTCTCGCGTTGGCCGACGCCGGCGTGCATGCGCTGATCGAGAAGCCACTGGCCGCCGATACCGGTGCTGCCCGCCGTCTCGCTGAGGCATTCGCGTCGAAGGGGCTGGTGGGTGCCACGGGCCACATCGAGCGCTACAACCCGTCGCTGCAGAGTCTGCGCAAGCGCCTCGAGGCCGGCGATCTGGGTGATCTCTACCAGATCACCACCCGCCGTCAGGGCCCGTTCCCTGCGCGCATCGCCGACGTCGGCGTGGTCAAGGACCTCGCCAGCCACGACGTCGACCTCACCGCGTGGGTGACCCAGCGCAAGTTTGAACTGGTGGCCGCCCGCACGATGAGCAAGGCCGGCCGCCAGTACGAGGACATGGTGTCGGCGACCTGCCAGCTCGAAGGTGGCCTGATGAGTAACCACCTCGTCAACTGGCTGACGCCCACCAAGGAGCGGCTCACGGTCGTGACGGGCGAGAAGGGCATGTTCGTCGCGGACACGCTGACGGCCGACCTGACGTTCTACGCCAACGGCCAGGTTGCCACCACCTGGGACGACATCGCGCAGTTCCGCGGCGTCTCCGAGGGCGACGTCACCCGGTTCGCCATCTCGAAGCCGGAGCCGCTGCGCACCGAGCACGAGGCGTTCCGCGACGCGGTGCTGGGCAAGGACGCGGACATCGTCACTCTGGAGCAGGGCGCCCGCGTCGTCGAGGTCTGCGAGGCGATGATCCAGTCGGCCAAGACGGGCCAGTTCATCTCGGTCAGCTGACCGCTCCCTGAGCGTCCGTCGAAGGGTGGTCCCTGAGCAGGGCCGGCGAGCGCAGCGAGCAGCCCGTCCGTCGAAGGGTAACGACCTTGTGGTCTTCGCCGCCCCCGACCACAGGGCGGCGGCCACGGTCACGGCCGTAACCCTTCGACAAGCTCAGGGATCAAAAACCGACAAGCTCAGGGATCAAAAACCGACAAGCTCAGGGATCAAAAACCGACAAGCTCAGGGTCAGTCGAGGGCCGCGCGGGCGTCCTCGAAGGCGCGGATGGCCGTGTCCAGGTCCTCGCGGGTCAGCGCGGCCGACATCTGCGTGCGGATCCTCGCCTTGCCCTTCGGGACGACCGGGTAGCTGAACGCCCGCACGTAGACGCCGCGGGCGAGGATCTCATCGGCCATCTTCGCCGCCATGACGGCGTCGCCGATCATGACCGGCACGATCGCGTGATCGGATTCGGGGATCTCGAAGCCGCGGGCCACCATCTGCTCTCGGAAGTAGGCGGTGTTGGCGTTCAGCTGGTCGCGCAGCTCGGAGCTCTCCTTGAGCAGGTCCAGCGTCGCCAGCGCGGCGGCCGCGATCGACGGCGCCAGGGAGTTGCTGAACAGGTACGGTCGGGACCGCTGGCGCAGCATCTCCACCACCTCCGCGCGGGCGCAGGTGTAGCCACCCGAGGCGCCACCCAGGGCCTTGCCGAGCGTGCCCGTCACGATGTCCACCCGGTCTTGGACGCCGAACCGTTCCGGAGTGCCGGCACCGGTGGCGCCGACGAAGCCGACGGCGTGCGAGTCGTCCACCATGACCAGAGCGCCGTGCTTCTCGGCCAGATCGCAGATCTCGTCGAGCGGGGCGACGTAGCCGTCCATCGAGAACACCCCGTCGGTGACGACAATCTTGAAGCGCGCGTCCTTCGCCGCGATGAGCTGCGCCTCCAGGTCAGCCATGTCGCGGTTGCGGTACCGGTACCGGGCGGCCTTGCTGAGGCGGACGCCGTCGATGATCGACGCGTGGTTGAGCTCGTCGGAGATGATCGCGTCGCCCTCTGAGAAGAGCACCTCGAACAGGCCGCCGTTTGCGTCGAAGCAGGAGCTGTAGAGGATCGTGTCCCAGCCGTCGGCGCCGGGGTGCAGGAACTGGGTGAGCGCGGCCTCCAGCCGCTGGTGCAGCGTCTGGGTGCCGCAGATGAACCGCACCGATGCCATGCCGAAGCCCCATTCGTCGAGCGCCTTCTTCGCGGCCTCGATGAGCACGGGGGAGTCGGCCAGCCCGAGGTAGTTGTTGGCGCACAGGTTGAGCACCTCGCGGCCGTCCACCACGCCGATCCGCGCGGATTGAGGGGTCGTGAGCGCCGCTTCCTCCTTGTAGAGGCCCTGCTCGCGGAGGGACGCGAGCTCGTCGCGCAGGTGGGTGAGGATGTCCATGTCTACTCCCAGTTCAGAATGACCTTGCCGGAGCGCCCATCGGCGGCCACGGCGAAGGCTTCGGCGAAATCGGTGTGGTCGAAGCGGTGGGTGATGACCCCGGAGATGTCCAGACCGGAGCTGAGCAGCGAACTCATGGCGTACCACGTCTCGAAGATCTGGCGTCCGGTGACGCCCTGCAGCGTCAGCATGCTGAAGATGACCTTCGCCAGATCCAACGGAACCTCCCGGGTGGGGGTGCCGAGCAGGGCGATGCGCCCGCCGTGGACCATGTGATCGATCATCGACGTCAGCGCCGCGGGGGAACCCGACATCTCGAGCCCGATGTCGAAGCCCTCCTTCATGTCGATGCGTCGGTAGAGCTCGCTCAGGGAATCGCGGCCGGGGTTGACGGTGTGTTGGAGTCCGAGACCGCGCGCCAGTTCCAGCCTCTCGTCGGAAATGTCGGAGACGACGACGTGACGCGCGCCTTGGAACTGCGCGACGAGCGCGGCCATGATGCCGATCGGTCCGGCGCCCGTGACGAGCACGTCCTCGGCCAGCGCGGGGAACTGCAGCGCGGTGTGGACGGCGTTGCCGAACGGGTCGAAGATGGCGGCGACGTCGGGGTCGAGCCCCGGCTGGTGGACCCAGACGTTGCCCGCGGGCATCGCGAAGTACTCGGCGAATGCCCCGTCGACGTGGTACCCGATCCCTCGAGTGTTGCCGCACAGATGGCGCTTGCCGGCGAGGCACGCGCGGCAGCGACCGCAGACGTAGTGGCCCTCACCGGAGACGAACTGGCCGACCTCGAGGTCGGTCACCGATGAGCCGAGCTCGACGATCGTGCCGCAGAATTCGTGCCCGACGATCCGCGGCGTCGCGACCGTCCGCTCGGCCCAGCCGTCCCAGCGCTCGATGTGCACGTCGGTGCCACAGATGCCCGTGCGCTGGACTTTGATCAGCACCTCGTTCGGGCCGACGACGGGCTCCGGCACGTCGATCAGGTCCAGGCCGGGCCCGGGACCGGTCTTCACCAGCGCCTTCATGCGCATCCTCTCTGTGAGCTCCCGACCCGATCATTCCAGGCCCGATGCCCCAGGCGCAGCAGGGGCACCGGAACCGCCACGTCCGGGATCGGAGGCCCCGGCGCTAGACTGGCCCAGGCCCTCCGGCCGCCAGCTTCAGCCAAGGAGACACACTTGAAGATCGTCGTCGTCGCCCTAGGGAAGATCGGCCTGCCGCTGGCCGTCCAGTTCGCCGACGCCGGCCACGACGTGGTGGGCACCGACGTCAACAGCGCGCTCGTCGAGACGATCAATGCGGGCAAGGAGCCGTTCCCGGGAGAAGCCCAGCTCCAGGAGAAGCTCTCCCGCCTCGTCCCGGCCGGCAAGCTCCGCGCGTCGACCGATACCACCGCCGCCGTTCGCGAAGCCGACGCCGTCGTCGTCGTGGTGCCGCTGATGGTCGACTCGGACGGCGCCCCCGACTTCCGCTGGATGGACGACGCCACCCGCGCCATCGCGGCCGGGCTGAAGCCGGGCACTCTGGTCAGCTACGAGACGACGCTGCCGGTCGGCACCACCCGCAACCGGTGGAAGCCCATGCTGGAGGAGGGGTCCGGGCTCACGGAGGGCGACGACTTCCACCTCGTGTTCTCGCCCGAGCGTGTGCTCACCGGTCGGGTGTTCGCCGATCTGCGCAAGTACCCCAAGCTCATCGGGGCGCTGACCGAGCAGGGCGCCGCCAGGGCCACGGCGTTCTACCAGGCGGTGCTCACGTTCGACGAGCGGCGCGACCTCGTCCGCCCCAACGGCGTGTGGGACCTGGGGTCGGCGGAGGCGGCCGAGATGGCGAAGCTCGCCGAGACCACGTACCGCGACGTCAATATCGGCCTGGCCAACGAGTTCGCCCGCTTCGCCAGCGAGAACGGCATCGACGTCTATCAGGTGATCGAGGCGTCCAACTCCCAGCCCTACAGCCACATCCACCGCCCTGGCATCGCGGTCGGCGGCCACTGCATCCCCGTCTACCCCAAGTTGTATCTCTGGACCGACCCTCACGCCAGCATCGTGCGCACCGCCCGGGCGTCGAACGCGGCGATGCCGGCCTACGCCGTCGAACTGGCGGACCAGGCGGCGCGCGGGCTGACCGGCAAGCGCGTCGCGGTCCTGGGCGCCTCCTACCGGGGAGGCGTGAAGGAGACCGCGCTCTCGGGAGTGTTCCCCGTCGTCGCGGCGCTGTTCGAGCGCGGCGCCCACGTCGGAGTTCACGACCCCCTCTACACCGACGAGGAGCTCGCCCGGCTCGGGTTCAGCCCCTACCATCTGGGCGAGGAGGTGGACGTGGTCATCCTCCACACCGACCACGCCGCCTACCGTGAGCTGTCCTCGTCGGACTTCCCGGGCGCGAGGGTCGTCGTCGACGGCCGCCGCTCGCTGGACCCCGATCGCTTCACCGACGTGAACCTTGTCGTCCTTGGAAAGGGAAAATGACTGTGAAGGCCCCCCGCATCGTCTTGTTCCGGCACGCGCCGGTCGACTTCGACTCCCGCATCAAGCGCGTTGCCCGGACGCTGCAACGCGGCGGCTTCGAGCCGATCATCATCTCCGTTGAGCCGGCCGACGGCGAGTCGGGCGAGTTCCTGCTCGGCGGGGACATCCGCGTGATCCGCGTGCCGCTCAAGGTGGCACCCGCGGCGCCGAAGCCGGCGGCGCAGGTGGCCGCCGACGCGGACAAGCTCCGCCGCCAGCGCAAGGTCTACGCCCAGCGTGTCAGTGGCCTGGACGCCAGGTCGGCCAAGTCGGCCATCAAGTGGGGCCTGACGTCGGGACGTCTGGCCTCGATGCGGGGCAACAGGTTCGCCAAGGCTCTGCTCCGCCGCGCCAACAGCGCGAAGGTGGCGCTGGTGGAGCGGAACCATCCGTTCAACAGCCTCGATCTGGCCGCGAACCACCCCCAGGCCTACAACATCACCCACACCCTGACGGACCTGCTCGTCTCGCTTGAGCCCGACGTGCTGCACGCCCACAACCCGGTCGCACTGCCTGCTGCGTACGAGGCGATGGTGCGGCTGAAGGCACGGGGCAAAACGGTCAAGCTCAGCTACGACGTCCGCGAGGACTTCGCCGGGCTGCCCGACAAGGAGATCGGGTCCCGCAACGCCTTCGACGCGGTGCTGGAGATGGAGAAGCGGTTCATGCCCTTCGCCGACTACGTCTGGACGGTCACCGAATCGCACGCCGAGCTGCTCAAGAAAAAGTACAACCTGCCCGTCCTACCCGACACGTTCGTCAACATGAGCGTCTTCCAGCCCATGGTGGGCGACATTACGGTTCGTGAGGCGGCCGGGTTGTCCGAGGACACCCCGCTGCTCGTCTACGCCGGCATCATGAGCTGGGCCCGCGGCATGGAGACGCTCATCGAAGCGATGAGCATGGTCGACGAGGCGGTGCATCTGGCCATCGTGTCGGTCCCGAACCCGCACCCGATGAAGCCCAAGCTGGAGGCGCTGGCCGAGGAGTTCGGGGTCCTCGATCGGATCCACTTCGTCGACCCTGTGTCGCAAGCTCACCTCAGCTACTACCTCAGCGGGGCCGACATCGCCGTGCACCCGCTTCCCGGCGGGTCTCCGAATCACGACCGGACGCTGCCGAACAAGCTCTTCGAATACATGCACGCCGAGCTGCCCCTGGTGTCGTCCGACGCCAAGACCATGGCGAAGTTCGTCGTCGACAACGGCATGGGTGAGGTCTTCCGCTCCGAGGACCCCGTCGACCTGGCCCGCGCGATCTCCCTGGAGTTGCGCAACCCAGTGAGCCAGGAGCACATGCACGCGCTGGCAGAGAAGTTCAGCTGGCAGGCGAACGAGCCGAGGATCATCGAGGCGTACTCCCGCCTGACCGGCTTCCCCGGCACCCTGGCCGACGGCGAGTTCGGCACGACGGAGGTCACCCCCGCCTGATCCCTGAGCCGACGCCCGATCCTGCAGTTCGCCGTCGGGCGCGATTCGCCAACGGTCACCGGGAAACGCCAACGGTCAGCTGGAAACGCCAACAGACAGAGGGAAACGCCAACAGACAGGGCGCAACGCCGACGAGACCAAGCGACGCCCGCGAGATCTCGCGGGCGTCTATGAGTCTCGCAGGCGTGACCTGATATCGGTTGGCCTTTCCCGCTGCCCGTTGGCGTTCTGCGTTGCCCGCTGCCGGAGGCGCCGCTGCCCCCGACGTCCGGGAGGACTGACAGCCGGTCCTGCGCTGTGTTCGGCGCTCAGCCTGCTGCAGCCCCACGCGCTCGACGACCGGACCTCGCCCGACGGCACGCCGATTGCGGTGCAGCTGCCCGACAGCGACCGTGTCATCGGCGCCCGCCCCTCGACGACGCCCCCCGCCGTCAGTGCACGAGGACGATCTTGCCGACGTTGTCGCCGCCGGTCAGCTGCTCGTGGGCACGGCGCACCTCGTCGAACGGGATGCGGGTCTCGGGGGAGAGGCGGATTCGGCCGTCCGCGAGCATCGGCCAGACCTCGGCCTCGACGGCGGCGCAGATCTCCGCCTTCTCGTCGGTTGGGCGGAACCGCAGCGAGGTGGCGGCGATCGAGGCCTGCTTGCTGAGCAGTGCCCCGAGGTTCAGCGTGCCCTTGACTCCACCCTGCAGCCCGATCACGACGATCCGTCCGCGCTTCTTCAGCGCCTTGAGGTTGAGCTCCAGGTACTTCGCGCCGATGATGTCGAGGATGACGTCGGCACCACCGGTGGCCGCCTTGAGCGCCTCGACCCAGTCCCCGTGGTAGTCGAGGGCGTGATCGGCGCCGTGCGCCAGGCAGTGCTGCAGCTTGGCGTCGCTGCCGGCGGTGGCGACGACGGTGGCGCCGAGCGCCTTGGCGTACTGCGTGGCGAACGTGCCGATGCCTCCTGCCCCGCCGTGCACGAGGAAGGTCTCGCCGGGAGAGAGTTGACCGACCTTGAGGTTGGACACCACGGTCGCCGCCACCTCAAGGACGCCGGCCGCGGAGACGAGGTCGACCCCCGGGGGCGGGGGGATCAACTGGCCCTCGGGCGCGACGAAGAACTCCGCGTACCCGCCGCCGGAGAGCAGCGCGACAACCTCGTCGCCCTTCCTCCAGCGGGTGACCCCCTGGCCGACCTCCTCGACGACGCCGGAGGCCTCCAATCCGATGACATCGGTGATGCCGGGGGGCGGGGGGTAGTGACCCTGGCGCTGCAGGACGTCGGCGCGGTTCACGCCGGACGCCACCGTCTTGACGAGGACCTCACCGGGTCCGGGCTCCGGGGTGGGCACATCCTGGATGGTCAGGGCGTCGACGTCGCCGGGATTCTCAACTACAACTGCACGCATGCTCCAACCCTGCCACATCGCCCGCGGCTGCCCACCGAGACAGGGGGTGGGGAGGAGCGGGGTGGGAGTAGCCAGCACGGAGGTTTGGCCTAGGCTAGGCCCATGATCACACCGGTTGACGCCACCACCACCGAAGCGTGGGCTGACCTGCGCACGCTCAAGGACGCCCTCGTCCCCGATCTCCGCGCCTGGTTCGAAGCCGACCCCCGGCGGGCCGAGGACCTCAGCTACGACCTCGCCGACCTGCGGATCGACCTGTCGAAGAACCTCATCACCGACGACATCGTCGCGGCGCTCATGCGGCTGGCCGAGCAGGTGGGGTTCGCGAGCCGTCGCGATGCGATGTTCGCCGGTGAGCGCATCAACGTCACCGAGAACCGCTCCGTGCTGCACACCGCGCTGAGGCTGCCGCGCGACGCCGAACTCACCGTCGACGGCCAGGACGTTGTGACGGACGTGCACGAGGTCCTCGACCGGATGTACGCGTTCGCCGACAAGGTGCGCTCCGGCGAATGGGTGGGCGTCACCGGACAGCGGATCGAGACGGTCGTCAACATCGGCATCGGCGGCTCCGATCTCGGCCCCGTCATGGTCTACGAGGCGCTGCTTCCGTACAAACAGGACGGCCTCGACTGCCGTTTCATCTCGAACATCGACCCCAGCGACTGCGCCGAGACCCTCGCCGACCTCGACCCCACGACGACGCTGTTCATCGTCGCCTCCAAGACCTTCACCACCCTGGAGACGCTCACTAACGCCCGGATGGCGCGGTCGTGGCTGCTCGACAAGCTCGCCGAGGCCGGTGCCATCGACAGCACCGACAACGCCCGGCGCGACGCGGTGGGCAAGCACTTCGTCGCCGTCTCCACGGCGCTGGACAAGGTGGCCGACTTCGGCATCGATCCTGCCAACGCGTTCGGCTTCTGGGACTGGGTGGGCGGCCGCTACTCCGTCGACTCGGCGGTGGGGCTGCCCGTCGCGATCGCCATCGGACCCGACGGCTTCCGCGACTTCCTCGCGGGCTTCCACGCCGTCGACCAGCACTTCCTCAACGAGTCTCCCGAGCGCAACGTGCCGCTGCTGATGGGCCTGCTCAACATCTGGTACGTCAACTTCCTCGACGCCCACACCCACGCCGTGCTGCCCTACGCCCAGTACCTGCACCGGTTCCCGGCCTACCTGCAGCAGCTGACGATGGAGTCCAACGGCAAGTCGGTGCGGTGGGACGGCACCCCGGTGACGTCGCACACCGGGGAGGTGTTCTGGGGCGAGCCGGGCACCAACGGCCAGCACGCGTTCTACCAGCTGATCCACCAGGGCACCCGCCTGATTCCGGCCGACTTCATCGCCGTCGCCAACCCCGCCCACCCTGTCTCCGACGGCGATACGGACGTCCACGGTCTGTTCCTGGCCAACTTCTTCGCCCAGACGGCGGCGCTGGCGTTCGGCAAGACCGCGGAGGAGGTGCGCGCCGAGGGCACGGCCGAGGAGATCGTCCCCGCGCGCGTCTTCGAGGGCAACAAGCCCACCACCTCGATCATGGCGCCGGAGCTGTCGCCGTCGGTGGTCGGGCAGCTGATCGCCCTGTACGAGCACATCACGTTTGTGCAGGGCATCGTGTGGGGGATCGACTCGTTCGACCAGTGGGGCGTCGAGCTGGGCAAGAAGCTCGCGCTGGAGATCGCTCCGGCGGTCTTCGGCGACGCAGAGGCGCTCGCCGCGCAGGACCCCTCGACGCAGGCGATGGTGAGCTGGTACCTGGCCAAGCGTGACTGACGACGTCGGCTCGAGCAGCGACGGGGCGCGCCCCCGTCGCCGCAGGTTGCGCTGGGTGCTGGGCCTGGTGGTCGCGCTGGCGGTGGCTCCCATGCTGGGAGCGGCCGTCCACGTGGGCGTCGGCTCCTGGGGCGGTGCCTACGACGTCGAGGGCGTCCCGGAGCGCGCAGTCGGAATGGTCCTCGGGGCCAAGGCGGGACCCAACGGGCCGTCGGACTTCCTGGCGGCACGGCTCGAGGTGGCGCGTCGGCTCTACCGGCAGGGCAAGATCAGCGCCATCCTCGTCAGCGGCGACGGGCGGGAGCGGCCCAGCTCAGAGACCGCTGCGATGAGGGACTATCTCGTCGAGCGGGGCATCCCGGATGAACACATCGTCGAGGACCCCGCTGGTTTCGACACCTACGACTCGTGCGTCCGCGCCCACGAGGTGTACGGCGTGCGCGAGCTGATTCTGGTCACGCAGGACTATCACCTGGGCCGGGCGCTGACGATCTGCCGGGCCGCGGGGATGGACGCCGTCGGGGTGGGCGACACGTCGATGTTCGGCCGCTACCCCCTCAACTGGATCAAGGGCTGGCTGCGCGAGTGGCCGGCCAACGTGAAGATGGAGTGGGACCTCCTGACGGCCCGGCCGCCGCAGTCCGACCCGTTCGACGGCGCGCTGCTGGAGGCGGTCGGGGACCGGTAGCGGCGGCCGGGTGCTGCAAACGGCACTGTCAGGAGTACGGTTGCGCGAGTGCTCACTGCTCTGCGTAGGTTGAGCCCCCTGCGGGCCATCCTCGTCGCATTCACCACGGCCGTGTGGGTGGGCGTCGGGCTGCTGATGCTCCCGATCGCCAAGCGCGGCCCCGGCGGGGCCTCCTTCCTGGAGGCGTTCTTCACCGCCACCTCCGCCATCTGCGTGACAGGCCTCACCACCGTCGACACCGAGCACTACTGGACGCCGTTCGGGCAGGTCATCATCATGCTGCTCATCCAGGTGGGCGGCTTCGGCGTGATGACACTGGCCACCTTCATAGGGTTCGCGGTGCTCGGCAAGCTGTCGCTCCGCTCGAAGCTCACCGCCGCCACGGAGGCGCACACCGCGGGGCCGGGCGGTCTGGGTGAGGTGCTGAAGGGCATCGTCCTGGCGAGCCTGCTGATCGAGTCGGTGACCGCGGCAACGCTGACGTTGCGATTCTGGGTCGGCTACCCCTATTCGCTGCCCGAGGCGGCCTGGCGCGGTGTCTTCCACGCGGTGTCGAGCTTCAACAACGCCGGTTTCGCCCTCTACAGCGACAACATCATGCGGTTCGTGGGCGACCCCTGGATCTGCCTGCCGCTCGCGGCCGCCACCATTCTCGGAGGGCTTGGTTTCCCCGTGCTCCTCCAGTTGAAGCGGTGCGGTATCGACGTCATGCGGTGGTCGATGAACACCCGGCTGGTCATCGTGCTCAGCCCCATCCTGCTGCTGGGCGGCTGGCTCTTCATCGGGGTGCTCGAGTGGTCCAACCCGGGCACGCTGGGACCTCTGTCCTGGCCGGACAAGCTGCTGGCGAGTTTCTTCCACTCGGTGCAGACGCGGACGTCGGGCTTCAACTCCGTCGATATCGGCGCCATGCACGGCGCGACCCGCCTCGGCATGGACGTGCTGATGTTCATCGGCGGCGGCCCGGCCGGCACCGCCGGCGGCATCAAGGTCACCACCTTCGCCGTGCTCTTCTTCATCATCTGGACCGAACTGCGCGGCGACACCGCAGTCCACATCTTCGGCAAGCGACTGTCCCGCGCGGTCCACCGGCAGGCGATCTCGGTGGCGCTGCTCGCCGTCGCCCTCGTCGTCATGTCGACCATGGCGCTGCTGCTGCTCACCCCGTTCACCCTCGACGTCGTCTTGTTCCAGGTGGTGTCGTCGTTCGGCACGGTCGGGCTCTCGACCGGCATCACCGCCGCCCTGGACCCGGTCTCGCAGCTCGTGTTGTGCTTCCTCATGTACGTGGGCCGGCTCGGACCCATCACGTTCGCCTCCGCACTGGCGCTGACGCCGCGCAGGAGGCTGTTCGAACTACCCAAGGAAAGGCCGATCATTGGTTAATCTGCGCTCCCTCCGCAAACCCGACTCCGCCGGGATGGCCGATCACGTGGTGGTGATCGGGCTCGGCCGATTTGGCGAGTCCGTGGCACTGGAACTCATGGCCACCGGCGCCGACGTGCTGGGAATAGACATAGGAGAAGACCCAGTCGCGCGGATGAACGCGCGGCTCACCCATGCAGTCCAGGCCGATGCCACCCGCGAGGAGGTGCTCCGCCAGCTCGGCGTGGATGAGGCCGAGTACGTGGTGGTCGCGATTGGCGATTCGATCGAGGCGAGCCTCCTGACGTCGTCGCTCGTCCTCAGCTTCGGGGTGCCCCAGCTCTGGGCGAAGGCCGTGTCTGACGCTCACGGCCGCATTCTCGAGCAGATCGGCGTCCACCACGTGGTGCACCCCGAGCGCGAGATCGGGCGCCGCGTCGCGCACCTGCTGCGCGCCCGACTCCAGGACTACATCGAACTCGGCGGCGGGTACGCGCTGGTGCGCACAACCCCGCCGGCCGCGGTGATCGGCCGCCCGATCAGGGAGATCCACGTGCGCCGCAACTTCGGGGTGACGGTGATCGCCTCGAAGGGATCCGACGGCGATTGGAAGGACGTCACGGGCGACACGGTGCTGGCCGACGGCGATGAGATCCTCCTGACCGGACCCATCGCGAAGGCGGAGCGCTTCCACCTGAAGTGACAACTCCGTCGGCCGATCGGAAGTTCGAGACACCAGGATCCCAACGCTGCGACGAGGGTGTCGGACCGGGTACCATCACGGCGGCAATGCAAGCTCAGGGGGGCCAAACGGTTCGGAGCCGCAATGGAACGTCTCGACGAAGGCGCCCGTCAACAAGCGATCGCTGATTCGGTCGAGCGGATCGGCCGCGCGCGGGTGGCCGACCTCGCCCGCGAGTTCGCCGTCTCCACGGTCACCATCCGCAAGGATCTCAACGCTCTCGAACGACGCGGCGTGCTGAGGAGGGTGCACGGCGCGGCCACACGGCTGCGGGCGTCCGACGGCAGCGCCTTCCCGAGCAGGGTGAGCCTCTGCCCGCAGGAGAAGCGCGACATCGCGCGGCGCGCTGCCCAACGGGTGCCGGACGGGGCCGTCATCGCCCTGGACTCCTCCAGCACCGTGTATTTCCTCGCCAAGGAACTGCTGCAGCGGCGCGGCCTGACCGTCGTGACCTACTCGCTCCCGACGGCCTCCCTGCTGCTCGACGGCTCGACGGCCACGGTCCACCTCCTCGGTGGGGTGCTGTCACGATCGACGAGAGCGGTGATGCCGCCGGCGGATCTGGGGGCCCCCAGCGTCGAGATCGAGATGTTTTTCGGCGGTGCACACTCCGCCTCCCCTGAGCTCGGGTTGGGGGAACCGGATGAGGCCGAGGCAGCCACCAAGCGACACCTGGCTCTGCTCGCTCCCCAGCGCTACGCCCTGCTGACGTCGGACAAGGCCGACGAGACGGCCGCGCACACGTACCTCGGCCCCGACGAGGTGACGGGCATCTTCACCGACCCCGGGCTGCCGGCCGACGTGGTGTCCCGCTGGCGTGCTGCAGGCGTCCGGGTTGACGCCGGACGCACCCGTTGACCGACCCGGACGCGTAAGGTTCGAGGCGCAAGGGCACCCTGACCCTGCACCGTCAAGGCCAGCGCGCAATGATGGTGCACGACACTGCAAGGAGGCACCATGGACGCAAGCACCGCCATCAGCCGAGGCGAGACCGCGCTGGGCATCGAGTTCGGATCCACCCGCATCAAGGCCGTTCTCATCGGACCGGACAACTCCCCGCTGGCAACCGGCGGACACGAGTGGAAGTCGTCGTTCGTCGACGGTGTCTGGACCTATTCCCTCGACGACGTGTGGGCCGGCGTGCAGGCCGCCTACGCCGACCTCGCCGCGAACGTGCAGGAGCGCCACGGGGTGACGCTCCAGACCGTCGGTGCCCTGGGTGTCTCCGCGATGATGCACGGCTACCTCGCCTTCAACGCCGACGGCGAGCTTCTCGTGCCGTTCAGGACCTGGCAGAACACGATCACCGGTGAGGCCGCGGGCGTGCTCACCCAGCTGTTCCAGCACAACATTCCGCAGCGGTGGAGCGTCGCGCACCTGTATCAGGCCGTCCTCGGCGGCGAGGAGCACGTCACGGACATCGACTACCTCGTGACCCTCGCGGGATACGTGCACTGGCGCCTGACCGGCGAGCGTGCGCTCGGCGTCGGCGACGCGAGCGGCATGTTCCCGATCGATCCGGCCACCGGCACCTACGACGAGGGGATGCTCGGCCAGTTCGACGAGCTCGTGGCGGACAAGGGGTATCCGTGGCGGCTGGCGGACCTCCTGCCGCGCGTGCTGCCCGCCGGCGCCGCCGCGGGGACGCTCACCGACGAGGGCGCCCGCCTGCTCGACCCGACGGGCCAGCTCCAGCCCGGCGTCGCCGTCGCACCGCCCGAAGGCGACGCGGGCACCGGAATGGTGGCCACCAACTCGGTCGCCCGCCGCACCGCGAATGTGTCCGCCGGCACCAGCATCTTCGCCATGGTGGTGCTGGAGGGTCAGCTGAAGGCACTGCATGAGGAGATCGACCTCGTGACGACCCCGGCGGGCGACCTCGTCGCGATGGCCCACTGCAACAACGGAACGATCGATCTCTCCGCCTGGGTGTCGCTCTTCGGGGAGGTTGCCACCGCGGTCGGAGCCACGATCGGCATGAACGAGCTGTTCGAGGCGCTGTACACCGCAGCGCTCGACGGTGATCCCGACGGAGGCGGCATGCTGGCGTACAACTACCTTGCCGGCGAGCACGTGACCGGCCTGGAGGCCGGGCGGCCGCTGTTCGTGCGCACCCCGTCGAGCAGCTTCACGCTGGCCAACTTCATGCGCACCCAGCTGTTCGCCTCCCTCGGTGCGCTGCGCGTGGGCATGGACGTCCTGCTCAAGGACGAGGGCGTGCAGCTCGACTCGATGTTCGCCCACGGCGGTCTGTTCAAGACCAAGGGCGTCGCCCAGCGGTTCCTCGCCGGCGCGATGAACACGCCGGTGTCGGTGGGCGAGGTCGCGGGTGAGGGCGGCGCCTGGGGGATGGCGCTGCTGGCGAAGTTCGTCGGTCAGGGTCAAGACCTGGCCGGCTGGCTCGGCGCGGAGGTCTTCGCCCGCGCCGACGTCTCCACCGTGGAGCCCGATCCTGACGACGTGACCGGCTTCGACCAGTTCATGGAGCGCTACCGCGCCGGCTTGGCGATCGAGCGCGCCGCCGTCGACGCCCTGCGCTGAGAGCGGGCGGCCGGGCCGGGCTCGACTGGTGGGCGGAGATTTGAGCAAGTAATAGGGGTCAACGAATCCAGACGGCGTTACACCGGCGTGTCGCTGCGTTGACCCATCTCATTTGCTCAACTCGCACTCTCTCGGGGCCGGCCCACGGTTCGCGATGCGTCGGGGGCAGGTGAGACAATGGCGCCCATGCAGTCTCTCCCCGCGCTCCTCGACGCCCGCCTCCGGGACCTGACCGGCGTCGACCCCGAGATGCGTCCGGCCACCAAGCCGCAGTTCGGGCACTTCCAGTCCAACGTCGCGCTCCGGCTCGCCAAGCAGGAGGGTCGTCCGCCCCGCGAGGTGGCGGCCGACATCGTCGAGCGGTTGGACGTCGACGATCTGTGCGAGCCGCTCGAGATCGCCGGCCCGGGCTTCATCAACTTCCGCATGCGCACCGACGTGCTGGCCGCGTCGGCGACGGCGCTCCTGGAAGACCCCAACGGTGGAATCAACCCCGCCCGCTACCCGCAGCGGGTGGTCATCGACTACTCGTCGCCCAACGTCGCGAAGCAGATGCACGTCGGCCACCTGCGTTCCACGATCATCGGTGACTGCTTCAACCGGGTGCTCTCCGCGCTCGGCCACACCGTCATTCCGCAGAACCACGTGGGCGACTGGGGCAGGCAGTTCGGCATGCTGGTCGAGCAGATCCTGGAGGAGGGCCTCGACCCCGCAACTCTCGACCTGCCGGGGGCCGAGGCGCTCTACCAGCGGGCCAACGAGCACCTGAAGTCGGACGAGGAGTTCGCGACGCGCAGCCGCGACCGCGTCGTCAAGCTCCAGGCCGGCGACGAGGAGACCCGGCGCATCTGGCAGCAGCTCATCGACATCTCCGTGGCCGGCTTCAACGAGACCTACGCCCGGATGAACGTGCTGCTCACCGACGACGACATCGCGGGGGAGTCGACCTACAACGACGATCTGCCCGTCGTGGCCGCCGACCTCGAGGACCGTGGGATCGCGGCCGTCGACGACGGTGCACTCGTGGTGTTCGTCGACGGCTTCAACGCGCCGGCGATCATCCGGAACCAGCGCGGCGGCTACGGCTACGCCACCACCGACCTCGCCGCGATCAGGCACCGCGTCAACACGCTGGGCGCTGACCGCATCATCTACGTCGTGGGTGCCCCGCAGACCTTCCACTTCGAGCAGGTCTTCGCCGTCGCCCGGTTGGCCGGCTACCTCCCGCAGGACGTGAAGGCCGAGCATGTGGGGTTCGGGCAGGTGCTCGGAGCCGACGGCAAGAAGTTCTCCACCCGCGAAGGCACCGCGGTACCGCTCAACACGCTGTTCGACATGGCGGAGGCAGAAGCGGCGCCCAACATCGCGTTGGCCGCCATCAAGTACGCCGACCTCAGCAGCGGGTTGCAGAAGGACTACGCGTTCGACGCCTCCCGCATGGTGCAGACGCACGGAGACACCGGGCCGTACCTCCAGTACGCCCACGCACGCGTCAACCAGATCCTGCGCAAGGCCGAGGCTGAGGGCATCCACTGGGGTTCGGTGAGCGTCCTCGACGAGCCGGCTGAACAGCAGCTGGCGCTGCTCCTGAGCGGGTTCGGCGACGTCGTCGACGAGGTGGCGCAGACTCTGGCACCGCACAAGCTCTGCGGCTACCTCTACGATCTGGCCGGAGGCCTCTCCGCGTTCTACGAGGCCTGCCCCGTGCTCAAATCCGAAGGTGACGTTCGCGCGTCCCGGCTCGCGCTCTGCGCAGCCACCCAGCAGGTGCTCGCGAAGGGCCTCTACCTCCTCGGGATCGACGCCCCCGAGCGCATGTGACGATCGTTGATCCCTGAGCTTGGTCGTTCTTGATCCCTGAGCTTGGTCGTGCTTGATCCCTGAGCTTGTCGAAGGGTCACGACCGCGACTGTGGTCGCCGCCCTGTGGTTAGGGGCGGCGGCAGGGAACTGGGCCGTTACCCTTCGACAGGCTCAGGGACCGATTCGACAGGCTCAGGGACCGATCACTGCAGGTCGGGGTGCTCCTGCGCGTCCTGGGCCGCCAGCGCGGCGCCGATGATGCCGGCACGGTTGCGGAGCTTCGCGGGGATGATCTCGGTCTTGAGGTTGAGCAGATCGCCGAACTGGTTCCAGTCCTTGGAGACGCCGCCGCCCACGACAAACAGGTCGGGGGAGAACAGCATCTCGAGGTGCGCGTAGTAGGGCTGCAGGCGCTCGGTGGCCCACTCCTCGTAGGAGAGGCCCTCCTTGTCCTTGATCGACGACGCCGCACGCCGTTCCGCGTCGTAGCCGGCGAGCTCGACGTGGCCCAGCTCGGCGTTGGGGATGAGCACCCCGCGGTAGATGATCGCCGACCCGATTCCCGTGCCCAGCGTGGTGAGAATGACGAGGCCCTCGTGCCCCTTGGCGGCACCGAAGTGCACCTCGGCCAGGCCCGCGGCGTCGGCGTCGTTGACGAGCGTGATCGGGCGGCCCAGCGCGTCCTCGAAGTACTCGTCGGCCTGTAGCCCCGCCCACTTCTGGTCGAGGTTGGCGATGAACGGCACTCGGCCGTGGACCACGGGCGCGGGGATCGTCAGCCCGACGGGGTTGTCGCCGATCTCGTCGGAGAAGGCCTCGATGATCTCCCCGATCACCTGGGCCACGTTCTTCGGCGTCGACTTGGCCGGCGTCGGAATGCGGAGCCGGTCAGCGGCGAAGTCGCCCTGCGTGAGATCGACGGGCGCGCCCTTGATGCCCGAGCCGCCAACGTCGATGCCCAAAAAGATGCTCATGGGTGGAAGCCTACCGGGTGGGCACCGGTCGATCGATGTCTGGTTCCAGTTCCGCGCCGCGGAGCTTCGTCAGCCCCCGGCCGCGCTCCGAGCTGCCTGTGCGCGTTCGAGTTGCTCGAAGAAGACCTGCCTGGCCGTGTGCTCGTCGAGGTGGTACAGGCGGCACGACACGGGTCCGTCGGTGGTGTGGAGAGCGACGCTCGCCAGTCGGAGGCGCCGCTGCAGAGGCCCCTGGTGCAGGCTGAGCGATTGCATCCGCACGTGCGGGACGATCGTCAGAGTGTGTTCGATCAGACCGTGGTGCGCCACGACGACGTCGCGACCCACGCCCCATGTGTGTTCGCTGTGGCTGAGCGGGGTGAGCCAGCGGGCGCGGCCTGGCTGTGGATGCGGTTGGATCTCGGACAGATCGACGTGCGGCCAGACGACGTGGAGGATCTTCAGCACGTCGTCCCAACTCCCGAAGGGGAGGAGGACGCTCGTGTCCACCTTGCCGTCGTCGCCGGACTGGCCGGCCATGCCGAGAACGTTGACGCGCACCCGGTAGAGCCCGGTCAGGCGCTGGAACAGGTCCTGCCTGATGCTGATCCCCTGGATGCGCTCCGGTCGGAGGCCCTGCGTGGCGGTGGAGGTGAGTCCGCGGCGTACGCGGAGCGTGTCTCCGCGCCGAGTGACGGTGAAGCCCCAGTTGCTGCCGATGTTGGCCCACAGCCAGCCCGCCACCGCCACGAGTGCGCCGAGGACTGTGAAGCCGGTGTCCTGCCAGATGTAGAGGGCGAGCAGGATGAGCGCGGCGGTGCCGAGGCTGAAGGCGGTGGAGGACACCAGGGTGCCGAGGAACAGGATGTGCACCGGGACGGCGTGCACGAGGACCTCCGGCTCCTCGGCCAGGGCGGTCTCCGGAGGGCCGGAGGCGGCCTCGCCGTCGGGGACGGCAGGGCCCTGCGGAGTTCCGACCGGGGTGACTGCCCTGGCCCGACGCATCCGCGCCAACATGTGCTCGCGCAGCGCCTCCGCGCGGCTCAGGGTGAGGAAGGACAGGGCGACCCCCCCGGCGCCTCCGACGTCGATCTGCACCTTCGCGAGGCCCAGGAGCCGGGCGATGAACGGCTGGTTGATCTCGACGGACTGCACCTTGGTGTAGTCGACCCGCGACGACGACGTCCACAGGAACTTGCGCTCGACACGGAACTCTTCGTCGTCGACGATGAACGTGGTGGTCCGCCAGGCTGCGATGCCAGCACCGAAAGCGATGAGGGCCGACCCGAGCGCGATGACGCCGACCACGACTGCCATGCCGGTGAGATCGCTCAGACCGTTCTCGCTGATCTCGCGCACGAACAGCACGACGGATCCCGCGAGGACGATGCCGCTGTGGGCGATTCCGGTGAGCGGGCTGGGGCGCTCGACGACCTTCTCCGCGGGGGTCGGCGCAGACTCCGGGGATGTGCTGGTCGAGGGTTGGTCGGTGGCCACTGGGCCGGGTGGCGACGGCGGGGGCCAAGCCGCCGTCGGTGGGTCGGGCGGTGGCCACCGCCGGGGGGATTGGGCCGAGTCGGCGGGCGGGACGAAGCTGGGCGCGTCGGCTGGGGGCTCCGGATCGGGACCCTGCATCAGATGCCGGCCTGCTGGGTCTCGCCCCGCCGGATCAGGCGGTCGCGCAGGGCGGCTGCGTCGTCGGCGGGAAGACCCGGGATGGCGATACCGCCCTGGCTGGAGGCGGTGATCATCTCGACGGAGGCCAGCCCGAAGGCGCGCTGCAACGGTCCGGAGCTGACTTGGACCAGCTGCATCCGGCCGTACGGCACGCAGGCGAGCTGGCGGAACACCAGGCCCTTGGTCAGGTAGACGTCCTCGTCGCGCTCCGCGTATCCCCACCGCTTGAACACGAGCGGTGCGCGGAGCATGCGCCACGCGATCCAGCCGGCGACGACGGCGACCGCCGCCCACCCTGCCCACGACGGCCCCCACAGGAAGGCGACCAACAGCGCCGGTGCCGCGAGCAGGAGCCAGACCACGGGGATCAGGATGAGCTTCATCTTGAGGTAGTTGGGGGAGAGGCGTTGCCAGGGCGTTCCGGGAGGGGCGAACAGATCGTCCATCAACGCACGAACCTCTCGTAGCGGCGCGGGTTGCGGCATTGGGGTCCCAGCACCTTGACGTCGCCCATAACGATGGTGCCGACGAGGTTGAGCACCACCCCGTCCGGATGGCCGACCACCCCATCGATCTTCGAATCACTCAGCACCGAGGTGAGGCCGCTGGTGTTGATGGTGACGCCCTCGGGCACTCGGATCTTGATGTCGCACATGAACCCGCCCAGCCGCAGTGTCGTGGAGCGGCTGGCGAACGCGGTGCCGACGAGGTCCAGGCGGATCTCTCCCAGCCACGCGTTGAGCGTCACGTCGTGCGCGAGGCAGCCGATGACGCCGGGCTTCAGCGTCGAGAGCATCGCGTTGCCGCCGGTGTAGGCGCCGGGGGCGACGGGACCGGCTCCGTTGTGGCTCACGGGGTGCGCGAAGTGGGCCGGGCGGGGAGTGGGAGGGGGCACGAGATCGACGGTCAGCCGGTTGAGATCGCCGAACGTCTTGGCGTCGTAGGCCGCTGCGATCCGGTCGGTGTGCTCGTCGATGGTGAGTCTGCCGTCGGTGTAGGCGGTATTGAGCAGCTGGGCGACCACCTCGCGGTCTTGGTCAGCGCAGCGCAGCACTTCGAGGCGGTCGGGAACGTTCGGCATACCCCTGAGTCTACTGACGCTCAGACCATCGGCTCATCGGGTGAAACCCCGCCCCGACCCTGTCCAGCAGCCCTCGATCGGCAGATCTGGTGGCGTAGTCGACTCCAGATCCGCCGGTCGGGATTGCCGTCGACTGCCCCCTCTCGACGGCAGCCCGCACTAGGGTTGGCAGCAGGATCGAGAGCTGGGAGCAGGCTATGGCGAAGCGGGTTGGCATTCTGACGGCGGGCGGGGACTCGCCGGGGCTCAACGCTGCGATTCGGGGATTCGGGAAGGCTGCGATCGGGCAGCACGGGATGGAACTGATCGGCTTCGAGCAGGGGATCCGGGGGTTGGCGGAAGACCGCTGGCGGGTGCTCGACTCCGCGGCACTCTCGGGCATCCTCACCGTCGGCGGCACGGTTCTGGGGACCTCGCGTGACAAGCCGCACCGCATGGTGATCGACGGCGAGACGGTGGACATGGTCCCGACGATCGTCGAGAACTACGAGAAGAACAAGCTCGATGCGCTCGTCTGCATCGGAGGTGGGGGAACGGCGAAGAACGCCAACCGCCTCGCAAAGGCGGGCCTGAACGTCATCCACCTGCCCAAGACCATCGACAACGACATCGCGCACACCGACACGAGTTTCGGGTTCTCGACGGCGCTCGGCATCGCCACCGACGCGATCGACCGGCTCCACTCGACGGCGCACTCGCACCACCGCGTCATCATCGCCGAGATCATGGGCCACAAGGCTGGTTGGCTGGCCCTCGGGTCCGGCGTCGCGGGCGGTGCCGACATCATCCTCATCCCGGAGATCCCCTACTCGATCGAGTCGGTCGCCGAGTCGGTGCACAGCCGGGCGAAGTCCGGCCGGAGCTTCTCCGTCATCGCGATCGCCGAAGGGGCGCGCGACGAACAGGACACCGCTGATCTCGCCGCAGCCGAGGCGCTCCGCAAGAGCGCCTCGGCGCCGGAGGAGAAGGCTGCCGCGACCAAGCATCGAGACTCCATTGAGGCCGCCCACCGCGACAATGCCTTCAAAGTGGCATCCGCCCTCGAGGAGGCGACGGGACTCGAGTCGCGGGTGACGATCCTCGGCTACGTGCAGCGCGGGGGCACCCCCGACGCGCACGACCGCATGCTCGGCACCCTGCTTGGTTCGGCCGGCGCAGCGCTGGTGGCTGACAAGGAGTTCGGCATCACGGTCGCCTCGCAATCGGGCGAGGCGGTGCCAGTGCCCCTCTCCGATGTGGCGGGCAACCTCAAGACCGTGCCCGTTGACCACGCGTGGATCAAGGCGGCCCGCGCGGTTGGAACCGGCCTCGGGGACTGACCCGCCCGTCTCCCTGACGGGCATGAGGGACGAGGGGCGACCCCTACGTCTCCCTGCGTAGCGGCTGCGAGGGACGAGCGGTGACCCCTACGTCTCCCTGAGTAGCGGCCGCGAAGGACGAGCGGTGACCCCTACGTCTCCCTGAGTAGCGGCCGCGAGGGACGAGCGGCCGTGTATCGAAGGGTCCTTGCTCGCCCCTGCTCTGAAGGGGTCAGTTTGGTGACACGCGCGACCATAGTGGTCGTACATGTCGCTGAATGGCACCTTTCGGGTAGCGGCCGCGAGGAACGAGAGGTGACCCCAAACGTCTCCCTGAGTAGCGGGTGCGAGGGACGAGCAACCGCGTATCGAAGGGCTCGTGACAATACCGCGGACCCAGGGTCAGTCCTACCTTGTGGGCTGCCCCTCGATACGGTCGCTCGTTCCTCGCTCCTACTCGGGGAGACGGGACAGACGGTCGCTCGTTCCTCGCTCCCTAAACGGGGAGACGTAATTGGGGCTGGTTGTTCGCCCGGGGAGACGGGGGAAGGTGGAGTGCGACTCGTTCGTTTCCCTGAGTAGCGGGTGCGAGGGACGAGCAACCGCGTATCAAAGGGCTCGTGACAAGACCGCGGACCCAGGGTCAGGCCTACCTTGTGGGCTGCCCCTCGATACGGTCGCTCGTCCCTCGCTCCCTACTCGGGGAGACGGGACGGACGGGCGCTCGTTCCTCGCTCCCTACTCGGGGAGACGGGGCAGACGGGCGCTCGTCCCTCGCTCCCTACTCGGGGAGACGGGACGGACGGGCGCTCGTTCCTCGCTCCCTACTCGGGGAGACGGGACAGACGTGCGCTCGTTCCTCGCTCCCTACTCGGGGAGACGGGACAACGGGCGCTCGTTGGCCCCGGATCAGCGGGTGGCCTGCGCGAGCAGTTCGAGGACGTGCACGTAGGGCTGTCCCGTGGCACGGCTCATCCCGAGCTCGCACGTGCGGTTGCAGGAGGCATAGGCGGCGAACTGCCTGCTACCGATTTCCGCTGCCTGCTCGGCGGTGGCGCTGGCCGTGAGCTCGGGGTGCAACAGGCCACGGTCTCCCGCGAAACCGCAGCAGGCCCAGCTCGCGGGCACCACGACGTCGTCGGAAATGAACTCGGCGATCGCCAAGAGCGAGTCGTTGATCCCCAAGCGCGAGGAGGTGCAGGTGGGGTGCAGGGCGATGGAGTCGATGGGGGCGGTCACCGTCAGCCGTGGGAGCAGCTCCCGGGCGGCGAACACGACGACGTCCAGCACGTCGGCGTTCCAGTACTCCGCCATCTCCGTCAGGGCCGCCGTGCAACTCGACGAATCGCAGACCACCGTCATGCCCTCGCGTGAGCGAAGTTGACCGCGGACCTTTTCCCGCATGGTCTCGTAGCCGTCGACGAGGCCCTTGGACTTCCAGGGGGCACCGCAGCACAGGTCCGCCGCATCCAGCAGACGCACCGGGACGCCTGCCCGTCGGCAGAGTTCGTCGAGGGCGGAGAACACGCCCTGGCCGGGGGAGCGCAGCATGGTCTGGAGGCACGAGGGGAAGTAGGCCGCCACCCCTCCCTTTCGTCGGTCCCGCAGTTTCGGTCGACGGCGCAGGCCCGAGCCGGCGGGGAGATCGCGGTCCACCGTCGGGACGGCGTCGCTCCCGAGCGCCTTACGGCCGGCCTTCGCGACGACGGACGCAATAGGTCCGGCGGACTTGGCGGAGGTGAGCGCCGCCGACCCCATCCGGGTGGCCAGCCCCCAGGATTTCGCAGCCTGGTTCCACGCGCGCTTCTCGACGCCGTGTGCCCGCTCCGCGCGCTGGTTGCGCACCAACTCCCCCGTGTCGATGCCGAGCGGGCAGTGCACCGCGCACATGCCGGCTGCCGTGCACGTCTCGATCGCCTCGTACTCGTAGTCGGCGGCCACCTGGGCCACGAGTTCCCGGTCGTCGCGCCTGGCGGTCAGCTCGCGCCGCAGCACGATCCGCTGCCGGGGGGTCAGCGTCAGATCCCGTGACGGGCACCCGGGCTCGCAGAAGCCGCATTCGATGCACTGGTCCACCTCGGGCTCGATAGTGGGCATGAGCTTGAGGTGCTTGAGGTGGATGTCGGGATCCTCCGAGATGATCACGCCGGGATTGAGCACCCCGGCGGGGTCGAACAGGTGCTTGATCTCGCGCATGACGTCGTACAGCTCGTCGCCGTACTGGTCGTTGACGAACGGCGCCATCGCGCGCCCGGTGCCATGCTCGGCCTTCAGGACGCCGCCGTGGCGGAGCACCTGCCGGACGAGGGCCCGCGCGAACCGGCGGTAGCGCAGGAGCCCGGCCTGCTCGTCGAACCGTTCGCTCAGAAGGAAGTGGATGTTACCGTCGCGGGCGTGGGCGAACAGGGGCACGTCGAGGATGTCGTACCCGAACTTCATGAACAGCTCGTCCAGCGTTCTGCACATGCTGGCGAACTGCTCCAGCGGCACGCAGATGTCTTCGAGCAGCGTTGTGGTCCCCGACGTGCGGGCGCCCGCCACGAGCGCGTAGAGGCCCCGGCGCAGCTCGACCAGGGCGTTTCGCTCCTGGTCCTCGGTGGTGAGCTCGACACGGTCGACCACCTCGAGCTCCCGGAGCGCCTCCTCCGCGGCAGCCACCCGGGTGGCCAGGGCGGATTCGTCGACGTCGTGCAGCTCGATCAGCAGTGCGGCCTGGGTGGTCAGTTCGGTCTCGCGCAGGAGCGCGGGGGCGGTCGGCTGGTCCCGGACCACCCTGAGGCAGGCGACGTCCATGAGCTCGATGGCCTCGAACCCGTGCTCGACCAGCCCCGGCACGGCTGAGGCGGCGTCGTCGAGCGTGGGGAAGAGCGCCAGGGCCGCCGCGCTGTGGGCGGCCAGGGGAACCGTGTGGAACGTCGCCTCCGCGACAAAGCCGAGCGTCCCCTCGCTCCCGATGAGCAGGTGCGGGATGATGTCGACCGGCCTGTGGAACTCCAGCAGCGCGTTGATGCCGTAGCCCATGGTGTTCTTGAGCGCGAACAGCCGGTTGATGTCTGCGATGGAGGAGGGGTTGGTGCGGAGCCGCGTGCGAAGCATGTGCAGGCCACCGACCAGCGCCGTCTCGTCCAGTCGGAGCGTCATGTCCGCCGTCGGGTCGGCGGTGTCGACGACGCGTCCGCTGGGGAGCACGAAGACCATCGAGTCCAGTGTGTGGTAGCTGTTGGACTCCACTCCGGCGAGCATGCCACTGGAGTTGTTGGCGACGATGCCGCCGATGGTGCAGGCGATCTCGCTGGTGGGGTCGGGGCCAAGGCGTCGGCCGTACGGGCGCAGCCGCGCGTTGACGGCGGCCAGCGTCGCGCCCGCCCCTGCTCGCACGCGCAAGCCCTCGTCGAGAACCTCGATGTCGCGGAAGGACCGTCGCACATCTACGAGCATCCCGTCGGTGACGGACTGCCCGCACAGGCTGGTCCCTCCGGCTCGAAACGTGATGGGCATCCGCCTCCGGCGGGCCTCGATCATGAGCTCCGCCACGTCCTCCGCAGTCTGCGGAATTGCCACCGACGACGGCGTCAGCAGGAAGTGCGACGCGTCGTGCGCGCGCGCCAACCTCGTGATTGCGCGATCGTCGCGACCGATGGTGGCACTGGTCACGAGATCAGCCTATAGGTGGGGGTGAGGTGAAATCGTCACCGCGTTGAAGGGCTGCTAATCTAGGCCGCACGCGGGCGTAGCTCAATGGTAGAGCGTCAGCTTCCCAAGCTGAACACGCGGGTTCGATTCCCGTCGCCCGCTCGATGAAGGCGCGGGCCCAGGCCCGCGCCTTTTCTACGTCATCGGCGAAACGTTCACCTGCAACGAGTGAATGGCCTTACGGGCGGGACTTCCCAACACCCCAAAGTTAGTGTGCAAGCGTCAACGAATGTCTGCCCGTCGGGGGGTAGGCACCACCTAGCGAAGGGACACAGATGTCCAGAGTGACAACACGGCGGTTAGTGGCGGTTTCAGCCGCTGCCGCCTTGGCGGTGGCGGGCTTGGCCTTCCCGCAGACCGTCGCCAATGCGGCGTACGAGTACACGCCGATCAGTCAAGACCAGATGTCGGTCGTCGAGGTCGATTCGGTCGAGCTGACGGGCGAGGGCACCAACGGCCCGGGCGAACTGGCGCTCGACGGCAACATCGACACCTACTGGCACACCAAGTGGCAAGGTGGCATCGATCCGCTGCCGCACCACATCACGGTCAAGCTCGCCGACGAGGCCGTCAGCCTCGGCCGGGTGCACCTGACCCCGCGTCAGTCGTCGAACGGCTCCGGTCGCGTCCATGAATACGAGTTGCACACCGCCGTCGGCGATTGTGAGACCGCCACCTACGCCAAGGTCGCCGAGGGCTCGTTCCCCGGCGAGGTGGCCACGTACTCCGAGGTGCGCACCATCACGCTCGATGAGCCCGTCGACGCCACCTGCGCGAAGGTCGTGTACCTCAGCTCGTGGGGCGGCGCCAAGGGATCCGATCCCATCTCCCCCGTGGAGCAGGTCGCGACGCTGGCGGAGTTCAACGCGGACACCGCCACCGACTCCGGCGTCGATCCCACCGATCCGGTCGGCTGGGCGTTCAACAACCTGACGTACCTGCCGTTCATGACCCGTGCTCAGTGGGCCAACAACCCGCTCGGTTACACCGGCACCTGGACCGCCACTGACGGCTCCAGGTGGCGCACCGAGTGCGACACCGCGTTGACCGGCAAGAACACGTGCCGCACGTTCCGCTGGACCACCGTGTACAACGCATCCCCGAAGCCCGGGGGGTGGCTACACGTTCGGCCAGGAGAACAAGTGGGTGTTCAACAACATGGTGATGCTCCGACCCAGCTGATCGGTCATCGCTGAAGGGGAGGGCCCCGTCGCTTCGCGCGGCGGGGCCCTCTTCTTCGTTCCCTGAGCTCGTCCTCCGTGCTCCCTGAGCTTGGTTTCCGTGCTCCCTGAGCTTGGTTTCCGTGCTCCCTGAGCTTGTCGAAGGGTGACGGCCGTGGCTGTCTTCCCCGCTTCACCCTGAGAAAACGTGCTGCCGGCGCTATATGGGCCTTGGCACATCGCTTTTTCAGGACGAGTGCTGAGGGTCAGTTGCGCACAGCGATCTCGACCGGGTTCTGCTCGTCAGGATCGACGTTGGCCGCCTTCTCGATCGCCTCGCGCTTGGCCTCGTAGCGGGCCTCGACGCGGCTGAACAGATAGGAGGCGATGGTGCCGACCACCAGCATGGCGACGGCGAACGCCACGGAACCGCCGAGGCTGAGCCCGCTCTCGCGCAGGCCTTCGTCAGTGAAGGCGGGGAACACCACCGTCGGGAAGATGGCCAGCGACGAGCCGACCACCATGCCAAGGATGAAGTGGTAGGCGCCGGCGTAGTACCGGTCGAAGAGCCAGGCCGCGCCCTTCGCCAGGACGAGCACGCAGGCGACAACACCGAGCGCCAGCGGGATGATGACGCCGAAATCGAAGTCCTTGATGCCTTCGGCCATCTTGTCGTAGAGGCCGAAGTAGATGAGGAAGTTCGATGGGCTCATGCCGGGGACGATGAGGCCGAGGCCGATGAGCGCGCCCGAGCCGAACCACACCGGGATGCTCGGCGTCACCTGGATGAGCGCGTTGCCGCCCAGCAGCATCAGCACGAAGATACCCGCGGCGGCTGCGCCGAGAATCCCGAAGTGGACGCCGGAGCGCCCCTGCTTGCCCGCCTGGCGATAGAGCGACGGGAACGTGCCGATGACGAAGCCGATGAACAGGCACGTGAAGTGAGCGGCGTACGTCTCGAAGGCCTTGGCCACGACGGCGGAGAAGCCGAGGATGCCGAGCCCCACGCCGATCCCGACGGGGATGAAGAACATCACATTGCGCCGGAAGTTCCTGGTGACGTTGGCCAGAAATCGGATGAGCGGGTCGTAGAGCCCGAAGATCACGGCGAGCACCCCGCCCGACAGGCCTGGAAGGATCGCGCCGACGCCTACGGCGATGCCCTTGGCCAGGCGCGCGAACCACTGGCCGACCGAGTCTGGTCGGTTGACCGGTGATGTCGGCGTCGGGCGCGGGGCGGGGTTGGCCATAGGGTCCTCCTGGGTGCGTGCGTCCCCACGATACGTACCGCTCTCCACCCCCGCCAACTTCCGAGCGGTGGGCTCCAGCCGCCCGACGGCGCTCAGTCGACTCCGGGTAGGGTCGGGGCATGAGCGTGAAGGCAGCCTTGTTCGACCTCGACGGCACCCTGGCGGACACCGTCCCCCTCATCGCCGAGCACATGAGCGCGTCCCTCAACGCTCATGGCATCGCCTGCGTGCCGCGCGACGTCTACCCGCTGATCGGTCGACCGATCCTCGACGCCATGGGCGAGCTGCACGACTTCGCGGACCTAGCCCACCGCGACACCGTGATCGACGAGTACCGGGCGGCGCTGCACCTCGCGGTCAACGAGGTGGGGCCCGGACTGGTCCTGCCCGGCGTGCGGGAGATGCTCGCGGACCTGCGCGACGCCGGCTTCCGCATCGGCGTGGTGACCGCCAAGGGCCGGCTGGCCGCGGAGCATCTGCTGACGATCACGGAGCTGAGCCATCTGGTGGACGTGCTGGTGACCACCGACGACGTGGAGCGGGGCAAGCCTCATCCCGACTCGGCGCTGAAGGCGCTCGAGCATCTCGGCGCGGAGCCGGGGGAGACCTGGTACGTCGGCGATGCGTCGTCGGATGTGGCGATGGCCCACGCCGCTGGCATGCCCGCGCTCGGCATCACCACGGGCGCCGCGACTCGCGACGAGCTCGCCGAGGCCGAGTATGTCGTCGACACGGCTGAAGAGGTGACGGCGCTCCTGCTCGGCCCCTCCCGTCTCCATGAGTAGGGAGCGAGGAACGAGCGACTGCCCGCTTCGTCTCCCTCACCTGGAAGGGGCTTCTCTATACCCACTCTGAAGGGGTCAGTTTGGCGACACGCGCGACCATAGTGGTCGTACATGTCGCTGAACGGCACCTTTCGGGACGCCTGCCTTCCCTCACCCACGGTGCCGGCACGGCCAGAAAGCTGAGTAGGGAGCGAGGAACGAGCGACCGCCCGCTTCGTCTCCCTGAGTAGGGAGCGAGGAACGAGCGACCGTATCGAAGGGCGTGCCGCAAATAACCGCTGACTAGGGATGGCGATGATGTTGCGAGCCCTTCGATACGCGACCGCTCGTCCCTCGCGGTCGTTACTCAGGGAGACGGAGTGGGCGGCTGCTCGTCCCTCGCGGTCGTTACTCAGGGAGACGGAGTGGGCGGCTGCTCGTCCCTCGCGGTCGTTACTCAGGGAGATGGAGTGGGCGGCTGCTCGTCCCTCGCGGTCGCTACTCGGGGAGATAGGGGGAGACGGGGAGGGGGTCAGCGTTCGGGGCGGAGTTCGAAGCCCCCCTCGACCAGGATGGGGTAGTACCCCAGCGCCTCGTTGACGTTCAGCATGTGACGGTTCTCCTCCGCGTTCCACGTGACGATGGACACGGCCTGCGGCACTGCCTGCTTGACGGCGATGAGGTTCGCCGCCTTCACCAGCATCCCCAGCCGACGACCCCGGTGCTCCGGCAGCACGATCGTGTCCCACTGGTCTACGAAGGCGTCGGGGTTGGACCTGTCGAGCATCAACTCATTCAATGCCACCAAGGTGCCGCTGGGGCGATGCCGGACGACGGTCCGGAACATCCGGTTGGTCAGCAGCCGCTCCTGGTCCGAGCGCCGCATGCGCTCGGCGTCCCACTGCCATTCGACGACGGTCAAATCACCCGCGGGCACGTCCGTGGCCATCCGCTGCCGAAGCGTCGCGAGGTCGTCGAGGATGTCGTCGCCGGCAGCCCCCTCCCAGGCGATGAGTTCATAGTCGTCGCCAGCGTGGGCACGCGCCTCGGCGAGCGCTTCTGCCGGATCCACCAGAGGGTTGGCGAAGTCGTACCGGCTCACCCGTTCAACCTGGCCCAGCTTGAATCCGTACCGCAACGCGAGGCGAACTGCGGGGTGATCCGCCGGGAGGGCGCCGGCTCCACTGGGCGGGCTGATGGTGGCGACGCCGTCGCCGGGGATCGGGCACTCGGCCCAGGCCTGGTAGCAGGTGAAACCGGGGGAATCCGCCCGGATGCGCTCAGCCAGCGCCGTGCCGATCCCGCGGCCCCTGAACTCAGGAAGGGTGAGGACGAAGACCATGATGTGTTCGGGTTCGTCGACGAGGTTGACCCTCGACCGCGCGTTGCCGACGGGTTCGCCGTCGAGGCGTGCCAGGTAGCGACGCACGGTGTGTTCGGAGTCGGCCCGCGCAGCGGTGAGCGCGGCCTCGTCGGTGACGTCCCACTCGGGGCCGCCGATCAGCTCGTGGTAGTGGGCCCTGTCGATGCGCTGGTACTCGCGCCAGTCGTCGTCGACGGTTTCAGGCAGGGAAATTTCGGTAATGGTGAGCATGAGTGCGCCTTGGGGTGAGAAGGATGGGTGCAGGGAAAGACGGATGCCGAGGTGAACTCGAGGCATCGCGAGGCACGGTGGGACGCGTCACTTCCTGATCATCATGGGCGAAACCTTGCCACACGTCGCGGCGGCACGCAACGGTTTTCCGCCGGACCGGGGTGCGAGTTGAGCAAGTGAGATGGGTCAACTCTGCGACACGCCGGTGTAACGCCGTTGCTATTCGTTCACCCGTCTTATTTGCTCAAGTCTCGCCCGCCTGGACGCAGGGGCGAGAGCTCAGCAGATCAGGCTGGCGGGCTTCACCTCAGTCGGGCCCTGGTTGCGGCAGACGCCGATGCCCTTCGCGGCGAGGCCGTCGCGCATCGCTTTGAGGGCCGGACCGTTGAAGCCGTTCCACTGCATGTGCATGAGCACGGAGTTGCCGGGCTTCGCGTTGGCGACGACGTAGCTCACCACCTGCGAGGTGGTCTTGCTGCGCCAGTCGTTAGTGTCGATGTTCCACAGCCAGATCCGCATGCCCTTGGCGTCGTAGGCGCGTTTGACCGTGTCGTTCCAGGCGCCGTACGGAGGGCGGCCGTAGGTGGTCACGACGCCGGGTGCGCTCAGCTGCCGAAGCACCGCGTCGTAGCTGAGGGTGGTCAGGTTCGGGTGGCTGACCGAGTGGTTGAACACATAGTGACCCATCGAGCGGGCGTAAGCCGGGTCGAACTTCCCCGACGTGATGCAGTTGCCCGTGGGGAAGAGCTGCAGGGAGATGCCGAGGTCCCGTGCGGCGGCCGCGGTGGTCTTGAACGCGCTGAGCGAGTTCGGACAGTCGTCGAACGTGAGCGTCACCCGGCTGGTCGGATTCGGGCCCTTGTACATGCTGTAGTTCGTGATCGGCGGGCTCGTAGGTGGCGTCGTCGGGGGAGTGGGGTCTGCCGGAGGCCGGTAGACGTACAGCTCCTCCAGATTGCTCGGTATGACTCCGAACCGCACGAGGTTGTTGAACACGAAGCGGTCCCCACTCCAGATGTAGGAGCGGCAGCCGTTGCGGCCCGTAGCCGGGGTCTCGCACTCGGTGTACCAGAGGCGGCCGCCGATGGTGTGCTCCCCGGGCTCGGCGAGCGGGTTGCCCACCCAGAGGCTCTTCGGCGACGGCAGATAGGTCAGGTTGTTGAAGGTCCACTTGCCGGCCACGACCAATTCAGTGCGGCACCGTGCCGTCTGAGAGTAGGGCTCGCACCAGGTTCGCCATTGGCGTCCGTTGATCGTGTGCTCGCCCGGGGTGGAGTAGACGTCGATGTCAGCCGCGGCGGGTGGAGCAAACGCCCCGCCGAGAGCGATGAGGGTCGCGAGTGCGAGCCCGAAGAGGGAGCGGAGCATGATCGAAACCTTCCAAAACTGCCGATAGGACAGCCTAGGCCTGACCACGGTTTTCTCCTATGGTCCCGGCCCTGGTCCCTGAGCTTGTCCCTCCGTGTTCCCTGAGCTTGTCCCTCCGTGGTCCCTGAGCTTGTCCCTCCGTGGTCCCTGAGCTTGTCCCTCCGTGTTCCCTGAGCTTGTCCCTCCGTGGTCCCTGAGCTTGTCGAAGGGTTGCGGCCTGGGGTGTGGTCGCTGCCCTGGTGGTCGGGGGCGGCGGAAGGTCGCGAGGTCGTTACCCTTCGACGGACGCTCGCTCGTTCCTCGCGAGCTGCTCAGGGACCACCCTTCGACGGACGTTCCTTAGCTCTTGCGCTCGTCACTGCTCAGGGACCGATTCGACGGACTCTCGCTCGTTCCTCGCGAGCTGCTCAGGGGCCAGAGACGCCGAAGGGCCGCCGCTGACGATCAGCGGCGGCCCTCGAGAGGAAATCCTTACTCGGCGTTGCCGGGGATGACGTCCCCGTTCGGCCACTCCTGCTTGATGAAGTCGGCCACCTCGGCCGAGTGGAGCAGCTCGTCGAGCGTCGCGATTGCGGCGTTGTCGGTGCCCTCCTCCCAGACCAGGACGTTGGCGTACGGGTTACCCTCGACCGCCTCTACGGCGAGCGCGTCGTCGGCCTTCAGCCCCGCGTTGAGCAGGAAGTTGGCGTTGATGACGGCCGCGTCCACGGCGGGGTCGGTCAGCTGCTGCACGACGACCTCGGGCATGGTCTCCTCGAACTGCAGGCCCTTCGGGTTCTCAGCGTCGGTGAGCGTCAGCACGGTCGCGCCCTCGGGCACGTTGGTCAGCAGACCGGACGACTCCAGCAGCTTGAGGCCGCGGTACTGGTTCGACACGTCGTTGGTGATGACGACGGTGCCGCCGTCGGGGATGTCCTCGACGGTCGCGTGCCGGTCGGAGAACAGCGTCAGCGGCTCGATGTGGACGCCCTCGCCGTGGGCGAACTCGTAGCCCTTCTCCTCCATCTGGTTTTCCAGGTAGGGGAGGTGCTGGAAGTAGTTGGCGTCGATGTCGCCCGAGGCCAGGGCCTCGTTGGGCAGCACGTAATCATCGAACTCGCGGATCTCGATCTCGATCCCCGCCTCCTCGGCGAGGTTGTCGCGCACGAACTCGAGGATCTTCGCGTGGGGCAGCGGGCTCGCGCCGACCACCAGCGTCGAGTCGTCCGCGCCGCAGGCGGTCAGGGACAGGGTGGCTGCCAACGAGGCAGCCAGGGTGATGAGAATCTTTCGCACAGGAATGTTCCTTTGCTCGGGGCCAACAACAAGTTGGCCGTTCTTCTGACCCAGCCTCGAGAGGCTGGTCTTCCGGAGGAAGTCTTTAGCGATGATCGACGCGGCGGGCGATCAGATCGCCCACCCACTGGACCAGCTGCACCATGACCACGATCACGACGATCGTGATGGCCATGACGTCCAGCTCGTAGCGCTGGAAGCCGTAGTTGTAGGCAAGGCGCCCAAGGCCCCCGCCGCCGATCAGGCCGGCCATCGCCGAGTAACCGATGATCGTGACCACCGTTGTGGTGATACCGGCGACTATGCCGGGCATCGCCTCCGGGATCAGCACCTTGGTGACCGACTGCATCTTCGTCGACCCCATCGCGTGCGCCGCGTCGAGCTTGCCGGAGTGGACGTCGCGCAGCGCGGTCTCGACGAGCCGGGCGAAGAAGGGGATCGCGGCGATGGCCAACGACACCGACGCGGCCAACGGCCCGAGCGAGGTGCCGACGAGCCAGCGCGTTACCGGGATGAGGGCCAGCATCAAGATGGCGTACGGGATCGACCTTGTGATGTTGACCACCACGCCGGACAGCACGGCGTTGAGGGCCCGGTTCTCGCCGAGCCCGCCCTTCGCCGTCGTGTAGAGGACGACGCCCAGCGGTAGCCCGAGCAGGACGGTCGCCACGCTGGAGATGCCGACCATCTGGAGGGTCTCCCAGATGGCGGGCAGCAGCGCCTTCTGCAGCGCTGGGTTGTTGAGCCACGTGTCGAGGAGGATCATGCCTGTTCCTCCAGCAGGTCGCGCGGGTCGGTCACTTTGGCGTCGGCGCCCTGGCGGCGCAGCTCGTCGATGACGTCTTGCGGGTCCGTGCCGTCGGGGACGGAGATGCGAAGGTGCGAGAACGTCGCACCGGCGAGGTGTTCGACGCTGCCGGCGACGATGTTGAGTTCGCTCCCGACGATCCGCGACGTGTGCGCGACGACCGGGGTCGCCGCCTTGGACCCGGAGCTGAGCACGTCCACCAGCGTGCCCCCGACCTCGTCGACCGGGTTGTGCGCGGGGATGCCCAGCAGCGCCTCGGCCAGCCGGCCGTCGAGCGTGTTGACGACGTCGACGAGCGGGCCGGATTCGACGATGCGGCCGGCGTCGAGCAGCGAGACGGAGTCACAGATGCGCTTGACCACGTGCATCTCGTGCGTGATGACGAGCACCGCGAGGTTGCCGAGGTGCTTGAGCGACAAGATGAGGTCGAGGATCTCGTTGGTGGTCTTCGGGTCGAGCGCCGAGGTCGGCTCGTCGAAAAGCAGGACGTCGGGGTCCGACGCGAGGGCGCGGGCGATGCCGACGCGCTGCCGCATGCCGCCCGAGAGCTGCGCCGGGTAGGCGTCGCCGGAGTCGGGCAGCCCGACGAGACCCAGCAGTTCCTGGACGCGCTCGGCGCGCTTGGCCTTGTCGACGCCGATCAGCTCGAGAGGGTAGCCGACGTTGTCCGCGATCGTGCGCGAGTCGAAGAGGTTGGCCTGCTGGAAGACCAGCCCGATCCGACGTCGGGCCGTGCGCAGCGCGTCGGACCGAGCCTGGGTGAGGTCGACGCCGTTGATCTCGACCCGGCCGGAGGTGGGGCGGTCGAGGAGAGTCAGGCAGCGCACCAGCGTGGACTTGCCTGCACCCGAGTGGCCGATGATCCCGTGGATGGAGCCCTCCGGGACGGTCAGCGACACACCGTCGAGCGCGCGCACTTCGCGCTTGCCCTGGCGGTAGACCTTTGTCAGGTCGGTCACTGTGATCATGTGCTGGTTCGCCTCTTCCGTCTGCAGACGTTCAATATTGAATCAGCACGAGCCCTTTCCTCCCGCATCGGGAGGTCCGTTGTTCACCGACAGAGAAAGGCTCAGGCTCAGTAGTGGCGCTCGACCTCGCTGGCCACCGTGTTGAACCGCTGCTCGTCGAGGATGGCGCCGATCCGTCGCACAGCGTCCGGATCGATGCGGATGATGCGGTTGACCCGCACCTCGCTCTCGCGCCGCTCGTGGTCCCACGCACCGGTACCGATGTTGATCCAATATCGCCCGGCCCGAGCCTCGCGCTCGCGGTGATCGTCCTTGTCCTGACTCGTCACCTGCAGGCCCAGCAGCCAGTCGCCGTCGCGCCCGATGAGCAGCACGGGACGATCCTTCCCCTGGGAGTAGTCCTCCTCGTAGGGCACCCAGGTCCACACGATCTCGCCTGGGTCCGGCTCGCCGTCCTTGTGCGGGTTGTAGACGATCGACGGCCTCTGCTCGTAGTCGCCCGGGTACCCGGTGGTCTGACGTCGCGCGTCTCGGCGTGGTTGAGGCCTCCTGCCGGGCGCATCGCCTGCGTCAGTGCGGCGGGCAGACCGACGGTTGTTCTGAATTGCGCGATCCACGGCGCGGGTCGCGACGTCGCGCAGGATCCGGGTCAAACCGTTGACGAGGGGATGTCGAGCCATGCGTCGAGCCTAGCGGCCCGAACATCAACGGAAGCGGGGAAGCCTGCCGTAGTGGATCTGCGACGGCCGCCGGTAAGGGGCCGGCTGCTCGGCGCGAACGGCGGCCCAGCGCTGGAAGTATCGCGTGACGGGAGGCAGGAACAGCAGCGTCACCCCGATCGCCGCGAGACCGAGCCCCACGAAAGCCCAGTCGTCGACGATGGCGACGAACCCGCCGACGAAACCGAGCGCCACCAGGCCCGCCCACCGAGACCAGCGCCACCCGTTCCATGCCTGGAACCCGACGACGCCGCAGGCTCCGGCTGCGAGGACCAGTGCGCCCGCGAAGACGCCCTCGAGCGCGAGGGACAGCCATCTCCCCGGCTCGGGCTGCACCCATTCGAGCAGGCGCGCGGAGGTGGGGTAGGTCTCGGGATGGGCGGCCTCCCACCAGCGGATGCCGTAGACAACGGCGAGCGCGGCGGCTGCGAGGTAGAGGGCGACTGCGGCGATCGCGACGAGGACCGGTCGAGGGGGCTCCCCTGTGCGCGGGCTGCGCGGCACCTCCTGGCGAATCTCCTCGTTGGGGGGGAGAGTCGCGATCTGCTTCGGCTCGGTCACCCCACCAGCCTACGCGAGGCACGACAGATGTCTCTGAGTAGCGGGCGCGAGGAACGAGCGACGTTTCCCTTCCGTTTCCCCGAGTAGGGAGCGAGGAACGAGCGACCGTATCGAGGGGCGTCCCTCGACGTCGCACTGCACCGGGGTGAGCGGTCGTGTCGCGAGCCCTTCGATACGCGGTTGCTCGTTCCTCGCGACCGCTACTCAGGGAGACGTTCGGGGCGGTTGCTCGTTCCTCGCGACCGCTACTCAGGGAGACGTTCGGGGCGGTTGCTCGTTCCTCGCGACCGCTACTCAGGGAGACGTTCGGGGCGGTTGCTCGTTCCTCGCGGCCGCTACTCAGCTTCCCCGTTGTTCCGGCATCGTGGGGAGGGAAGGCGGCACGTCCCGAAAGGTGCCATTCAGCGACATGTACGACCACTATGGTCGCGCGTGTCACCAAACTCACCCCTTCAGAGTGGGCAAGAGAGAAGCCCACTTCCAAGTGAGGGAGGCGTTTTGGGGCGGTCCCTCATTCCTTGCTCTTTTCTCAGGGAACCGTGGTCGCAGCGGCGACAGGGCTGATGTCCGGGCGGAGTGCCAGCAGCACCGGTTGGCGCAGGACGCCGTCGGGGGTGACGTTGAGGTAGCGGACGTGGACGCAGAGCATCGGCTCCACCCAGCGGGAGCGGCGCGCGTCGGGGCCGGTCGGGGCTGGGTCGAACGGGGGGGTGGGGCGCTCGGTGTCCTTCAACACCTGGAGTAGCACGTCGCGCTGCGCGTGGCCGAGCCCGGAGCCGACGCGCCCCACCGGGTAGAGCACCGGGTTCGCCTCGAAGGTGTCCTCGTCGGAGGGATGGCCGACCCATAGCGCGCCCAGCTTGCCAGGGGAGTCGGTCTCGGGGATCCAGCCGCCGATCACCGCGATCATCTCGGAGCGGTGCGGTGTCTTCACCCAGTGCGGGCTGCGGACGCCCTCGAGGTACGGCGAGTCTGCACGCTTGCTGAGGATCCCCTCCAGCCCCGCCTCGCGGGTGTGCGCGGCGAGGGCGTCGCCGTCGTCGAAGAGATCCGACAGCTGCCACGCTGGGCGGTTGAGGTCGAGCGTTTCGAGCAGGGAGCGTCGCTCCGTGAGCGGCAACGAGGTCAGGCGCCGCCCGCCCAGCTCGAGCAGGTCGAACGCGACGAACGTGACGGGGCGTTCGGCTGCGTGCCGGACGATCCGCGTCGGGTTCCTGGCGTGCATCCGGTGGGCGATGACGTGGAAGCTCGGCCGGCCCTGATCATCGAGGGCGATGAGCTCGCCGTCGATCGTGCAGTCGGGGAGTCCCGCACCGCCGCGCACCACCTCCGGGTAGGCGACGGAGATGTCGCCTTCGTTGCGGTTGGTCAACCGAACCTGCCCGTCGCGGATGGTGGCGATCGCCCTGATCCCATCCCACTTCACCTCGTGCACCCAGCCGGGTCCCGTCGGCGGCTGGCCAGGGGTGGACGTCGGGGTGGCGAGCATCGGGCGCATGGTCAGCTCGTGAAGAAGGTGTCGATGCCGTCGAAGAGCATCTGCACGCCGAGCACGACCAGGATCATGCCCATCAGTCGCTCCACGGCGATGAGGGCCCGCTCCCCGACGGCCCGACGCAGGAAACCCGACGAGTAGAGGATCAGCGTGCCGACCAGCCAGGCCGCAATGAGGGCGCCGAGGAAGATCGGCCAACCGCTCGGGTTCTGGCTGACGAGCACCACCTCGACGGCGAGCAGTGACGGGCCCGCGACGTAGGGCACCGCCAGCGGCACGATGAACGGCTCGTCGTGGGTCATGGGCTCATGCAGCGGACGCTCGGGGGTGGGGAAGATCATGCGGACGGCGATGAGCATGAGGATGACGCCGCCGGCGGCCTGCAGCGAGGCGTTCTCGATGTGCAGCAGCTCGAGGAAGAATCGGCCGACGAAGAGGAACGTGACCATGATCGCGAGTGCGATGAGACATTCGCGCAGGATCACCCACTGCCGACGCTCAGGGGCCGTCTTCCGCAAGGCCGCCAGGAACAGGGGCACGTTGCCCAGCGGGTCCATGACGAGGAAGAACGTCATGGCAGCGGACAACATGGTCATCGTCGGGATACCTCTTCTCTGGAGCCGGCGCTCAACTGTACGGCGTGCGCCCCCACGGCTTTCACGGGGTGAGCTTGCGCAGCGCGAGTTCGGCGAAGAGGCGGGCGCCGTCGGGCACAACGGCGTCGTCGAACCGGGCGTAGGCCGAGTGGTTGAAGGGCGCCGTGTCCGGGTCGGCGTCGGGAGGGCAGGCCGACAGCCCGATGAAGCAGCCCGGAACCTCCTCGAGCAGCCGGGAGAAGTCCTCCGCCCCGGCGAGCGGCTTCTCCCAGCGACGGTGGCGCTCGTCCCCGAACAGGTCGCGCACCACGTCGGCGACGACGTCGGCCTCGGCGTCGTGGTTGACGGTGACGGGGTACTGCTCGACGAACTCGGTCTCGCCGGTCACCCCGTGGCCGGCGGCGATGCCGTCGACCAGCCGCTCGATCGTCTGGAAGAGCTTGGCGCGCACGTCGGTGTCGAAGGTCCGCAGCGTCGCCTCCAGCCGCCCCTCCTCGGGGATGACGTTGGCGATGGTGCCCGCGCTCAGGAGGCCGACGGTGACCACCACCGGGTTCTGAACGTCGAAATTACGCGTCACCATGGTGTTGAGACCGGTGGTGATGGCGGCGAGGGCCGGTACGGGGTCGGCGGCGAGCTGCGGCGTCGAGCCGTGGCCGCCGCGGCCCAGCACCCGCACCTTCGCGATGTCGGAGCTGGCCATGACGGTGCCGGGCTTCGTGGAGAACACGCCGTGGGGATCCAGTGCGGACCAGACGTGGATGGCGTACACGTAGTCGGGACGCGGCCCGGCGACGTCGAGGAGCCCTTCCTCGAGCATGTACCTGGCGCCGTCGACCCCTTCTTCGCCGGGCTGGAACATGAAGATGACGTCGCCCGCCAGCTCGCCGCGCCGAGCGCACAGTTCGTGTGCAGCGCCGATGAGCATGGTCATGTGGAGATCGTGGCCGCACGCGTGCATGTTGCCGTTGGTGGAGGCGTAGTCGAGGCCGGTCAGTTCCTTGACGGGAAGCGCGTCCATGTCGGCGCGTAGCAGCACGACGGGGCGCTTGCCCTGCGTCTCGCGGCCGCCACGCAGCACGCCGACGACGCTCGTCAGGGACTCGCCGAGGGTGATCTCGAGCGGCAGGCCGTCGAGAGCTTTGAGCACAGCCTCCTGGGTCCGGGGGAGGTCGAGCCCCACCTCAGGGATCTGGTGCAGTTCGCGGCGCACGGCGATGAGATCGATCATGGACCTATTCCTAGCAGATCCACTCCGCCCGCTAGCCCCCAGCGAACCTGGTACCAGCGCGCCAGCAAAGAAGCCGGAACGCCAACGGATCGGCCCAAACGCCAACGGACAAGGCCGAACGCCGACAGTAATAAGCGACGCCCGCGAAATATCGCGGGCGTCGCTGGGTCTCGGTGGCGTGAGCCGCTGACCGTTGGCGTTGTGGTCCGACCGGGGATCAGAACGCGCGGATCAGGTCACTCCTTCATCGTCCCCGTCTCGAGGAAGCGGACGTGCCAACCCAGCGCTGTGCGCAGGTCGTGCGGCGTGTGCATGCCGTTGGCCTTCGTGTGGGCCAGCTTCACGTACTCGCGCAGCGGCTCCCGGTAATCCGGGTGGGCGCAGTTCTCGATGATCTTCTCGGCGCGCTGGCGGGGAGCCAGGCCGCGAAGGTCCGCAAGACCCTGCTCGGTGACGATGACCGACACGTCGTGCTCGGTGTGGTCGACGTGGTTGACCATCGGGACGATCGCCGAGATGGCGCCGCCCTTCGCCGTCGACGGCGACACGAAGCAGGAGAAGAAGGCGTTGCGGGTGAAGTCACCCGAACCGCCGATGCCGTTCTGCATGCGCGACCCCATCACGTGGGTGGAGTTCACGTTGCCGTAGATGTCGGCCTCGATCATGCCGTTGCAGGAGATGACGCCCATGCGGCGGATCGCCTCAGGGTTGTTCGACACGTCCATCGGGCGCAGGACGATCTTCTTGGCGTAGTGAGCCGCGTTGTCGTTCATCCGCTCGGCCGCCGTCGGCGACAGCGAGAAGGCGGTGGCCGAGGCGACGGCCAGCTTGCCCGAGTCGATCAGGTCGACCATGCCGTCCTGGATCACCTCGGTGTAGGAGGTGATGTTCTCGAACGGCCCCTCGAGCAGGCCCGCGAGCACCGCGTTGGCGATGTTGCCGACGCCCGACTGCAGCGGGTTGAGGTTCTCCGGCAGGCGCCCGGCCTTCACTTCGGCAGCGAGGAAGTCGAGGAAGTAGCCCGCGATCTTCAGCGAATCTTCGTCGAGGTCCTTGAACGGGGTGTTGCGGTCGGGTGCGTCGGTCTCGATGATGGCGACGACCTTGTCCAGGTCGATCTTCATCGTGGGCGTGCCGATGCGGTCACCCGTGGAGGTGATGGGCAGCGGCGGCCGGTGCGGGGGCAGGTTGCCGATCGGGTAGTAGACGTCGTGCATGCCGAAGAGGCCCTCGGACTGCCACTCGTTGACCTCGAGGATGATGCGCTTGGCCTTCTCGATGTACGTGCGGTTGGCGCCGATCGACGACGACGGCACCAGCTCGCCGTCCTCCGTGATGGCGGTGACCTCGATGACGGCCAGGTCCAGGTCGCCGAGGAAGCCCTGGGCGACGAGGTTGGGCATGTGGGACAGATGGATGTCGGAGTAGTAGGTCGTGCCGTCGTTGATCTTGGCGCGCTGCACCGGATCGGACTGGTACGGGGCGCGGAACCGGACGCCGTCGACCTCGGCCAGAGCACCGTCGTGCTCGGGAGCCGTCGACGCGCCTGTCCAGCTGCTGACCATGAACTCCTCGCCACGGGCGTGCGCCTCGCGGATGCGCTCGGCAAGTGCAGGCGGGAAAACCTTGGGGTAGCCGGCGCCGGTGAAGCCCGAGAAGCCGATATTCCATCCGTTCTCGACGATCGCGGCGGCGTCGACAGCCGACATCACCTTGCTCTTGAACGCCTCGCTGCGGATGCGACCTGACATCTGTCCTCCTTGAAGATTGCGGTGCGGGGCCCACCTTACCGGCTCGCCCGGTCGGCTCGCCGCACACCTCACAATCGCGGCCGGGCGGCCCTATGGTAGAGGGACGAGAGTAGGGAGACACCCCGATGACCGACGACGACCGCACTCAGCTCTGGATCGTGCGCCACGGCGCGACGGAATGGTCCGAGAGCGGACAACACACGAGCGTGACCGACCTGGGGCTCCTGGAGAAGGGCCGCGCCAACGCGGAAAAGGTGGGCAGACGGCTCGCTGACGTCGAATTCGGCATGGTGCTGAGCAGCCCGCGACTGCGCGCCATCCAGACCGCGGAGCTGGCAGGCTTCGACGACGTCACGATCGACGACGACCTCGTCGAGTGGGCCTACGGTCCCGGCGAGGGTCTGACCTCCCCCGAGATCCGCGAGCAGATCCCGGGCTGGCGCATCTGGACCCACGGAGCGCCGAAGCTGGACCGCGAAGGCTACGAGCCGGGCGAGACGAAGGAGCACGTCGCTGAGCGGCTGGGCCGGGTGGTCGAGCGCGTGCGGTCCTCCGGGCATCGACGGGTGCTCGCCTTCGGCCACGGCCACGCGATGCGCGCCCTGGCGATGGTCTGGCTCGACGCGCCCGTCGAGTTCGCCGCGCACTTCCCACTCCAGACCGGCACGCTGTGCGTGCTGGGCTACGAGAAGGAGAACCCGGCGATCGTCCGGTGGAACGCTGAAGTCTGACCCCTGAGCTTGGCGCTCGTTGGTCCCTGAGCTTGTCGAAGGGTAGCGGCCTCACACCGACCGCCGCCCCTGGCGCGGGGGCGGTGACCACAGCCCAGGCCGTGACCCTTCGACAAGCTCAGGGATCGAGGTCGGGGTCAGTAGCCGGCGAAGGCGAAGGGGGCGACGGCGTCGAGGCGCGGGAAGTTGAGCGACACGTCGGCCTTGGCGGCGGTGACGGGCTTGGCGCAGTACGCGACCGAAAGCCCCGCGGCGGCGAACATCGCCAGGTCGTTGGCGCCGTCGCCGACTGCGACGGTGAGCGCCGGGTCGATCGAGTTGTCGTGGGCGAAGCGCAACAGGTCCCGCGCCTTCTGGTCCCGGTCGACGACGCTCCCGACGCACCTGCCGGTCAGGCGCTCCACGCCGTCGGCGGTGACGGTCTCCAGATCGTTGGCGTTGTAGAAGTCCAGGCCGAGCCGCTGGGCGAGCGGAGCGACCAGTTGCGTGAAGCCGCCCGAGGTGACGCCCACTTTGGCGCCAGCGGACTGGGCGGTGCGGATGAGTTCCTCCGCGCCGTCGGAGAGCGTCATGGCTGCGGCCACCTCGTCAAACACGCTCGTTGGCAGCCCGTCGAGGGTGGCGACGCGTTCGGTCAGGGAGCTGGTGAAGTCGAGTTCGCCGCGCATCGCGCGCCCGGTGATTTCGGCCACCTTTTCTCCGACCCCCGCATGATCGGCCAGCAGATCGATGGCCTCGGTGGTGGTGAGCGTGGAGTCGACATCCATGAGGAGAAGCTTGGCGCGCTGCAGCGCCAGTGGTCCGGTGATGACGGCCACCGCGACATTCCCGGCGAAGGCGCGCAGAGCGGTGCGCAGGGCGTCGGGATCATCGTGGGAGGTGAGGATGCTGGTGCGGTGGCCGTAGGGCGTCTGGTCGGAGATCACGTACTCGGGCGTGGGGACCAGCGACACCAGGGACGTGGGGATGGGTCCCTGCGATGCCATGGTGACGCGAATCTGCATGGGCTTCAGGCTAGCGGCGAGTCACCCGCGGCCTGCCACGGGTCCATGGGTGGGGGCAAGGGCGTCGCGGACGGCGGCGATCGCGTCGGGCAGCTCGTGGAAGTGCTGTTCGGGGCGCATGGCCTCAAGGAGTAGGGCCGTGCGGATCTGGGATTCGGTCATCCCCTGCACCACGACCACCACGCCTCGGCGCTCCATCTCCTCGATGGATTCCTTCAGCGCGAACGCCCCGGAGGCGTCCATCACCTGCAGTCGGTGGCAGCGGATGATGATGGCGGCGCGTTCCTTGCTGGTGACCTCTCGGATGAACCTCCTCGCGTCGCCGTAGAACAGCGCGCCGTCCACCCGCACCATGCCCAGCAGCGGACGCAGCCACTCGGCGTCGGTGGGGATGTCGACGCGCCCGGCCCGGGTGTCGACGGGGAGCGACTGCCGCCGGACCACCGAATACGACGCCATGTGCCTGAGGCTCATGGCCCCCGCCATGAGAACGCCGAGAAGGACGGCGGCGATGAGGTCGAGGGCGACGGTGCAGGCCAGCGTGAGTAGGAAGGTGTTGCGGTCCGCCCTGGTGGCCCGCACCATGCGGCTGGCGAGGCTGACGTCGATCATTCGCAAGGCGGTGCCCACCAGTACGCCAGCCAGGGCAGCCAGGGGAATCCGTTCCACGACCGGGGAGAGGACCAACACGATGACCAGCAGCACAAGCGCGTGGCTGATCGATCCCAGCCTGGTGCGGGCCCCGGAGCGGACGTTGACCGCGGTGCGGGCGATGGCGCCGGTGGCGGGCAGCCCTCCGAAGAGGCCGGACGCGACGTTCGCCAGACCCTGCCCGACCAGTTCGCGGTCGGGCCTGGTCCGGGTGAGGTCGGGGCGCATGCCGTCGGCGACTCGAGCGGAGAGGAGCGACTCAAGAGCGGCGAGGGCAGCTACTGCCAGCGCAGGTGCCGCGAGTTGCTGGACGAGGCCGATCGACACCGTAGGCAGCTGGGGCAGCGGCAACCCGGCGGGAAGCGACCCGATCCTCTCGACCTCGAGCCCGGTCAGCTCGACGACGACCGTCGCCACCGTGATCGCGATGAGCGCGGCCGGCAGCTTGCGCGCGAACCTGGTCAGCGCCGCAGCGATCACCAGCACCAGCGCTCCGACGGTCAACGGAGCCCAGGCCCCGGCCCAGTCTGTCTGGACGGCCGTCAGCCAGCTCGACACCACCGTCGACTCGTGCCGAACCGCCTCGGTGCCCAGAAGAAGTGGCACCTGTTGGACCGCGATGATCACGCCGATGCCCATGGTGAAGCCCTCGACGACCGGCGCCGGGATGATGTCGACAGCGCGGCCGAGACCAGCTACTCCGGCGGCCACCACGATGATCCCGGCCAGGATGGCGAGCAACGGCACGGATCCGACCCCGTGCTGGGCGATGACGGGGAGCAGCACGACGGTCATCGCGCCGGTCGGGCCCGACACCTGCAGGTGGGACCCGCCGAACACTGCCGCCACAAGGCCGGCCACGACGGCAGTGACGATTCCCGCGGCAGCGCCCATCCCAGAGGCGACGCCGAAGCCGAGCGCCAGCGGCAGCGCCACGACGCCGACGGTGACGCCCGCCACCAGATCCTTCGACCACGACTTGCCGACTCCGCGGTAGTCGCCCGGGCCCGGCACGAGGTCCCGGAGCCCGACGACTCGCTGTGCGGCGGCCACCCTGGCAAAGCGCCAGGACTCGGCTGGTGTGTTGCGGGGGGCTTCGCGCCGGGTGTCGTCGACCATGGCCCCCGTTCTACTCCCTGTCGCTCGCGGAGGCACACGCGGGGTGAGGGACCGCTCGGCGCGACCTCTCAGTGGGGAGGCACGCTCAGGCCTGGTCGCGAGCGGTCCTCCACCCTGCGGGGCGGCTTTTCCACAGGTCTCGTCCAACGCCGGAGGCGGGCTTCAGGAAAGCGAAAACGCACCGACCAGCCGTTGGTGGGGCGATCGGTGCGTTTCCGCTCGAGGAGACGAGTCAGCGGGAGGCGGCGATGGGAATGACAGTGAGCTCCTGCTCCTGCCCGCCACGCTGCACGGTGATCTTCATCTCCTGGCCTACCTGGCCTGCGCGCACGAGCGCGACCAGCGATTCCATATTCATCACCGGCTTGCCGTCGACGGCGGTGATGAGGTCTCCGACCTGGATGCCGGCCTCGGCGGCGGGCGAACCGTCGACCACGGTCGCCACCTCGGCGCCGACCTGGCCGGTGGTGCGGATGTCGCTCGCGCTGACCCCGATCCGGGGGTGCTTCGCCACCCCGGTCTCGATGAGCTGGTCGGCGACGTACTTGACCTGGTCAGCGCCGATGGCGAACCCGATCCCGATATTGCCGGCCTGAGCGCTGCCGGCCGACGGCAGCGCCGCAATCGAACTCGTGATGCCGATGAGCTCACCCGAGCCGTTGACCAGAGCGCCGCCGGAGTTGCCGGGGTTGATCGCGGCGTTGGTCTGGATGGCGGCGGTGACCACCACGTCGTCGCCCTGCGCCATCGTCGTGTTGCCGACGGCGCGCGTGGTGACCGGGCGGTCGAGGGCAGAGATGATGCCGGTGGTGACGGTGTCGGCCAGCCCCAGCGGGTTGCCGATGGCCATGACGGGGTCGCCGACGTTGAGGGTGTCGACATCGCCGTAGCTCATGACAGAGAGTTCGGCCGGCGGGTCGACGAACTTGATGACCGCCAGGTCGGTCGATGGGTCGCTGCCGACAACCTCCGCTTCGTAGGAGGTGGTGCCCAGGAGGACGGTGATGGTCGCGCCCTGCCCGCTGCCGGCGATGACGTGGTTGTTGGTGACGATGTGGCCCTCGTTGTCGATGACGACGCCCGAGCCCTGGCCCCCCGAACCGTTGCCCATCACCTGGATGGCCACGACGGAGTCGGCCGCCGCCTCAGCGACGACGGTCCAGTTCGGGTTTGCCGGATCGGCCTGGACCACCTCGGTGGTGGTGCCCTGGGGGCCTGCGCTCGTGGTCGTGGCGGTCGCCGTCGGCTGGTCCTCCAGCATCTTGGTGACGGTCACTCCCGTGCCGCCGCCGATGCCGCCCGCCAGAACGGCGACCGCCAACATGCCGGCCAGCCCCGTGCGGCGCTTGGCCGGCTTCTGAGTAGTGGCGGGCTGCGGCGCGGGCCGGTACTGCGGCGGAGCGTCGTACCAGGACCCGCCAGGCTGCGGCTGCGACGGCCGCTGCGGGCCGTACTGCTCGGGCCGCGGCTGTTGCCAGGTTCCGCGGCTCGGATCGGACTGGGGCTGGCCCTGCTGTCCGACGGGAGGAGCCGAGGGCTGGAAGACGGGTCTGGACGGCGACGAGGTGGGGTACGACGGTCCCTCAGGGCGCGCACTCTGCCCGGACCAGCCTTCGCGGCTCCAGGGGTGCGGGTTCTGGTTTCCCATCTGCTCGTTGCTCATGGTGGCCTTTCTCACGTATTGACGTGTTCCAGGTAACGCCCCAAGTCTATGAGCTTGCTGTGAAGACCCCTTCGGTTCCCTGGGAGTCGAGAAACCCTTCGACAGGCTCAGGGATCGAAGAGTCTGGCTCAGGGAGCGAAGAGTCAGGCGCGCGCGACGGTGACGGTTGCCGTGTAGTGCGGGTCCTGAAGCGCCACCTGGGTCCGACCGACGCGGACATTGAGCTCCTTGCGCCACGGCAGGTGCGAGTTGAAGACGCACCAGAGCTGGCCGCCCGGGCGAAGCACGCGGGCGGCGTCGTCGAACATGGCGAGGGTGTCGGCGGAGTCCTTGGCGAAACCCTTGTGGAACGGGGGGTTGGTGACGATGGCGTCGAAGGAATCATCCGGGTAGTCAGCCAGGCCGTCGCCCCAGGTGGCGTCCACCTCCACGCCGTTCACCTCGGCCGCGACGACGGTGCCCGCGACCGCGGACCAGCTCACGTCCCGCGCGGACACGGTGCGGCCGTCGCGCGCCAGCCACATCGCGAGGGTGCCGTTGCCGCAGCCGAAATCGAGCACGTCCTCGCCCTCCAACCCGGGGGTGCGCCCGGCCCCGCGGAGGGCGGCGAGCAGCAGGCGCGAGCCTGGATCGATCTTGGTGCCGCCGAACGTGGCACCGTGGGCGGCCACCGCGAAGCCAAGGTCGTCGTGGTCGCGCACCTTGGGCCAGTCGGACTCCAGACCGTTGGGACCCCAGGCCCGCAGCACGCGGGACTTGGACCGGCCCAGGCTCGCGGCCACCGCCGTGAAGTGCTTGCCCAGTACCTCGTTCATGGTGAGGTTCATGTGCTTGATGCGGGCCCCGCCCACGAACGTGACGTCCTGCGCGCCCTGGACCAGCGCGGCCTGCTCGTCGAGCGCGGCCAGCGATTTCGGTAGGCGGGCGAGGGCGAGATCGACGCCGGCCAGATCCGTCGGGTGTTCAACAAGGAGCTCCGAGGGCACGAGCGCGGCGTCGCGCCAGTCGTCGCAGAAGACCCTCACATCGTCGGTGAGGGTGAGTGCGTCCTCGACCAGCGCGGGGGCATCCAGCAGCGCGACCGCGCTGGCCTCCTTCGGCGCTTCGTCCCAGATCAGGTCGTCCACCACGTCTCGCATGCACCGACCCTAGCGGGCTCGCGCACGTGGGCGCGTGCGCAACTACGATGGGCGCAAAGGAATGGAGGCCTGACATGGGAATGCTCGCGACATTCACCCCGATCCCGGCTGGCTGCGTCGACGACGTGGTCGAGGACCCGAGCCTGATCGAGCGGGACTACGCCGACGTTGCCGTTGACTGTGACAAAGCCTGGCAGGGCATCCACTTCCTGCTCACCGGCTCCGACTGGGAGGGAGACCCGCCGCTCAGCCTCATGATCATGGGCGGCCGGGAACTGACCGACGACGGAGTGCGGCTCCTGTCGTCGGACGAGGTGCAGCAGGTGGCGGCCACTCTTCCCATGGAGGAGGTGCTTCGCGCCCGGTTCGACCCGCAGCGCATGAACCAGCTCGACATCTATCCCGGCATCTGGAGCGAGGGCGACGCCGCCTGCGACTACCTGCTCGAGCACTACGGACCTCTCGCCGACCTCTTCCGCGACGCAGCCGGCCGGGGCGACGCGATCGCGATCTCGATCGCCTGACCCGTTCGTTTGCGGGGGTTTCGGCCGCGAGGAACCAGGGAACGCACGCAGTCGGCCGGGTTCATCCTGAGAAAACGTGCCTCGACCGCGCTATAGGTCTTGGCAAGTCGTTTTTTCAGGACGAAGTGAGGGGATCCTCTTTGCAGGCGGCCGTTCGTCAGGCAGAGGCCGACGGTCAGCCGAGGACCGAGACGAGGTCGATCACCAACTGGTCGGCGCGGAGGTCGGGCGCGTCCGGGCTGAAGCCCATCCGCACCACCACGAGGTCCGCCGACGGCACCACATAGGTGCGCTGGCCGTCGTGGCCCTGCATCCAGTAGGCGTCGGCGGGAAGATTGGGCTTCGACAGAGTGCCGTCGGGGCGCAGGTTCACCCACCACGACGACCCGTATCCGGAGTCCTCGGCCTCGACGACGGGTTCGGCCGTCGTCGACTCGGCGATCCAGCCCTCGGGGAGCAGCCGTTCCCCGCCGACGACGCCGTCGTCGAGCGCGAACTGGCCCAGGACCGCGAACTCGCGGGGGGTTGCCCACAGGTAGGAGCTGCACACGGGCACGCCCGCACCGTCGGGCTCCCAGACGGCGCGGCTCAGCCCGAGCGGGGCGAACAGCTCGGAACGGGGCAGGTCCGCGCCCTGGCCGGTGGCCTGGACGAGGGCCTTGCAGACGATGTTGGTGCTGCCGCTCGAGTACTCCTGCACGGTTCCGACTGGGTGCTCCTGCGGTTGACCGGCCGCGAAGGCGCCCATGTCGCGCTGCAGGTACAGCATCGAGGTGATCGGCGTGCCGAGGTCGTAGGTCTCGTCCCAGGCCAGCCCGCTGCGCATGCGCAGCAGATCATCGAGGGTGATCGCCCCACTCGCGTCGTCGGCCCAGCCCATCTCGAGTGGCTCGTCGATGTCGACCACGCCGTCGTGTACCAGTCGGCCCACCAGCAGGTTCGTCGCGCTCTTCGCCATCGACCAGCCGAGTTGGGGGGAGAACTCAGTGAAGCCGTCGGCGTAGCGCTCAGCCACGAGGCGGCCTTCGTGGAGGACGACGACGGCGCGGGTGCCCAGCGCGGCTTTCGCGTCGTGGTCGAGGTCGTCGCCGAAAGCCCTGTTGATGGCGCTCTCAAGGTCAGCCGGGGGTGGGACGAGGGCTCTGGTGAGCACGGGGTTGGAATCCAGGACGCGCGTGGGCTCCGGCAGTTCTGGCGCCTGGGCACCGACGGTGCAGCCGTATCCCTCCGCGGCGTGGGCCCGCTGCACGGCGAGCACACCGAGCACGCTGGCGCGGACCGAGGCCTCGTCGTCGGTGGTGCGCAGGTACGGCACGAGGGGGTTGGAGGGAAGGTCGGCCTCGACGTTGCTGCGACCACCGATCGTCCGTAGCGCGCACTCGTTGTGGGCGGCATACCCCGTTCCGGTGAGGAGCAGAGGGCGCGCGTACCAGTACCCGCCCAGCAGGGCGATGATGATCACAACGATCACACCCACCAGGACGCGTGGCCACAGACGTCGACGCTCCCTCACAGTGAGAACCTAACCGCACCTCATGGGCGTTGTCGGGTGAATCGACATATTGCGCAGGGTGGTGTCGCGCCGGGTACCGGAGTCACTGCTCGATCGCCAATCGGGCGGTTCGAACGCCAACCGAGAGCCGCAAACGCCAACCGACAACGCTTTCCGCCGACCAGAATCAGCGACGCCCCCGAGATCTCAGGGGCGTCGCTGAGTCTCGCGGGCGTCTTTGGCTATCGATTGGCGTCCTGTGCGGTCCGTTGGCGTCGAGGGGCCCCGCCGGGTTGATCGGCGGGGCCCCTGGTCGGGTGATGGTCAGCGGGGGCGGAACATCATTGATCCCTGAGCTTGTCGTTCATTGATCCCTGAGCTTGTCGAAGGGTTACGGCCGTGACGGTGGTCGCCGCCCCTGTGGTCGGGGGCGGACGGTGGGGAACTGGGTCGTTACCCTTCGACGGACGCTCCTCGCTGGCGCTCGTCGCTGCTCAGGGTTCAGGTCCCTGAGCTTGTCGAAGGGTTACGGCCGTGACGGTGGTCGCCGCCCCTGTGGTCGGGGGCGGACGGTGGGGAACTGGGTCGTTACCCTTCGACGGACGCTCGCTCGTTCCTCGCGAGCTGCTCAGGGACCGGTTCGACGGACGCTCCTCGCTGCTCAGGGAGCTAGGCGGGGCCGAGGGTCGCGGCGACCAGGGCCCCCTTGGCCCGCACGGGCATGCGTACGAACATGCCCCACATCGCCCTTGCGAGGCCGGCCGCGCTGGCGTCGCGCGACATGAACTCCCGCTGGGACGCCGTCGGGATCCGGCCGAAAGCCTCGAACAGCGCGAGTGTCCCGGGGGTGTCGAGCCGCAGCAGGGCTCGCAGCCCCATCTCGCGGAACAGATCCGTCGGCCCGATCGGGTCCGCGGAGCGGAGCGCTCTGCCTGCGGCGAGCTCGTCGGCGAGGGTCTCAGCGCGCTTGAGCGCGTGGGCCACCGAGTAGCCCGTGACGATGTTGCCGCCTCGTCCGGCGGTGCCCACCGCCAGCACACCGGCCGGCGCCGGCTCGCCCCGCCCCCGCATGGGGATGCGGACCACCTCACGCTCCAGCGGATGGTCGATCGCGTCGGGGGCGACGCCTCGGTGGAGGAGTCGCCGCCGCAACCGGCGCTTCAGCTCTTCGATGGGTAGCCCTGGAGCTGCGGCCAGGCAGGTCTCCTCGAGCAGGATCCGCCCGTTGCCCACGGGGATCGCGTAGAGGAAGGTCGGGGGAGCGGGAGCGTCGTCGTCCGCCCAGTCGGTGCGCCAGTCCATCAGCAGACCGGCGGCCCCGTCGAGAGCCGGGGCAGCGGCGGCGGCCTCGACGACGATGCCGTACGCGGTCTGCGCGGGAGCGGGGTCGTCGGGCCTGGACCCGTTCGGTCGCGCGCCCCGGGCGTCGACGACGACACGTGCCTCGCTGAGCAGGGCAGTGACGTCGTCGTCGGTCAGGCGCGCTTGTCTGAGTTCGGCGCCGGCCAACGGCAGGGCGGCCTGGAGTGCGGCGTTGTCGAGGACGAGGTAGTCGCGGCGGAGCGGATAGCGCCCGTGCGCCCGCAGCTCGGGATGCACGACGCGCTCACGAATCACGCTCTCGGGCAGTGCCCCCAACTCGTCGCCCCAGATCCCGTAGGTGGGCGTCCAGCGGCCTTCAATCCGTGGGTCGACGGCCAGCACGCGCATCCCGCGGACGAGGCAGGCCGACGCGAGTGCCCGCCCGGCTGGCCCCAGGCCGACCACCGCGACATCGAACGAACTGCTCACCCGCCCATCATTCCACGGGCCACCACTACGCCTCCCCGAGCCTGTCGCGTCCTGGTCCCTGAGCTTGTCGCGTCCTGGTCCCTGAGCTTGTCGAAGGGTTACGGCCGGGACGTCGGTCGCCGCCATTGTGGTCGGGGGCGGTGGTAGACAACGAGGCCGTTACCCTTCGACGGACGCTCACTCGTTCCTCGTGAGCTGCCCAGGGACCACCCCTCGACGGACGGGCTGCTCGCTGCGCTCGCTGGCCCTGCTCAGGGATCGAGTCGGCGGACGGGCTGCTCGCTGCGCTCGCTGGCCCTGCTCAGGGGATCAGACCTTGAAGCGGACGATGTTGTTGAACACCCACATGTTGGTCCGGTAGTAGCGCCAGGTGCCGTCGGGGTTCTGCACCGACTGCACCACGCCGTAGACGTAGATGAAGCTCCGGCACGCGTTGGGACCGGTCAGGGCGGTGTCGCATTCCGTCTTCCATTGGCGACCCGACGAGATGAACACCGAGCCCTCGGAGTCCACGGCGAGCGGGTTGGTGCCCCACGCGTCCCTTGTCATGTACGGCAGGTACGTGAGGTTGTTGAACGCCCACTTGTTGGTCTTGATATACACGCCGCCGTCGTAGACGACGATCGTCGCCCAGATCTCGGTGCGGCACCGCACGGTCTGGGAGTAGGGCTCGCACGTGGTGCGCCACTCGCGGCCGTTGACCTGGTGGTAGCCGGGGGTCGAGTACACGTCGGCGTCGGGCTTCCACGTCATTTCGGGCACCGAGCTCGGAGTCGGGAAGACGCTCGCCTTCAGGGCCGCAGTCAGCGCCCGCCGTTCGGAGGCCTTCACCGTCGTCGAGGTCGACGCGGCCGCAGCCTGACTGGCGTTGGCATAGCTGTAGCCCGACCAGCCGAGTCCCGCGGAGGTGACCAGCTGCGCCTGCAGCACGGAGTTCGGGATGGTGTTGAGGTAGAGCGCGGTGCCGGAGATCATGTGGCGGCCGGTCTCACTCTTGACGCGGACCAGGAATTGATTCCACGAGGTGAACATCGCCGCCTGAGCGGTGTCGTGCTGGCGCTTGTAGTTCATCAGCACGACGGCGTCGATGAGCTTGGCCCGGGTCCAGCCGTACCAGTCCTGAAGCACGCCAGTGTAGGTGTCGGTTTGCTGCCAGGTCTTCGTTGCTGACGGCCCGGTGCCGTACGAGATCCCGTTGACCGACAGCGCCGCCGAGGGGTCAGCAGCGGCGACCGTCTGGCTGATGCGGCGCACCACATTGGTCACCTGGTCGCGACGCCACTGCGAGAACTGCGCATCTGATGGCAGGGGCGTGCCGGTCCGGCCGGTGGCGGCACGGAACCTCTGCAGGGATGTGAGGGAGTAGCCCCAGTCGTTGCCTGCGATGGTGCCGCTGCGGTCGGGGTAGCGGATGTAGTCGAGGTTGATGCCGTCGACCTCGTAGTTCCGCACGATCGAGTTGACGCCCGCGACGATGTAGTCGACCGCGGCCGGGTTGCCCAGGTCGATGTAGCTGTTGTTTCCGACGATCTCGACACCGTCGTAGCGCTTGTCGAGCCAGCGGTTACTGCCGGTGGCGGTCGGGCCGTGGGTGTTGTAGACGTGCGCGGGGTTGGGCGGTGCGGTGGCGCTGTTCCACAGCGTGCCGACGTTGAACCAGGCGTGCACCTTGAGCCCGGCGGCGTGACCCTGACGGATCACCTCGGCCAGCGGGTCGAACGGCGCGGGCGTGGCGATCGTCGAGCTACGGGGGTAGGTCGAGTTGTTGCAGAAGCAGTCGAAGCGGCGCGCCGTCTGCACCAGCAGTGTGTTGACGTTCGCGGCCTTCGCGTCGGCCACCACCTGGGTGATCCGTTGCGGCGAGGACAAGCCCGGGTTGAACGCGTCAACCCACAGCGAACGCCACTGCGACGCCGGGGCCGCAGCGGCCGGCATCGGTTGAAGCGTGGCTGCGGCCAGCACCCCCGCGATGAGGACGGTCAACAGCTTTCTCATGATTCCTCCCGTGGTTGCCGATGGCGGAGGGAGGGCTGCGCGGCGTGCGCTGGGGCGGGCGTCGACGCTGCTCGGTGCCACCGGTACTGACGATGCTACGCCTGAGTCCGTCGGAAGTGAAGGCCCACGTCACACACCCCTTGGGGTGGGGTTCGGCTCCGGCAAACCCGCACGGATGAGCCGCTCTGCTGCCTAGACTCGAAAGGCCCGATGCCTCTGGATCGCGAGCGGTCCGGGGGTCCGACGAAGGAGAACCGCGAATGGCCACTAAGAAGTCGCCCTCGAAGAAGCCAGCTGCCAAGAAGGTCGCACCTGCCGACGACGCCGCCCTCTCGGCTCCGCCGCCCGGCCCCGGCATCGAGAATCCGCCGGTGGAGGAGCCGACGGCCCCCGTCGCACCGCCGCCGCCCAAGCCGTCGCAGGGTTCTCCCGAGACGGTCACCCCGACCGGGGCTCCCACCGGTGCTCCGCCCGAGTCCAAGGCGCAGCAGGGCGAGTACCTCACCACCGCGCAGGGCGCGCGGCTGCGCAGCACCGACCACGCGCTCAAAGCGGGCCCCCGCGGCCCGGTGCTGCTGCAGGATCACCACCTCCGCGAGAAGATCACGCACTTCGACCACGAACGCATCCCCGAGCGCGTCGTGCACGCGCGCGGCACCGGAGCGCACGGCGTGTTCGTCGCGAACGGCCGGGCGGAGAAGATCTGCCGCGCTGCCTTCCTGAAGAAGGGCGTCGAGACCGACGTCTTCGTCCGGTTCTCGACGGTCGCCGGGTTCCGCGGCTCCTCCGACACCGTCCGCGACACCCGCGGGTTCGCGACGAAGTTCTACACCTCAGAGGGCAACTACGACCTCGTCGGCAACAACATCCCCGTCTTCTTCATCCAAGAGGGCATCAAGTTCCCCGACATCGTGCACGCGGTCAAGCCCGAGCCCGACCGCGAGATCCCGCAGGCGCAGAGCGCCCATGACACGTTCTGGGACTTCGTCTCCCTCCACACAGAGGCACAGGCCCACGTGGCCTGGAGCATGTCCGACCGGGCCATCCCGCTGTCGTATCGGATGATGGAGGGCTTCGGCATCCACACCTTCCGGCTCATCAACGAGGCGGGCGAGACCAGCCTGGTGAAGTTCCACTGGAAGCCGAAGCAGGGCATCCACAGCCAGGTCTGGGAAGAGACCCAGATGACGGCGGGCAACGACCCCGACTTCCACCGCCGCGACCTCTATGACGCGATCGACGCCGGCGCCTTCCCGTCCTACGACCTCGGCGTGCAGGTGATGCCGGACAGCGACGACGAAACCTTCGAGGGCATCGACCTGCTCGACCCCACCAAGATCGTCCCCGAGGAGCTCTGCCCCGTCGAGATCATCGGCACGATGACGCTCAACCGCCGCCCCACCAACTTCTTCGCGGAGGTGGAGCAGGTGATGTTCAACCCCGGCAACCTGGTGCCCGGCATCGACATCACGAACGACCCCCTGCTGCAGGTGCGGCTGTTCTCCTACATCGACACGCAGATCACCCGCCTGGGCGGGCCGAACTTCAGCCAGATCCCGATCAACCGCGCCCACTGCCCGGTCAACGACATGTTCCGCGACGGCTTCCACCAGCACGCCGTCCACGGCGGGGTGGCGCCGTACCGCCCGAACTCGCTCGACGGCGGCAACCCGGCCGTCGCCGACGACGACAGCGGCGCGTTCATCGACGTCCCGCAGCGCGTCGAGGGCGCGAAGGTGCGGGAGCTGTCCGAGAGCTTCGACGACCACTTCAGCCAGGCGACGCTGTTCGTCCGCTCGCTGACCGACGTGGAGCGCCAACATCTGACGAGGGCCTACGTCTTCGAGCTTGGCAAGTGCTACGAGGAATCGATCCGTGTCCGGCAGCTGCAGTGCCTGGCCAACATCGACGCCGACCTCTGCGCCGAGGTGGCCAAGGCACTCGGCCTGCCGGCGCCGGAGCCGACGGTGCCGCCAGCCGCAGACGTCGAGCCGAGCCCTGCGCTGTCCCAGATCCGGGGCACGTGGCCGGTGACCGGCCGCAAGATCGCGCTCATCGTCGACGCCGACACCGAGCCCGCCGCCATCACGGCGGCCAAGGATGCCGTCATGGCCGCGGGCATGCTGCCGTTCGTCACCGCTCCCCATGGCGGCAAGCTGGGTGACGTCGTCGTCGATCGCACGTTCCTGACCGCGGCGTCGATCGAGTTCGACGCGGCCGTGGTGGTGGAGGCGCCGGCGCCCGCGCCGGACGCTGAGCCCACCTTCGACGCCAAGGCCGGCCACTCGACGTCGGGGAAGCCCGTCGACCCGCGGGTGGTGAAGATGCTCGGCGAGATGTTCCGCCACTGCAAGGCGATCGCCGTCACCCCGGGGGCGACCGCGGTGCTGGAGGCCGCCGGCATCCCGGCGGACGCGGCCGGCGTCGTCGCTGAGGAGCCTGCGGCCGCCGTCGCCGAGCTGGCAAAGTTGCTCGCCACCCATAGGGTCTGGGAACGGTTCCCGACCGCCAAACCCACTGCGAAGGAGTGAACATGTCGAACGCCGATCACGTGGAGTCGTCAACGGCCGACAGCGTCCGAGAGGCGGCGGATCGACCCCACCAGTGAATTTGATCGCCCGGCTCCGCCGGGTGATGCTGCACGAGCGTGCTCTGCTGGCGCTCAAGTCCGGGCTCGCGGCGGGGCTTGGGTGGGTTGTCGGCGCACAGTTCCCGGGTGTGATGGCGGAGTACGCCTACTACGCCTCGCTGGGCGGCATCTCGGTCATCTATCCGGCTATCAGCGACTCGGTGCGCGAGGCGATCCGCGCCACGGCTGCGATCATACTCGGTGCGCTGGTCGCAGCGCTGATGCAGATCATCTCGTGGCCCAACGCGCTGACCGTGGGGCTGGTGGTGGTCATCGGCACGGCACTGGGCGGCCTGCGTTTCCTCGGGGAGCAGCGGCACTGGGTGGCAACCGCTGCGCTGTTCGTGCTGATCTTCTCCGGCGACCCGCCGCAGGACTACATCCTCATCTACGTGGGGCAGATCCTGACCGGTGCGCTGATCGGGCTGGCGGTCAACGCCGCGGTGCCGAAGATGAACCTCACGTCGCTCAGCGACGCGGCTGAAGGGCTGCGGGCGGAGCTCGTGGTGCAGCTGCGCCGGGTCGCAGAGTTGCTGCGCGAGCGAGATGAACCGGACGCGGAGCAGCTGGAGGCGGTCTTCGACGAGATCGACAACGAGCGCGATCGGCTGCGGCAGGCGCTGGAAAAGGTGAAGCGGTCCACCGAGGGCAACCCGCGGGCGGTCCGCTACGAGGGCGTCCGCCGCTCGCTCCAGGATCGGGCGCGGTCGCTGGCGCACATCGCGTTCATGGTCCAGGACGTCGGGGTCGTCCTGCAGGACGTGCAGCGCGACGACTACCGGGTACTCGACCTCCAGCTGCGCCGGGCCACGGCCACGGCCTTCGCGGGCCTCGCCGACGTGATCGAAACCCCGACCGCGGAGCTGGCGGAGCGGGTCCGGGCGGATGTCACCGACCTGATGAACCAGGTCCACAACGCGGAGTTCGACGACGTCGAGGGCCGTTATCTGGCGGGGATCATCGCCGCCTCCGCTCAGCTCTCGCTCAGCACGGCGCTCAGCAGTCTGCCCGTCGTCGAGGACTCCTGACCCGTCCGGTGTGTCTGGGGCGAGGAGTACGCTGGTCGGCATGAGCGAGGGCGCTTGCCGACGGATCTCCGTCAAACCAGGGGAGGCCACTTCCCCGAGAGTGGAGAGCTTCGACGGCGTCTGGCGCGTGCGCTCGACCGAAGCGGTGCGCCAGATCCTGCGTCAGCGTGACGCCACCGCGCAGGCGGGCTTCAACTCCGAGTCCATTCCCGACGGCACGATGGCCGACCAGCCGATCCTGTTCATGGACGGGGAGCCGCACCGTCAGCAGCGGAGCAAGATCGCACGGTACTTCGCGCCCAAGACTGTTGCGGCGCGCTACCGCGAGCTCATGGAGCGGCGCGCCGACGCGCTGGTCGCCGAGATGGTTGCCGACGGGCGGGCGCGACTGGACGACGTGTCGCTGCGGTACTCCACAGAGGTTGCGGCGAAAGTGATCGGACTCACCAACTCGCGGACCGACCGGATGGCGCGACGCCTGGAGAAGTTGTTCGACCAGCCGCCGTACGATCCGGCGCGGGGCGACGGCGAGGGTCGCGTGAGGGCCGCGCTGAGGCAGCTCCGCGGTGCCGCGCCGATGGCGTGGTTCTACGTTTGGGACGTGCGGCCCGCGATCCGCGAGCGGCGGCGCGAGCCGCAGGAGGACGTCATCAGCCACCTGCTCAAGGAGGGCTACGGCATCCCCGCGATCCTCATCGAGTGCGTCACGTACGGCGCGGCAGGGATGGCCACCACTCGCGAGTTCATCTCAATGGCGGCGCTGCACCTCCTGCGCGACGATGCGCTGCGTGCCCGCTATGTGCAGGCCGACGAGCCGGAGCGGTACGCGATCCTGCACGAGATCCTGAGGCTTGAGCCGATCGTCGGGCACCTGTACCGGCGTGCCGAGCGTGAGTTCACGTTCGACGACGCGGGGGCCACGCACACCGTCCGGGCCGGGCAGTTGCTCGACCTGCATATCCGCCAGGCCAACGCCGACCCGACGACCGTGGGGGACGCCCCGCTGGACCTCTGCCCGGGCCGGGAGCTCCCCCGCGGGATAGGTGCGGAGGTGATGAGCTTCGGCGACGGCCCCCACAAGTGCCCGGGCAATGCCCTGGCGATCCAGGAGACGGACATCCTCTTGACGCGTCTCTTCGCGCACGACGTCGCACTGGTCGGTGAACCCGACCTGGGTTGGGACGAGATCATCTCGGGCTACGCGCTGCGAAACGTGACGATCGCTGTCTCTCCGTCCGACCTGCACCGTCTCCCCGGGTAGCGGGCGAGCGTATCCCCGTCTCCCCGAGTAGCGAGCGAGGAACGAGCGAGCGTTTCACCGTCTCCCCGAGTAGTGAGCGAGGAACGAGCGAGCGTTTCACCGTCTCCCCGAGTAGTGAGCGAGGAACGAGCGAGCGTATCGAGGGGTGTCCCGCGAGGCTGCGACTGGCTTGGGAGAGCGGTCAGGTTGCGAGCCCCTCGATACGCGGGTGCTCGTTCCTCGCGGCCGCTACTCAGGGAGACGTGGTGGGCCGGCTGCTCATTCGTCGCTCGCTACTCAGCTAGCCCGCCGTTCCGGCACCGTGGGTGAGGGGAGGCGGCACGTCCGAGAGGAGCCATTCAGCGACATGTACGACCACTATGGTCGCGCGTGTCGCCAAACTGACCCTTTCACAATGGGTAAAGAGAAGCCCCACTTCAGATGAGGGCGACGGCTGGGGCTGGTCAGCCGAGGAACACCGCGGCGAGGAAGGCGGCGTAGAGGGCCAACGCGCCAACGGCGAGGATCTGGGACGGCTTCGTCCAGCCGTCGCGCACCGCGGCGACGGTGAACGCCGCAGCGAGAAGCGCCCACACCAGCTGGTGACCCCAATCGACGACCACACCCAGCCAACCGGCCGACTCCGTCGCTGCCACGCCGTCGCCCACGACGGTGAAGACGATCGCTATGACAGCCGCCGCCGCGGCGGCCGCCGCGTAGACCCAGCGCCGGCTGCGCTTTGAGGGCGGTTCAGCCACGTGACCCGCCCGCCTGGGTGTCGCGGGGGAGCAGGCCCGATGCCCGCATCAGGTCAACGCCCAGCGTGCTCGGGTTGTGGGCCACCTCCCAGCGGATGCCGTCGGGGTCGGCGAAGTAGCCGCTGTATCCACCCCAGGCACGAGACTGGCCCGGGACGATGTCGGACGCGCCCGCGGCGTCGGCGTCGGCGAGCACGCGGTCGACGTCGGCCGGGGCTGGGACGTTGTGCGCGAGCGTGATCGGGACCAACCCGTCGCCGCGACTGATCGGCCCGACCTCGGCTTCGAACTCATCCTCGGCCCACAGCGACAGCACGAGCGTGGCCGAGAGGCGGATCATGACGATGCTCTCCGCCTCGAACTCGGCCGGCCACCCCAATCCTTCGATGTAGAACCGTCGCGCTGCCGCGATGTCCGTGACGGCGAGCGTGACGAAGTTGAGCCGCGGTTCCACGACGTCCGATCCCTCGTGACTACGACGCGGCTACGCGGTCCAAGGCTGCCTTGAGGGCCGCGCGGACCTCGTCGGCGAGCGGCTCCATCTGCGAGTTGCCGGTCAGCGTGACCATCGTCTCCGGATCGATCGCCTCGACCACCGTGACACCGGCGCTGTGCCGGACCACCACGTTGCAGGGCAGCAGCAGCCCGAGCGAAGGTTCGGTCTGCAGGCCCTTGTGGGCGAACCCCGGGTTGCAGGCGCCGAGGATGACCTGGTCGTCGATGTCGACGTCGAGCTTGTTCTTCAGCGTCTGCTTGAGGTTGATCTCGGTCAGGATCCCGAAGCCGCTCTCGGCCAGCGACTCCTTGGTCAGCCCGACCACCTCGTCGAAAGGGCGCTCCAGGTCGATTCGTAGTGCGTAGTTCATGTCAACCTCCTTGCTTCGATCTTGCCGTGTCCGGTGCCGCTCGGGAAGGGGTTGGGCGAATCAGCAGGAGGCGTGGTCAGTGATCCGCTTGGCGGCGGCGAACGCATAGCACGTGAGCAACAACAGCAGCGGAGGGATGGCGTTGGCCGACTGGGACAGCAGCACCGGTGCGCCGAGCGTCACGATGGCCGGCACCGCACCGCACGATCCGCCCACCAGGTGTTCACGCAGCCGCACCCCGGCTGGCGGCACGTAGGTTGCCAGGGTGAGCGCTCCGACGGCGGCGGCAAGGCCCAGCAGTGCGCCGTCGAGGAAGGAGGTCGCGGGTCGTGCGGACGTCAACATCAGGAACATGGCCACCGCCGCGACGGCGAAGGTGACGGTGTGTCGCCTGGACCAGGCCGCACGCCAGAAGGCGGGGCCGCTGGCTGGGACGTCGATGTGTCCGAGCGTCTGCTGTTGGGTCATGTTTCCACTATACCCCAAGGGGTATCGCGTTGCCCTGATGCTCTTCCAGTGAGGGGGCGCGGACGGTAGATTGGGGCTTTCTGCGACAGTGAGGTCCGGCCATGCAGCTTTCGAGTCGTTCCATCCTTCCGTTCCTCGCGGCCGCCGCGCTCGCGCTGTCCGCGTGCGGAGGTGAGGCCGAGGTGCCCCCGACGCCCGCCACCGAGGCCGCGTCGACCACCACCCCGGAGCCGGTGCCCGAGCCGACCGACGAGGCGCCCGCCACCGGTTCCGACGACGGGGCTATCGAGATGGAAGAGGAGATGGAAGAGATCGCCGCTTCCATGGAGGCGCAGCAAACGGGTGGCTCGGCAAGCGTCACCATCGGCGACCAGACGTGGGACTTCGACGGCGTGCTCTGCGCGTTCGGCCCGGAGGAGATCGGGCAGGAGGGCGCCGAGTTCGTCCTCTCCGCGATCGGCGACGGCCTGCAGTTCTACATCTCCGTCGACGCGATGGGTCAATTCGTGAGCCTCAACGACATCGAGAACTTTGAGGATCCAGCGCTCAGCTGGGAAGCCGACCAGGACGCGAGCGGCGAGGGCTTCATCCAGGTGGACGGAAAGGATGTCAGCGGAGAGGCGACGTTCATCGACTACCTCAGCGAGAGCTGGGACGAGGTCGAGGGCAGCTTCGAGGGCTCCTGCCCCTGATTCGTCGTTGACTCAGGTCGGTCGGAGGGGGCGTAGGCCCTTCGGTCTGGCCCGTTGGCGTCGGTCCTGGGTAGCGGTGTCCAGGAGTCAGGTAGACGGCGGGTCGCATCACGGAACGCCGGGTGACAAGCCGGGGGACCGGTTGGCGAATGCGGGATCCCACCGCAACTGGGTTATGATAAGGGCCGATCGCGTCCAACCGCGGGCGGGAATTTCGGAGGCGCGGTGCAACGACTACGACCAGGGCTGGTGCTCTCGGATCGATACCGTCTCATTGGACATGTGGCATCAGGCGGCATGGGCCAGGTTTGGGAGGCATTCGACGACGTGCTCGAGCGTCGCGTCGCCGTCAAGGTCATGCATCCCCACACCCAGGACGAGATCGCGATGGCGAGGCGCTTCAAGGACGAGGCCCGCTTCGCCGCCCAACTCGCCCACCCGAACATCGTCACGGTGCACGACTACGTCGAGCACGAGGGACTCATCTGCCTCGTCATGGAGTTCGTCGACGGCCCGACGCTGGCTGGGATCCTGACCCGCGGCCCGCTCGAGCCGGAAGAAACGCGAACGGTGCTGGCGGAACTGGCCGCCGGACTCGCCGTCGCCCACGACGCCGGCATCATCCACCGCGACATCAAGCCCGCCAATGTCCTCGTCGCGGAGACTGGAGCCAAGCTCACGGACTTCGGCATCGCCCGATCGGTCGACCGCACGTCGCACACCATGGACGGGCAGGTCCTCGGCACCGCTCACTACCTCAGCCCCGAGCAGGCGCTCGGCGAGCAGGTCGGTCCGCCGTCGGACATTTACGGCCTCGGCGTGCTGGCGCACGAAATGCTGAGCGGCACCAAGCCGTTCGACCGCGGTTCGCCGATCGCCACCGCACTGGCCCACGTCCAGGATGCGCCTCCGCCGCTCGCCGACGGCACCCCCGCCGAACTCGAGCGGCTCATCAACAGCTGCCTCGAGAAGGCGCCTGAGGATCGCCCGACCGCCGCCGCGCTGGCCGACCTCCTCGCTGGTTCCGGGGTGGCAGTCGACGTACCGGCTGACCTTCCCGCCGAGGCGCCGGACGTCGAGGAGACGCTCGTCTTCTCATCGGTCCCGCGCCGGGCGCTCGCCGAGCGCTGACGCCCCCCCGGGGGGTAGCCTCGCAGTTGTGAGGATTGCCACCTGGAACGTGAACTCCGCCAAGCAGCGGATGCCCCGGCTGTTGCCGTGGCTTGCGGAACGTCAGCCCGACGTCGTCTGCCTCCAGGAGACCAAGCTCACCGACGCCGGGTTCGCCGATCTCTTCGACGGACCGCTGGCCGAACTCGGGTACGAGGCAGCTCATCATGGGCAGGGCGGGTTCAACGGCGTCGCGCTGCTGTCGCGCGTCGGCCTGGCCGACGTGGAGCGCAACTTCGCCGGGCAGCCCGACTACCGCGGAGCCACCGAGGCGCGGGCGATCAGCGCGACCTGCGCAGGCGTACGGATCCGCAGCCTCTATGTGCCCAACGGCCGCGAGGTGTCCTCCGACCATTACGACTACAAGCTCCACTGGCTGGACGCGCTCGCCGACGCCGTCGCGCAGGGCCCGTCCGACGTCGCTCTCTGCGGGGACATGAACGTCGCCCCCGCCGACGCCGACGTCTTCGACCCGGGCGCCTACATCGGACACACCCACGTCACCGCGCCGGAGCGGGAGCGGCTCTCCGCCTTCGGGCTGGTCGACGTCGTCCGCGCGCGCTGGCCGGAGCATGACCGGCTGTTCTCGTACTGGGACTACCGTGCCGGGATGTTCCACCAGGATCTCGGGATGCGCATCGATCTGGTCCTCGCGTCGCGCCCGGTAGCCGACCGCGTTGCGGCGGCCTGGGTCGACCGCGCCGCCCGCAAGGGGAAGCTGCCCAGCGATCACGCGCCGGTCATCGTCGACCTCGACGAGGCGCCCGACGGCGACATCGGGCCTGTCGTGCCCCCGCCGTCGAACCCCAAACGGGGCGGTCGGACGCGTCTCCCGCAGTCGCGCGACTGACCTCGCCGCCCCGCCGTCGGGCCCCACACGCCAACGGTTCCGTCGAGACGCCAACGGCCCTACCGGAACGCCAAAGGTCGGACCCCAACGCCAACGGTTCGGAGCCCAACGCCAACCGTTCCAGCCGTACGCCAACCGTTATTCGCTTTCGCCAGCGAAAACCAGGGACGCCCCGGATGTATGTCAGGCATCGTTGATAACTGCAGGCCTCCCTACCTCTTCGTTGGCGTTGTGGACTACGGGAGCTGACGCAGGAAGAGCCGTACGCTTGCCGTCGTGAGCACTGACATCATCGCGGCCGTCGCCGCCGCTGCCCTGGCCCTCCTCGGTCTGGTGGGGATCGTCTTCCCCGTGCTTCCGGGCAGCATCACGGTCGCGGTCGGCGCGCTGGTCTGGGCCATCTGGGGAAGCTCGACCTGGGGCTGGGTCGCCTTCGGGGTCGCGGCGGTGCTTCTTCTTATCGGCGCTCTGAGCAGCTGGCTGCTGACCGGACGGTCACTGCAGCAGCGGCAGGTGCCTAAGTGGCCGATCGCCGTCGGGCTGGTGCTCGGGATCGTGGGCATGATCGTGCTGCCCGGGCTGGGCCTTCCCATCGGTTTCGTGGTCGGGCTGCTGTTGGCCGAGCTCTACCGCGTCCGCAATCTTCGCGACGCCGTCGCCACCAGTTGGGCGACCATCAAGGCGCTCGGCCTGGGGATCATCGTCGAGCTCCTCTGCGCCATGGCCGCCACCGCCGTGCTGGCTGTGAGTATCGCCACCGCCTGGTGACCAGTAGCCAAGCGCACTTGCCAGAGTCTTCAAGAGCTTGACCCTCTGGTTTTGCGCTCGACGATACCTCTGAGCGTGGCGCTGCGCTCAGAGCCTGCGTCGAGCGCATAACGAGAGGGTTCAGAACCACTAGCCGAGACGAGCGTCGGGCCGTTGCCCGTCGACAAGCTCAGGGATCGAGTTGGTCGTCGGGGACGAGGCGGAGCTGGGGGGTCGGTCGGGGGACCGATGTCGTCAGCACCGACGCGTCCGCCCACGCCGCGGCTAGGTCGGTCAGCTCGCCGGTGCGCTCGTTGAGATCGTCGCGCTGCTCTACGGTCAGCCGGTAGGACGGCAGGGGAGCGTCGGCGCCGGGGCCGGCGAGGTCGGGATAGGGGGTCCCGCCGGAGGTGTCGTCGTGGTAGCTGACGGACCACCGACGCAGCCACTGCGCGAGCCCGGACGTCGAGGTGCGGAACCGGATCCAGCGGTGGTTGTCCCATCCCTGGGCGGGCACGGCGCTGGGCTGGTCGCCCGCGAACGTATCCACCAGCTTGACCGCGCCGAGCTTCCCGCGCTCCGCCAGATCCTTGACCACCTGGGCGGGCATCGACAGGTTCATGCCCCCCTCGGTTGAGTCCTGGTAGACGGTGACGATGCGGTCTCGGTACCCGGGCATCACCATCTGCGCCGCGTCCACCCAGGTGCGGGCGGTATCCACCATCGTCATCGCGAACGCGCCCCACGCACCCAGACCCTCGGTGGGCAGATGGAACCACGGCCGCTGGATGCCTGCCGCGTTGCCGGTGGGCAGGTAGCTGTTCGCCGACTCGTCGGCGGACTTGGCCCGGCCCTTCGGGAAGTGCGCGAGGTTGAACGCGAACGTCGGGTGCCGCGGAAGCGGCGAGTCGAAGAAGTGCACGGGCAGGTTGGCGCAGAGCCCACCGTCGGTGAACCAGACGCTCGAGAAGCTCGGCGTCTCCCAGTTGTTGGGGTCGGTGTAGTCGACGGCCCACAGCCGGACGGCGGAGATCAAGCCGGGGAAGCTGAGCGACATCCGGGTGGCGACGATCACCGGCAGGTCGTCGGCGGCGGGCCAGGGATGCAGGTGGCCGTGGGGTTCGGCGTCGGGCTGCGGCGGGTGGTCGACCATCCACTGCACGACGTCGTCGGGGAACAGCCGGCGCATGTCGTCGGGATCGAAGTAGTACTCGCCGGTGCTCCACGGCATCGCCATCGGCTGGTGGCGGGAGAGGTTGGTGGTCATCACGCGCAGGGTCACGCCGCCGCGGCGGAGGTCGCCGAATGTGAGCGGCGGCCCGTCGCGACGCCCGGCGAGCGACTGAATCTTCGCGTGCAGCCACGGCGTGAGCGGGGTGGCCCCGTGGGCTCCGACGCCCTCCATGCCGGTGCACATGCCGAAGTTGTCGTCGGCCACCTTCGCGAAGGTGCGCAGCGCCCCGGCAGCGACCGCCACCGCGACACCGAGCAGCAGCGCGATGAGCCCTCCGACGACGCCCGCTCCGGCGGCGACCCCCTCGCCGAGCGCGCTGAGAACGATGATGATCAGGCCCGGGACGGCGCCGAGCAGCGCCCCCTTCCAGAAGCTCCGCAGCAGCCCGCCGATCAGCGCCGCGATCTTGTTGTCCGCCGCCGCCATGGAGAACATGAGGCGAAACAGCGGCGCGGCGGTGCGGGTGGGCTGGAAGAAGGAGGACAGCGTCGAGTGGCCGTCGGGGCCGACGGCGGCGAGCGCGTCGGGCATCGCGTCGAGCTCGGCGAAGGCGCCGGCGTCGCGGCCCAGCTCCGCGGCGGCGGCCGCGGCGGCGGCGATGGCCCCCGCGGACGCCCCGCCCACCTGGCTGAGCCGGTAGGTCTTCGCTAGCTCGGCGACCGCACGCGGGTAGATCACGCCGCTGGTGATTCCGCCCTTCATGACGATGTCGCAGCGCAGGGTGGGGTTGGCGTACGGGTCTGGGTCGATGGTCATGATGGTCCTCCGAACAGTTTCTGGCGGTAGGCGGCCACCACCTGGCGGCACATCGCGGAGTATGGGGCGTGGTCGGCGACGAAGCGACTCACCTCGGCGAGGCGCCGTTCCAGTTGGGTCAGGAGTTCCGGATCGTCGGGCCGTCGCACGACGTTGGACTGCGCCTCGGCCACCGACTCCAAGTGCGCGATGAGGTCGAGCAGCCGGTCGCGCCGGGCGGCGCGCAGCCCACGGCGCTGGAGTGCGCAGACCTCGATGGTCGCCGCCCCCTTCCGGCTGCCGCGCAGGGGCCGGACCCACCCGTCGTCGACGGTGCCGGTGCCCCAGACGAATTCGAGGTGCTTCTCCGGGTAGTCGAGGTAGGGGTGGAGGAGCAGCCTTTTCTCGGTGCGTTCCGACCCCGGCGTCGTGGCCCGCGTCGACTCCGACGCCAGCGGGAACGCGTTGGCCTTCCCCGCCGTCACCGTCTTGGGCTGGTTGGGGAGGTCCTGGCCGCGCGGGCTGTTGCAGTCGGTGCAGGACGGCAGCAGGTTGGTCCACTCGCTCGCGAGCCAGTAGTAGCCGGGCGGCACGCGCTTGCGTCCGATCTTCACCTCGCCCTTGGGTCGGTAGTGCTCGATCGCCACGGGTTGGGTGGCGGCGTAGCTCGTCTCGCAGTACGCGCACTTCCCGCCGAACGCCTCCTCGAGCGCCGCGCGGACGTCCGGGTTCTTATAGGCCTTGAAGCCGTCGTACTTGGCCGACCCGTCCCAGGCCGCGTAAAAGTCCAGCGCGGCCTGCCGCTCGTCGAGCGTCTTCACGTCCGACAGGCTCGCCGGCTCCTTGGGCTTGCGGACCCGTCGCATCATCGTGCCTCCGGTAGGTACTTGCCCCACAGGTCGGCCAGCTTCGCGGTGATCTCCGCGCCGCTCGGTGCCACGGCGTCGCCCGTCTCCCGACGCTGCGCGATGTAGTCGGCCGCCGACGTCAGCAGCAGCCGCTCCCGCTCGGTGGTGCCGAACTGCTCCAGCTCGTCGAGCCTGGCGCGCACGTGGTCCAGCCGCTTCTTCTGCTCCGCGGTAGGGCGGGTGAGCGCCATCAGCCGGTAGTAGCTCTCCCACAGCTCCGCGACCTCCGGGTCGTCGGTGGAGCCCAGCCCGAAGTGCTCCGACGTCAGCAGCTGATCGATCCGCATCCCGGTCACCGGCGGCAGGTCGGTCAGCGCGACGATGTCGCCCTCGCTGTTGCGCCTGACGACGACCACCTCGCCGTCGACGATGCCGCGCAGGCACAGCGGGTCGTGGGTGGTAACGACGAACTGGATGCGTGGCATGAGGTTGCGCAGCGCCGTGACGATGCGCAGCCGCCAGCGCGGATGCAGGTGGGCGCCGATCTCGTCGATAAGGACGATGCCCTCCGCGAGCGCGGGTCGGCCCCAGAGCCGCATCGTGGTGCGGAGGACGTCGGAGGCCATGACGATCATCGACTGGTAGCCGTCGCTCAGCGTCACGATGTCGGAGCGCGACCGACCCTGGCGCAGCGTCACCCTCGTGCGGCTGCGGCTGAGCTCGGAATCGGCGTCGAGGGCGAGCATCTCGTGGATGCCGGTGGCGACGTCGTCGAACGTGTCGTCGTCGAGGGAGAGCAGCCAGTCGGTCGGGTCGGTGAGTGGGGCGACGGGGTCGAAGAGGTTGTCGACCCGCACCACGCGATCGTCGCTCGCGGGCGACGGCGTGCGCGGCAGCAGCCGCGTGGCGCCGTAGCCGAGCAGCAGCGCGGCGACGGGCTCCGGGCCGGTGAAGTCCTTCTCCCCGTGGGCCCACTCCAGCCGGAGCGGCTCCTGCCTCCCGGAGAGGTAGACCTCGACCAGCCCCTTGCGCGCGCCGTCGCGGAGGAACCGGCGCGCGTCGATGCCGAGCTGGCGGCGCTGCTCGCCGCCCATGAGCGTGAGCGCGATCGCGTGCAGCACCGAGCTCTTGCCGCAGCCGTTCTCGCCGAGCAGGACCGTCCAGGGGCCGCGCTCGCTGGTGGAGCGGGCCAGATCGATTTCCAGCTCCCGGATGGGCCGGAAGTTGCGGATGACGACGCGCTCGATCCACTGCGTGGCGTGGTAGTAGTTGGCCTGGCCGAGCTCGATCCCCGCGGTCATCGGAAGTTCGGGGCCCGACGGCCGGGCTGCGGCCTCGGGGACTCTGCCACCCGCCTGCGGGGTGGCGGTGTGGCCGAGTTGTCGCCGGAGGGCCGGGAACTCCTCGGGCGCGGCCACGCCGTCGAGCGCGGCGAGCCGGGACTTGACGAGGAAGTCGCGGTTGAGCGCCAGCACGTCGAGCGTCGCCCGCCCGCGCTCGGTCAGGGCCGTGACGGTGCCGTCGGGAAGGTAGCGGAGGTGCTCGTCCGGGTCGTCGACGGCGGGGTCGAGCAGCAGCGGCTCCTCCGCCGCGAGGTCGTCGCCCTGCGCGGCGCGCTGCCCGCGGACGGGGAACCGGGTGCCGCGAGCCCGGACGCAGTCGGCGCAGGCCGGGTAGAGGTTGGTCCATTCGTAGGTGAGCCACCAGTAGGACTGGAGGTCGACGTCGCCCTCGGACCCGACCGCACCCCACGTCGGCCGGTGGTGGGCGACGACGGCGCCGTCGGGTCCCTGGAACTCGAGCGCGCGCTCGCAGTAGGCGCACGTGCCGTCGGTCATCTCGAGCAGGGCCCGGACAACCTCGGGCGCGTGGAGCACGGCGTCGAGCTCCGGGCCGCGGCTGCGCTTCTGCTGCCAGGCGCGGGCCAGGTCGTCGGTGAGACGCTCGCGGGAGCGCGCGAGGACGTCGGGTTCTGCGGGTCGTGGAAGCCTCATGGGGCACCCCCTTGGGGCGATTATTCCCCTATCTGCGCTGTAATCCAGTGCGATTGGGCAGACTGATGCCACTTTTGTCCCGTCTATGGGACAGAAGTGGCAAGGGTCTCCGCCGATTGAGTACCACGCCAGGAGTAGCCTGGTGGGTGCGGACCGTCGCACGCGGCCCCACATCCTGCGAGGAGGCACGATGAAGCGGAACGCTTGGTGGTGGAGGGCGCTGGCGGCCGTCGTCGCCGTGATCATCGGGGTGGTGCTCGCGGGCTGCAGCGCCAGCAACGAGGCCTCAGACATGCCAGCCGGCGCGCCCGAACCGGCGGTCGGTCGCGACGCCGGGGAATGCCCGAGCAGGGTGGCGATGAGGCGGGCGACGGCGACCGGATGATCATCCGGGCGAAGGTACTGCGGCTGGAGGTCGAGAGCACCCCCGACGCCGTCACCCAAGTCCGCGAAATCGCCCGCGAGTATGACGGGTCCGTCACCGACATGCAGGTGGCCACCGACTCCGAAGAGTGGCTCTACCGGTACGAGAAGGACGGAACCATCGTCGGCGACGGCGCGGCCCTCCGGGGTTGGGTGACGGTCCGCGTGCCGAGCGAGACCTACGAGGAGTTCGTCGACGACGTGGCCGGGGTTGGAGTGGTGAAGTTCCAGTCCGAGGCCACGAGCGACGTCACGCAGGAGCACGTCGACCTTTCCGCCCGGCTGGAGAACCTCCGCGCCCAGGAGGCGCGGCTTCGCGAGTTCTTCGACGAGGCCAGGACTGTCAAGGACATGCTCGCCATCGAGACCGAGCTCTCCCGCGTCCGCGGGGAGATCGAGTCGATGGACGCCCAGGTGACCTACCTCGAGCGGCAGGCCGCGATGGCGACGGTGACGATCGAGCTCACCGAACCCCGCGCCGTCGTGCGCCCCGGGGGAGAGTCGTGGGGTTTCGTTGACGCGATCACCAACGGCATCCGCGGCGCCGCCGGCCTGCTCACCGGCACGATCACCGTCCTCATCGCCACCGCGCCGGTGTGGCTGACCGCGCTGGTGCTGTTCTTCCCCATCCGCGCGTTCCTTCGCCGCCGCGCCGAACGAGGCGCGGCCGGGTCGGGGGACAGCGTGGATCCAGGGTCGGTGCCACCCGCTGCCTGACATCGCTGCCCCGGAAGTTCGGGGCGCCGTGCGAGAATGCCGCATGCGAGTGGGTCGACGTGGTGTCCTGGGGCTGGGCGTGCTCGGCATGGCGGGGTGCGCCCCGGTCTCAGTCCCGCCGACGACGCCGAGCCAGTCCACTGCGAGCCCAGCGACGACCCCACCCAGCCAGGCCGCTCCGAGCACGCCCGCCCCCAGCACTGTGGCGCCCAGCGCAGTGACGTCCAACCAGAACACTCCGAGCGCTTCGCCCGATCCCACCGCTGCCGTGCCCAGCCGCGAGGACCTCGTCGCCCGCTATGGAGAGCGCACGGCGCGACAGTGGGGCATCGAGGTCGACGGCGTGGTGCTGCGCAGCGAGGCAGACGCCGCCGTCGTCACACTCGACGCGTGCGGTGGGCCGAACGGTTCAGGCTACGACGAGGCGTTGATCGAGGTGCTTCGCAGCTTGAGCGTCCCTGCGACGCTGTTCCTCAACCTGCGATGGATCGATGCGAATCCAAGCGTCGCGGCTGAACTGGCAGCGGACCCGCTCTTCGAGCTCGCCAACCATGGCACGGCGCACCGGCCGCTGTCGGTGAGCGGCGCGGAGGCTTACGGGATCTCCGGCACAGCGTCCGTAGGCGAGGTCGTCGACGAGGTGATGGGAGGCTGGGAGCGCCTGGCGGAACTCACCGGATCACCCCCTCTATGGTTCCGCTCCGGCACCGCGCACGTGGACGACGTGGCCGTCGAGATCGTGCAGCAACTCGGCCAGCGCGTGGTCAACTTCGACGTCAACGCCGACGCCGGCGCCACCTTCTCGGCCAGCCAGGTCAGGCGGGCGATGGGTGAGGCCGGCCCTGGCTCGATCTGCATCGGCCACTTCAACCGTCCCGGTTCGGGCACGGCCGGCGGGATGGCGTCGGCTCTGCCCAGGCTCCTCGACGGCGGGCTCGCCTTCGCCCGCCTGCGCGACGTGCTGCCCTGAGGTCTATTCGACGATAGGGACGGCGATCAGGAAGAACGCCAGTAGCGACAGCAGGTCCTGGATGACCGTGGCCAGCGGTCCGCTGCCGAACGCGGGGTCCCGCCCGGCTTTAGCCATGGCCCACGGCAGTCGTCGACGACGGCGAGGCTCGACTCGCCGTGCCGAACGGCCTTCCACGCCGCCTGTTCTTCGTTGAAGCCCCGATGGATCACAGGTGGGTCGCTGTCCATCACGTCGGCGGCGGTGAGGCTGGGTGTCGCGGCTAGGGCTGTGCCGATGGGGATGAGGCCCACCAGGCGCGGAATTCCGTTGTCGGTGAGGACCGCCACCTCATCAACTGAGGCGAACGTTCGCCCGGTGAGCGTGGCGCGGATCTGCTCGATGGTCGCGTCCGGCCGACAGGTGGGTACGTCGTCGTCGATGTACTGCTCGATGGAGCCGGGCAACAGTTCGGTGTCGCGGGAGGAGTAGGCGTCGTTGCTGGTCATGATGGCCTCCGCTTCCACGATAGACCTCGATCCTGGCCGCCAGATGCCTCCCTGAGTCGCGGCGTGAGGGACGAGCGGCCGTGTATCGAAGCTCGTTCCCCACGTTCGCCCTGAAGAAATGAGGTGCCAGGCCCCATAGAGACACGTCGGCACGTTTTCTCAGGGCGAAGGAAAGACGGCTCGATGTTCGCCCCCGTCAGGGCGGCGCAGAGGCGGAGGAGGAGCGGACGACGAGGCGGCTGGGGATGGTCACCGACGTCGGCGGGGCGGCGGGGTCCGACAGGCGGCGGAGGATCGCCTCGCCGCAGGCCAGGCCGACGTCGACGCCGCGGTTGTCGACCGTCGTGAGGTCGAGGAAGCGGCTGCGGGCGAATTGCGAGTTGTCGTAGCCGATCAACGCGGCATCGGCGGGGACCTCGCGACCCACCTCCCGCAGCGCCGCCCGCACGCCCAGCGCCATGGCGTCGTTGGCCGCGAAGACCGCGCTCACGTCCGGGTGGCTGCGCAGCAGCTCGACGGCGCCGTCGTAGCCGCCGTCCTCGTTGGTCGGGTTCCCCTCTCCCGCGATGCGCGGCGCCTCTCCGATCGACGCCATGAACTTCGCGTAGGCCTCGCGCCGCTCGGCCGCCGCACCGCCCAGGCCTGTGACGTGTCCGATGCGGATGTGCCCCAGCGAGCGGAGGTGCTGCATCAGCAACCGCACGCCCAGAGCCTGGTCGCTCGACACGTGGTCCGCCCCGTCGACGTCGTGCAGACGCGTCCCTTCCAGGACCGTCGGCACGCCAAGGTCGGGGAGGTCCCGGCCCGGTTCCGCTGCGATGACCAGCGCGTCGACCTGACTGTCGAGGAATCCCTCGACGGCGCTGGAATCGTCGGCCTGCTGCTCGCGGATGGCGACATGGAAACCGTGGGGGCCGAGGGCGCTGCGCAGACCGCGCAGGACATCGACGAACGAGGGGTTCTGGAAGTCGTCGATGATCAGTCCGACGGTCTTGGTCCGCCGACTGGCGAGGTTCGCGGCGGCCCGGCTCTTTCTGTACCCGAGCTTGTCGATCGCCGCCATGACTGCGGCATGTTTGGCGGGTGCCACGAGGGGGGAGTCGTTGAGGACCAGCGAGACCAGCGACTTGGAGACCCCCGCCTCCCTCGCCACGTCGTAGATCGTCGGCCGTGCTGAATTCGCTGCAGGTGTCACGCTACTCCCGTTTGACAGAACATTCTGACCGGCCTAGAGTTCGTATCACTTGGACCGCTCCAAGTAGCTTACATCGAGGAGGATGGATGAGCATCGGCATCGCCGTCATCGGGGCCGGAATGGCGGGGAAGGCCCACGCAGCCGCCTATCGGGTGGCCCCGACCCTCTACCAGCCGACGTTGCCCGAGCTGCGCTTCGTGTCCGTCGGCGACGTCAATGCGCCGCTCGCCGAGGCGACGGCGAACAGGTACGGGTTCGATCGTCACGACACCGATTGGCGCGCGATCGCCGAGGATCCCGACATCCACGTGGTCAGCGTCGTGATCGCCAACAGCCTCCATCTGGAAGTGGTGAAGGGTCTGCTCGACGCCGGCAAGCACGTGCTGTGCGAGAAGCCGCTGGCGGACACCCTCGAGTCGGCCCGCGAGATGGCCCGCCTGGCCCGCGAGGCGTCGTCGATCACCCGGGTCGGGCTCACCTACCGCCGCCAGCCGGGCATTGCCGCGATCAAGAACTGGATCGACGACGGCACGCTCGGCCGGGTGCTGCACTACTCCGGGCGTTACTGGTGCGACTACGGCTGCAACCCCAACGGCCCCATCAGTTGGCGGTACAAGGGCCCGATGGGCTCCGGCGCACTGGCCGACGTGGGCAGCCACCTCACCTATCTCTCCGAGTTCGTGGTGGGCCAGAACATCCAGACCGTCTCGGGAGGTGCCTTCATGACCGCCATCACGGAGCGTCCCGTGCCGCTCGGCGCCGTCGTCGGGCATGGGATGACGGAGATCTCCGACGAGAGGGAGCCCGTCGAGAACGACGATTACGCCACCTACACCGCGCTGTTCGGCGACGTCCGCGGCAGCTTCGAGGTGTCCCGCGTGGCCGCCGGCTACCCCAACGGCCTGAACATCGAGGTGTTCTGCGAGAACGGTGCCGCGAGCTTCCACCAGGACACGCCCTCGCAGGTGCGCCTCTACCTCCACGGCGACGACCCCGGCACGAACGGTTACCGAACCGTCAACCTCGGCTCGGACCACCCGTACGTCGCCGGTGGCATGGCCATGGACGTCTCGGGGGTGGGCTTCGGGCAGAACGAGGGGTTCGCCTATCAGGCCCGCGCCTTTCTCGAAGAGGTCGCAGGAATCCCTGAGGCGGAGTCGCTGCCTCGCAACGCCTCGTTCGACGACGGCGTCCACAACATGGAAATCCTCGCCGCCGTCGCTGAGTCGGCCGCGAACAACGGAAAGACGGTGCACCTATGAAACTCGGTGTCTACAACGCAGTTCTGCACGATCGCCCCCTCGAGGATGCCCTGGCGGTGATCGCGGATCTCGGTCTGACTGGGATCGAAATCAACTCCGGCGGCTTCCTGCCGCCCACCCACATCCCGGAGATCGACGAGATCGTCGCCAGCCCGGCGGCCGCGAAGAAGTACCTGGCCAGGTTCGACGGCACCGGCGTCGAGATCGCCGGCCTCAACTGCAACGGCAATCCGCTCCACCCCAACCGCAGCATCGGCGACAAGCACGCCGACGACATCCGCCGGTCCATCCGCGCGGCCGCCGCCCTGGGGCAGGACCGTGTGGTGACCATGTCGGGGCTTCCCGGCGGCGAGCCAGGGGTGAGGCACCCCAACTGGATCGTCAACGCCTGGAACTCCGCCGCGCTTGACGTCCTTGACTACCAGTGGGAGGTCGCGGCCGCCTTCTGGAGCGAGATGGACCAGTTCGCCAAGGACCACGGGGTGAAGGTGGCCCTCGAGCTCCATCCCCAGAACCTTGTCTTCAACGCGCGTGACGTCCGCAAGCTCATCGAGCTGACCGGCGCCACCCACCTCGGCGTCGAGATGGACGCCTCCCACCTGTTCTGGCAGCAGGCCGACCCGATCGCTGTGGTGCGGGAGCTCGGCCCGCTCATCCTGCACGCCGCGGCCAAGGACGTCCGGATCAACCCGGAGCACGCGAGGCTCAACGGTGTCCTCGACAACGGCTTCCGCCGGCTGGCCCCCGACGAGGACCGCGTCAATCTCGGCGGTGACGAGTGGGCCAACGAGTGGCCGAAGGACTCCTCTTGGGACTTCGTCGCGCTCGGCAAGGGCCACGACACCGCCTACTGGACCGAGTTCATCCGCGCGCTGCACGAGGTGGACCCGGACATGTGCCTCAACATCGAGCACGAGGACACCGAGCTCGGCCGGATCGAGGGCCTCGAGGTGGCCGCCACCGTGCTCACCGACGCCTGGGCCGCCTTCGCGGGGAAGTGACGCGAAGACCTGGCTCAGCCAACCCGGCGGGGCCAGGTCAGTGGTCGGCCATCGCCGCAGCCTTGCGCGCGGCGTCGGCGTCGGGCGTGGTCCCGTTGAGGAAGGCGTTCAGCACGACGGCTGAGAAGGTGGCCAGCAGGATGCCCGACTCGATGAGCGGGTGGATCTCGGCGGGCATCCACTGGCTGAAGTCCGGCGCCACCAGCGGGATCATGCCGATCCCCAGGGAGATCGCGACGACGAGCAGGCTGTTGCGGTTGCCCGCGAAGTCCACGTTCGACAGGATGCGGATGCCGGTGGCGGCCACCATGCCGAACATGGCGATGCCCGCGCCACCGAGCACCGACGTCGGCAGCGCCTCGACGAGGGCGCCCATCTTCGGCACGAGCCCCAGCACGATGAGGATGCCGCCCCCCGCCACGCACACGAACCTGCTGCGGACGCCGGTGACGCCGACGAGCCCGACGTTCTGGCTGAACGACGTGTAGGGGAACGTGTTGAAGATGCCGCCGATGAGCGTGCCGAGACCGTCGGTGCGCAGTCCTGCTGAGAGCATCGGCCGGGTCACCTTCCGCCCGGTGAGGTCGCCCAGCGCGAGGAACATGCCGGTGGACTCGATGAGCACCACCACCATGACCAGCGACATCGTGACCACCATGACGGGGTCGAACAGAGGCAGCCCGAAGTGGAAGGGCGTCACGAACGCGAACCAGTCCGCCTCGACGACGCTGTCGAACGTCACCTTGCCCGCGAAGGCCGCGATGATGCTGCCGACGACGATCCCGAGGAGGACGGAGATGTTGGCCACGAAGCCCTTGCCGAAGCGGGCGACCAGCACGATGGCCACGAGCACAGCCGCGGAGATGGCCAGGTCTCCCAGCGTGGCGTAGAGGGGGTTGGGGAGGCTGGGCGCGGGGCTGAGCCCAGGCGGAATGGGCGGCACGGTGCCGCCGGGCGCCGAGGCGAGGTCGTCGACGGTGGTCAGCCACTCCGAGTGGGAGGGGTCGACGACGGTGGGCGCGGTGGGCCCGACGGGGTTGCCGAAGATCCAGTTGATCCCGATCCGCATGAGCGAAACGCCGATGACGAGGATGATCGTCCCGGTCACCACGGGCGGGAAGAACCGCAGCAGCCGGCTGACCAGCGGCGCGATGAGCATCGCGACGACGCCGGCGGCCATCACCGACCCGAACAGTTGCCGCGCCCCCTCCGAGCCCGGGTTCGCCATCGCGATGGCCACCATGGGCCCCACGGCGGCGAACGTCACGCCCATCATCACCGGCAGCCGGATGCCGAACCACTGGGTGGCACCGAACGCCTGCAGGATGGTGACGATGCCGCACGCGAACAGGTCGGCCGAGATGAGGAACGCGACGTCGTTGGGGGACAGCTGCAGGGCGCGGCCGACGATGAGCGGCACGGCGATCGCGCCGGCGTACATCACCAGGACGTGCTGCAGCCCCAGGGCGAGGAGCTTCGGGGCGGCCGGCACCTCGTCGACGGGGTGGACGGCGGTGGTGGCGGTCATGGTGTGCCTCCTTGGTCGGGTGCCGGCGCGTCCGCGGCGAGCACGGCGTGGGCCCGGTGGGCGCCGGGGGAGGAGGTGAGGTCGTGGGACAGCGCCGCGAGCCGCGCGGCCGGGTCCGGGTGGAGGGACAGCAGCCGCGCCGCGGCTCCGCGCAGCTCGTCCGGGGCGGCAGCGTTGGGATCGAGCACCTCGCCGAACCCCGCGTCCTCGAGGGCAGCGGCGCCGGCGAACTGGTCCGTCGACAGCGGCAACAGCAGCAGCGGCACCCCCGCGGTGAGGGCCTCGGTGACGCTGTTGTTGCCGCCGTGCGAGACGGCGAGCGCGGAGCGAGCAAGCAGGGTGACCTGCGGCAGCACCTCGCGGACCAGCCACGACGCGGGGATCGGGCCCAGCGCCTCTCGGGGCGTCGACCCGCTGGCCAGCGCGACCCGGACGTCGAGTCCGCGCAGCGCCTCCGCGATGCGGGCCAGCACGTCGGAGCGCACCGAGAGGAAGCTGCCGAGGCTGACGTAGACGATCGGTTCGTCGCCGGCGGCCAGCCACGCGTCCACCTCGGCGTCGGGCTCCTCCGTGCGGACGGCCGAGCCGAGGAACGCGTGCGGCCCCAGCAGGGCGGTGCGGGCCGGGGGGTGCAGCTCACCGGGGTAGTTGAGCAGCAGCACGTCGCCGGTCTCGGCGAACGCGTCGTCGCTGGCGGGCGCGCCGGGGTTGAGGGTGGCGAGGGCCCCGTTCCACTGGGCGGTGAACTGGTCGCGCACACGCTCGCACAGCCGTCGGAGCTCCGCCAGGGCGGTCGGGTCGGGGTGGATGGCCGACGGCCAGGCGGGCGGGTAGCCGTACACCTCGTCGCCGACGGTGAGCGCCGTCGGGTGGCCGAGCACGACGTCGCCGTGCCGGACCCCGGCGCTGCTGAGCGCCAGCCGCGCGCTGAACGCCAGGTGGTCGACGATCACCTGGTCCGGGCGCACCCGGTCCACCACGCGCTGTACCTCGCGGGCCACGTTGAGCGGATCCCACAGCAGGTCGTCGCCGCGGGCAGCGGCCTGGAACGCGAGGGTCTCGACGGCGCCGCGTCGGGTGGCGTCGAAGAAGCCGCGCAGGGCGTCGTCCTCGCCCCGGGGGCTGGTCCTCGGCGCGGATCACGCCCGGGTTGGAGCCTCGGCCGAGCTGCAGGTGTTCGCGCTCGAACCCGAACCGGCGCACGATGGCGTCGGTGGCGGGTCCGGTGGCCACCACCACGCGCTCGCCGGCGTCCTGCCACGCCGTCGCCAAGGTGGCGAGCGGGAACAGGTGAGACGCGTAGTCAGGGCTGATGACGAGCAGAGTCATGGGAGACCTCCTGGTAGATGGCCGCGAGCGCCGACGCCATCGTCTGGATGCTGAACCGTTCGGTGACCAGGGCACGGGCCTGATCGGCGCGGTCGGCGGCGTCGGGCGCGGACGCCATGGTGAGGGCGGAGGACAGCGCGGCGCCCAGGGCCTCCCTGGAGCCGGTCTCGGTGAGCACCCCCGTCACGCCGTGCTCCACGTAGGTTGCCGGGCCGCCCTCCCGCGGGGCGACGACGACGAGGCCGGAGGCCATCGCCTCCAGGATCGCGATGCCGAACTCCTCCTTGAGGCTCGCCGACACGTAGATCCCCGCCGGGGCGGCCAGTCCGGGGCGACCGAGGCGGACCGCCGCCAGCCACACCGCGACGACGCCATTGGGTCGGTGCCCGGCCAGCAGCAGCCCGCGCGCCGGTCCGTCGGGGCGGGGGACGGCGGCGTCGATCTGAGCCAGCTGATCGGCCTCGTCGTCGGAGGGGCGGTGCAGGTCGCCGCCCACCACGAGGAGGTTGCAGCGGTCGGCGAGCTCGGGGTCCGAGGACCAGGCCTCCACCAGCGTGGCCATGCCCTTGACGCGGTGGAGGCGGCCGACGGTGATGGCCAGCGGGAGGTCGCGCCGCTCGGGCGGGAGCTGCGCGAGCAGGGCGTCGAGGTCCGCCAGGGCCGAGGCCGTGTCGTTCGGGACAGCCTCGCCGCGCATGGCGCCGGGCACCTCGCGGGCGGCGCGCTCGAGCGGGGCCAGATCGATGCCCTCGGGCACTACGCTCACCCGGTGCGCGTCGTCGGGGTCGACGTGGAGCAGCTCGCGGAGGTCGCGGGCCAGGTCGGGGCGGGGGAAGACGACGAGATGGGCGGCCTGCGCGGCGAGGCTGCGCAGGAGCCGGAAGCGGAAGACGAGGTGCTCGGCGTGGTCGGCGGTGCCGAAGTTCTGGCGGGTGAGCGTGCCGGCCGCGTCGCGGGCGGCGATGAGGGCGTGGGGGTCGGGTGCCAGCGTGAGCACGGTCGGGATGCCGAGCTCGCGCGCCACCTCGGCCGCCGCCCAGGACCCGACGTCGGCCATCCGGAGGTGCAGGACGTCGACGCGGCCGGCGGCGCGCAGGATCTCCCGCAGGCCGTCGCGGGCGGCCAGGCGCAGCGGCCAGGCGTCGGAGGCGTGCCGGACGGGTCCGGGCAGCGGCACGGAGGCGTAGTGGTGCCCGGGGTCGGCGAGATCGTCGGGGAGGTGCGTCCGGCCGGGGCGCCCGCGCGAGAGGGTGAGGACGCGTCCGACGGTGCCCTCGGCCAGCAGGGCGTCGCCGAGGTGGACCAGGAGGGTGGCGATGCCGCCGGTGTCGCCCTGGCCCGCGTGGCTGAGAGTGCCGTCGATGTCGGCGTGGAGGTAGAGCTGGGCGACGGTGAGGCCTCCGCGTTGGTGTCGGTGATCCTCGACGGCGGGGCCGGCGCGGTGCGGATCCTGGTCCGCGCCGGGCAGCAGACCCCACGCCTCGAGGGTGGCTTCGGCGAGCGTGCCGGTGAAATTGTCGGCGGCCGCCATGGCGGTCAGGGCAGGCACGGCGTCGGGCAGGTGCGGCGCGCTGCCCAGCGCCCAGGCGGCGTGCTCGCGCAGGTGGGGCTGTGGGGAGTCGAGGAGCGGGAGGACCAGCGTCTCGGCGGTGGCGGCCCCCACCTGGGCGGCGGCGTGCACGGCGGCGATTGCCGTGAGCGCGTCGTCGGATGCCATGGCGTGGGCGAGAGGGTCGGCGGCCGCCGGTCCGTCGGTGCGGGCCGCTTCCTGGAGCGCGTCGAACAGATCCAGCCCGGCGAGGAGGGTGGGTGCCCGCCGGATGGCCTCGAGGGCCTGAAGGGTGCTGCCCCGCGCCGGACTCATGTGCTCACGCTACTGGGTGCGGCGGTCGCGGCGCGGACGTCTCGTCGCGATGCACCGGTGCCTTTGCCCGCGCCTAGCCGACCGACCCCTCTAGGTCCCGGATGACCGCCAGCACCCACCGGTGGCAATCCTGCGTTCCCTGGTCGCACGTACCCGTTCCACGTTGCCCTGAGTAGGTCGCGAGGAACGGGCGGGGCCCATCACGTCTCCCTGAGTAGGTCGCGAGGAACGAGGGGGGCCCACCACGTCTCCCTGAGTGGGTGGCGAGGAACGAGGGGGGCCCATCACGTCTCCCTGAGTGGGTGGCGAGGAACGAGGGGGGCCCATCACGTCTCCCTGAGTGGGTGGCGAGGAACGAGGGGGGCCCATCACGTCTCCCTGAGTAGGTGGCGAGGAACGAGCCACCGTATCGAAGGGCATCCCTCACTGACCGCGCTGACTCCGGACAGCGATCAAGAGGCCAACCCGTGCCTGCCGACTGACCCTTACGGCGGCCTGAACCCTCTGATCTTGCGCTCGGCGCATGCTTTCAGCGTGACCCGCCGCCCAGAGGTCCCATCGAGCGCAATTCCAGAGGGTTCCCGGGTTACCCCCCTTGGCCCTCCGGTCCTGCGGATCGGCCGCGGGGGCACGCCGCGAGGTCTAGCGTCGGTGCATGACGTGGCGCGAGATGATGCTGGACCAGTTGGAGTTCTACTGGAACGTGCACCTGTGGCCGCGGCTCGAGGGACTGACCGACGACGAATACTGGTGGGAGCCGGTCCCGGGCTGCTGGTCGCTTCGCCGCGACGCCGAGGGTGAACTCAAGCACGAGTTCTTTACCGTCGACCCTCCCGTACCCCCGGTCACGACGATCGCCTGGCGCATCGTGCACATTGGGCGCGACGTCCTCGGCACCCGGGCGAGGGCGTTCTTCGGCGACCGGTCGCTGCCCGAGGGCGCGCTGCCCACCGAGGACCTCGCCATGTACGACGCACGCTGGTGGCCCGAACCCCTGCCCGCGACGGCCGATGAAGCGCTGGCGTTCCTCGACAAGACCTACACGATGTGGTGCGACGGCATCCGGTCACTCGACGACGACGCGCTGCTCCGCCCGCTCGGGCCGAGGGGCGATCACCATGCTGACCAGTCCTGGGGCGCGTTGGTGCTGCACATCAACCGCGAGGTGATGGCCCACGGCGCGGAGGTGTCGCTGCTCCGCGACCTTTATCGCGCCCAGCGCGACCAGGAGGATCCGGTGGTTGGGGCCGCGCGGCGTGATGACGCGGCCGAGGTGGCGAGGCTGATGGACGAGGGCGTCGAGGTGCCGCCGTTGCTGCTGTCGGAGGAGTCGGGCCGACGCCATTGGGACGTGGTGCGGGCGCTGGTCGAGCACGGTGCCGTTGACGGCGGCAACCCGAGCGCGCTGCACTACGCCGCGGCGGCCGGGGAGTTGGGCACCGTCAGGCTTCTGCTGGATCACGGCGCGGACCGGGAGATGACCGACGCGCAGTTCGGGATGGCGCCCGCGGTGTGGGCCGAGCACTTCGGCCACGCCGATGTCGCGGCCTACCTCCGTGGGATGCCGGTGCGGTAGATCAGGGGAGCGCCCCGGTTCGCGTGCCCGTGAGCGCCGCGGGCCGCTTCATCGCATCCGCAGGTGCAGACCTGCACGGTGAACTACTGTCGAGTCCACAGAGGGAGGGTCGGCCCAGCGGATGACCGTGGGCGCGATCTCTCAACGGGGGTGGAGAAGATGAGAAGCGCGCGCATCGCGTGCCTGGTGATGGCGTTGGTGTTGGGTGCGGGCGGCTGCACCCTCGACCCATCCCCTGCGGATCAGACCGGCGCGGAGGGCCCGAGCGCCTCGTCGTCCCCGTCAGACGCGGGCGCCTCGGAGCGCGGCGTCGTGTCGCCGTCGGCATCTCCTGCGGCCGCGGAGCCCGTCAGGTCGAGCGAGCCCGCTGAGATTCCGGTGACGTTCTCTGCGGTCATCGACGGCGACACCGTCGAGACAAGCCAGGGCACCGTCCGTCTGATTGGCATTGACACCCCTGAGCGAGGTGAATGCGGCCACGACGAGGCGTCGATGGCGATCGGGCTCGTCGTGTCCGTGGGGGAGGTGGTGACGCTCGAGTTGCCGGATGGGCAGAACGACCGCGACTCGTACGGGCGCCTCCTTCGCTACGTCATCACCGAGAGCGGCGTGGACTTGGGACAGATGCAGATGGAGGCCGGTAACGCGATCGCTCGCTACGACTCGACAGACGGCTACCCGGCGCACCCCCGCCAGGACGATTACCACGCCGCGCAGATCGCCACCGCCGGGGCCGACGGCTCGATCATCACCACCTCCTGCGGAGGGGCGGCGCAGGAGAGTATCGCGCCGCTCGCGGCGCCCGTGCCGACCGGCGAACCGTGGTGGGTCCAGTACTCGTCGTGCACCAAGCTGAAGAAGAACACCGTCGGACATCCGACGGGACCCTTCAGCGTGGACGACCCGGCTGAAGTGGAGATCTACAACTGGTTCCAATTCGGCACCGGTCACCACGGCGACGGTGACAACGACGGCCTCGCCTGCGAGTAACCGGCAAGGGTGGGCTGCGCGAGGCCTCGTCAGCGCCGCTATGCGGAGACTCTCAGAGGTTCGAGTGCCGCCAGGACGAGGTCGAGGCCGAAGGAGAACTCGTCTGCCGGGTCGTAGCCGGCGGCGATGAGCGCCGCGGCCGACTCGTTGAGGTAGGGGAACTCGTCCACAGGAAGCTGCGGGAGGAAGACGTCCTCGGCCATGTCGGCGAACTCATCTGGGGTGTCGAACGGCAGGCTGGCTTCTTGCAGGGCGTGGCCGTAGACATAACTGTCGAGCAACCAGTTGGCGTGCGTCGCCATCGAGACGGTGAAGCCGGCCCTCCGCAGGCAGGCGGTGACCGCTTCGCGGTGGCGGAGGTTCGCGGGCCCCGGCGAGGTCCGCGACTCCATCAGGCCGATCGCCCACCGGTGGCGTGCGAGGACCCGTCGGGCGGACGTTGCCCGCTGGCGCATCGCCGATTGCCAGTCGGTGTCCTCGGGCGGGAGCTCGATCTCCTCGAACACCACGTCGATCATGGCGTCCAGCAGTTCCTCCTTGTTCGCCACGTAGTGGTAGAGCGACATGGCGCCCGCGCCGAGGGCGTCGGCCAGCCGGCGCATGCTCAGCCCGTGGACCCCCTCACGGTCGGCGAGCCGGACCGCCGCTTCTACCACCCGCTGCTTGCTCAGCCCCTTGTCCGACCCGATCTGGCCTTCTCTCCTCGCAGGCATGGATCCCTCGCTCTCCCCAAGGCTTGACAGTCGTACATCGTACGAGGATAGTTCACCGTACGGCGTACGTCGTACGCTGTACGAGTCTGTGACAGCCGTGGCTCGACCCTGAGGAGGCTCCAATGGACACAACACAGCGATCGGAAGCGGGGACCCAACCGGCGCCGGAAACGAGCGAGGCCGGGGCGACGACGATGCGTGCCGCCGTCCAGCGCCGCTACGGGCCGCCGTCGGTGCTCAAGGTGTCCGAGGTCGCGCAGCCGCAGCCCGGTTCAGGCGATGTGCTCGTCCGGGTGGGCGCGGCCGCCGTGCATCTCGGCGACTACTTCGTCATGACAGGTGAGCCGTACGTGCTTCGCCTGGCGTTCGGGCTCCGCCGGCCGCGGCAGGGCATCCCTGGCCGGGACCTTGCCGGCGTGGTGGCAGCGGTCGGCAAGGATGTGACCGCCGTCCGCCCCGGCGACGAGGTGTTCGGGTGGAGCACGGCCGGAACGCTCGCGGAGTACGCCTGCGTGCCGGCGGACCACCTCGTTCCCGTACCCGCCGGCCTGTCGCTCGTGGAGGCGGCAGCGGTGCCCACGTCGGCCCTGACGGCGTTGCAGGCACTGCGCGACCTCGCGAACGTCCGGCCGGGCCAGACGGTGCTGATCACGGGCGCGTCGGGCGGTGTGGGCTCCTTCGCCGTCCAGATCGCCAAGGCGTTCGGCGCCGAGGTGACCGGTGTGTGCAGCACCCGCAACGTCGACCTGGTCCAGTCGCTCGGTGCCGATCACGTCGTCGACTACTCGGCGACCGACTTCACCACCACCGGGAGGCGCTACGACGTCATCCTCGACAATGTGGAGGCCCACCCCCTCGCGGAAGTCCGCCGGGCGCTCACGCCCACCGGCACCCTCATCCCCAACAGCGGACGCGGCGGCCGCTGGCTCGGCCCGCTCGGCCGGATCGTCACGACGCGGGTGCTGTCCGGGTTCACCCGTCAGCGGTTGAAGCCGCTCATCTCGGTCGAGAAGCACCGGGACCTGCTCGCCCTGGCCGATCTCCTCGCGACGGGGCTGGTCACGCCGCTCATCGACCGCACCTTCCCCTCGACAAGGCAGTCGACGCCCTCCGCTACGTGGGGGCCGGCCACACCCGGGGAAAGGTCGTCGTCACCCTCTGACGACCGCACCGACGAGAACCACTCAACCCCGTGCGCATGCACGCCCGGACCCGAGGCCACTCCGGCCGACCAAATGCCCCTACTCGACAGAAGGAAAAACCGATGACCGTCCGAACGGACACCCCAATCCTGCTCGACGCGACACCCGTCCCGGTGCAGGCCAAGCTCGCCGCCGCATGGACCAGCTTCATGTTCCTCTACATCTACGTCGACTACTTCCACCTCTACAAGCCGGGCGTCGTCGACAACCTCCGCGCCGGCGTCGTCTTCGAGTTCGACATCAGCCCGACGTTGTTGACCGCGATGCTCGCGTCCGTGGCGATGCCGGCCCTGATGGTGATGCTCTCCATGACGTTGCCGGCCCGGGTGAACCGCGCCACGAACCTCGTGGCTGCGTCGCTCTACATCCCCTACTCGGTTGTCAACGCGGTAGGGGAGTCCTGGGAGTGGGCCTTCTTCTACGGCCTCTCCATCGGGCTCGAGGTGCTCCTCCTTGCGTTCATCCTGCGCGCCGCCTGGACCTGGCCCCGTCGCACCGCATCACCGGCGCCCCGGGCAGCCGGCCTCGACGGCGAACCACACCGCACGCCGCAGCAGGTCTGAATTCCCGCCCAACTCAGAGCGTATGGGTCCGCCGCGGGGATGGAAGCCTCGCCGGCCCCGGCTTGTCCATCCATGATGGGGCCCTGAGCGACTCGGGCCAACGCCGGTGACGCCAGGTCAGAGACTGCGGACGACACGGTCTGCGGCCACCCAAGCAGAAGCCCCATCACTCCCCAGGGCCGGAGAGATCACGGTTTGATAACAGAATGTCCGCGCCCAGCGGTCGGCCAGCGGGATCTCGCCGGCGAGGACGTCGGCCAGCTGGGTGACTCCGCGGGTGGCCTCGGTGTGGGTGGCCTCGTCGGTGCGGCCGACGCCCTGCCAGTCGCCTACCTTCACCTGGAGACGGCCGTCGCGGTCGGTGTTGACCAGGACGGCGCGCGGGTTGAGGCCGCGGTGGACGACATTCTTGCCGTGGGCGTAGGCGAGGGCCTCGGCGACCTGACGGACGAGCGCGAGCTGGTCGTCGAAACCGAGGGTGGGTCGGCCGGCGAGCCAGAGGTCGAGGCGCTGCCAGGCGGGGTCGTAGGGGTAGACGAGGCCGGGGCCGAGGTCGGAGTCGACCAGATCCTCGGGGCGGAGGACGGCGTCGTGGCTGAGGTGCTGCATGACGCGCATCTCGTGCTCGGCGATGCGGCGGACGCGTCGGCGGGCCTCGTCGGGGGAGCCCTCCGGGACGGTGCGGAAGCGGATGCGGCGGCGGGTCTTGAGGAGCTTGTGGGTGCCGAGCCAGTCCTGCCAGCCCGGGCCGTCGTCGACGGGCTGGGGGTCGAGGACGAAGCTGCCTGCCTCGCGCTGGTGGGAGCGCAGCCCGATGAGCTTCATCATTCCGACGACGGCGTTCTCGCGGACCTCGCTGCCCGGGTGGGGGGTGCCGTTGAACAGCTCGGTGATGGGGGTGAGGCCGGAGGTGGCCTCGTTGCCGGGGAGGCCGTAGAGGTCGCGGCGGTCGGGTTCGGGGAGTTCGACGACCAGGTCCGGGTGGTGGAGGAAGACGGACTCCTGGATGTAGGGGATGACGTCGCGGGCGGGGGGCGGCGGGGAGTCGAAGCGTCGGCCGCGGCGCCAGTCGTCGTAGGCGCTCATCAGCTTGGAGCGCAGGCGCTTGGCCTTGCGGTTGGCGAGGCGGAGGGGGAGTCCTCCGCAGCGCGGCCGTCGCGGAGCCAGGTCTGGTCGTTGCCGCGGAGGCGTCCGGAGTAGTACTTCAGCTCGACCAGGTGGAGGCCGTCGGGGGCGAGGATGAGGAGGTCGACCTCGGACCAGTTGCCGCGGTCGTCGCGGAACTCAAAGTTGGTCCAGGCACGGAACGGGGCGCGTTTGGGGAGAAGGTCGCGGACGATGCGGAGGCCGTCGGCTTCGTGCGCGAACTGGGAGGGGGTGACTTCGATCCACCGGTCGTCGACCACGCAGCCCTCCTTGCCTCGATGCCTCGGGACAGCTTAGCGATCCTTGGGACCGGAGCGTTGTGCCAGGGGCGAGCCGGCCGGGATGCAGGGCTGCAGCTGAGTCGACCGGCGGCGTCGAGAGCCAAGCGGCGGAGGCACGGCCTCACGGCATGGTTGATAGGCCCCCGCTGCTGGAGCGCTCAACGAACTCGCGTAGGGCCCCGATTGAGGTGAACACGCGGTAGCCCAGCGCGGCGAGGGTGTCCTCGTCGAAGTCGTCTTCGTCCAACTCCAGCACCACCTTCTCGCCCAACCCTTCTTGCAGGCCGTGTGGCCATGCAGCCTCTGCGACGGACAGCACCCTCCCAGTGTCGGGGTGCACGATCTCGATGTCGCGTTCCGGCTCCGCGTAGCCCTGCGCGGTCAGCCATTCGACCAGGGCGTCGACCTCCTCGCTGCGGGCATCTGCGGCGTCGTCGTCGCTGACGAACACCGGGTAAGGGGCGTCCACCGGTACGGGGCCGGTCATGGCGGGGTCGAGCTGCCCTGAGCGCAATCTCTTGAGAAGCGTGTTCGCCGCTGTCGACAGGAGCTCGCGGCGGGCCGCAAGGAAGGCGGGATAGTTGTCAATCTGCCACAGGCGATCATCCATCGGCACCCACTGGCTGGCCAGGGCGCCGGGAACCCGTGACTCGATTTCAGGCATGTAGACCGCAGGATCGGCATCGCTCACCTGCAGGTTGGTGTCTTGGGTGATCAGGCAGAAGTTCGCGATGGCGTTCACCTGGCCGCGCTGGTAGCCAGCTGCGTAGAGCTTGGCTTTCGGGAAAATGTGATGGACCTGGAGGCCGTTGAGCCGCCCAAGCAGCGCGTTCGAAATCGGGACGCCGGTGCCCAAGTCGCGGGCCTTCATGACACGCGTCAGCATGTAGAGCGTCGGGTAGAAACGAGCACCCATGCTGGTGCCTGTGAAGTCCTCAGGGCGTACCGCCAGGTCGCCGCGCGACAACTCCAGGAGGCGGATCAAGCCGTCGACGCCTGCCTCATCAACGGCCTCTAGATCCTGCGCGAGATAAGTCTCCGTCGATGCCGCGTAACGGCCCCACATCCCGGTGTGTATGTACCAGTAGAGGAGGCGCGCTTGTTCGAAGGCATCCGGGAGGCGCCCGCCGGTGTTGTGCATGTGCCGCGCGAGCACGACGAGAGGGAAGGGGAAGAGCACGCGTGCGTGGTCAAGCCCCAAGTGTCCGGCAATGACGTTCAGCCACTGGTTGACGTAGGTGAACGCCAGGCCAAGCCCCGTCTGGACTTGGCGTATGGGTCGGTCGGCAAGCGCGGTGAACCGTGCCTTTCCCGTCACGATTCCATTGACGACACGGAGGAGCCAATCCAGGCTGAAGTCGTAGCCCCGCTCCCTCCAATACCTCAGATGTTCATTCATCTGGTGTCTGGCCTCAGGCCAAATGGCGCAGATCTTCGCCAGCGCGAGGTCGCCCTTGGAGAGCTTGGTCCCGCCCGAGTTCACCCGGTTGAAGATGTCGACGACGACGTCGATGGTCTTGTCCGCCCCAGTCACCTCCTCGACGTGCATGTCGCGGTCACCGATGCCCGTGACCTGCGCGAGGCGGGTCACGTACTGTCCGTTGCGGGCCTCGGGAGTATCGAGGGTCAACACCTGCTGGTAGTACTTCCCGGGATTGGCAAAGAGGTCGGGCACCGAAACCCACTCCGCGGAGTTCTGCATCTTCTGCCGCGCGTAGAACTCGAACGTCTCCTCCACGACGTTGAAGTACAGACCAAGGAATGTCGAATCGTTGCCTTCGAAAAATCTCGGCGCACGTCCGCGGATGACGCCGTACAGCGTTGTCGCGCGCTGCTGTCCGTCGAGTAGAAGTTTGATGGTGCCGTCGCGCTCGGTCGGTTCGCCCCGCGCTGCTGCAGTCTCGGCCGCGGTCGACCACGTCATGAAGCTACCCACCGGGTACCCGCGGTACAGCGAGGTGAAGAGCCCGCGGACCTGATCGCGGTTCCAGACGTACCCGCGCTGGAACTCCGGCAGCGCGATCGCGCCGTCGTCGATGTGATCCAGAATGGTGCTAACCCTCACAGCGTCCCCCGTGCTCGTCGACTTGACCTCACCCTAGCCCGGGTCGATGTCTCTCTTGCTGGTCGGGGGCGGAGCGATCCCAGGATGCCCAAGCCGATAACGCGTCGTTTCGAGGCTCGGTCTCGGGACCACAGTTTCATTCCGATTTGCTCATCGAGCCTGTGCGCCGCCCGGGCAGTCGGACGCGTCTGGCAGGAGTGAGCCGCGTTGTCGGCGGCAAACGGTAGCGTCAGGGCAGGCGCCCGTTACTGGGCCACAGGGGCCAAAGGAGTGACCGTGGGGGACGGGATCGAGCTGATCAGCGACGGTGAGGGTCTGGCGGTGATTGGGAGCGCCGACGACGTCGAGCGCTTCCTCCTCGACCAGGGTCTCAACCCGGCGCAGTCGACTGCGCTCGACGTCCGCCGTCTGGGTCCGATCATCGGGGCAGGAGATGCGGCGGCCCGGATTGGCTCGGACTTCGCGGCCAACTCCGGCCGCTGGGTGAAGCTCACGGCCGAATCGGCCGAGGCGGTCAAGCAATACGGACTCATGGACACCTGCACCCCCGGCGTCAGCCATGCCATGATCGGCAAGCGCGGTGACATCCAGCAATGGCTCCAGATCGTCAAGGGGCCGGGCACGTTCCTCACCGGCCCGCTGGCCCTAGCCGCCCTCTCGACGATGATGCAGCAGCAGGCCATGCAGCAGCAGATGGACCGCATCGTCGAGTACCTCGAGGAGATCAACGAGAAGGTCGACGACATTCTCCGCGCCCAGAAGGACGCGGTGCTGTCGGAGATGATCGGGGTGGATCTCATCGTCGAGGAGGCGTTGACAGTCCGCGAGCAGGTGGGTCGGGTGTCGGAGGTGACATGGTCCAAGGTGCAGGCCACATCCATGACGATCGCCCGGACCCAGGGCTACGCCTTGCGCCAGCTCGACGCCATCGCCGAGAAGCTCGAGAAGGCCGACGACCTCGGCGATCTCGCCAAACGCACCAGGGAGGCCGAGCCGCGGGTTCGCGAGTGGCTGACGGTGCTGGCGCGGACGTTCCAACTCCTGGATGGAGTGTCGGTGCTGGAGCTGGACCGGGTGCTGGACTCATCGCCGGAGGATCTCGACAGTCATCGGCTGGGTCTGGCCATCGCGAGGCAGAACCGACGCGACCTCATCGCCCGCAGCACCGCCCGGATCCTTGCCCAGATGAGTACGACCATCGGCAAGGCCAACTCGAAGGTGCTGTTCAACCCCTTCGACTCGCCGGCGGCGGTCAGAGCGAGCCGGGAGGTGGCCAGCGGCGTCGTCACGTTCCGGGACGCGCTCGGCATCGAGTCCGCGCACGACGACGTCGACGCGAAGCCGTGGCGAAGTGCGGCTGGCGAGGTCCTGGAGAGGGTCCGGACGTCGGGTGCCGAGGGAGCCGCTACGGTGAAGCGGGTGGGCGTCGAGGGCATCGACCGTGCCACCGGGGTGTTTCGTCCGTTGGACATCGACGGCGACGGCGTTCCCGACCAGCCGCTCGCTGCCGCGGGGATCCAGCGGGCCGGATCCGCGGTCAAGGGGGCCGCCGGTTCCGCCGGCGGAGCGCTGAGCGGATTGTTCAAGCGGAAGGGCTCCGACGCCGAACCCGTCGATGATTCGGGGAACGACTCGGACGCAAACGCGTGACCTGAGTCGACCCGACCACTCTCGGCTTCGCGATCAACCGCCGGAGGCGACCAGCTGTAACACCTCCTGCAACATCGATGTTGCAGTAGGTGTTACAGCTGCCCCAGTACCCAGGTGGCTCGTGGGTCGCGCTTGGAGTTGCCGCGCCAGGTGACGATGCCCTCCTCCTCCAACGCGGCCAGCGCCCGCGTGGCCGTCATGCGGGTGACGCCAGACAAGTCGGCCAGTTCACCGGTGCCCTTGGGACGTTGGTGGAGCCGGAGCACGGTCAAGATCGCTCTGGCGCTGGACGTGAGGCGGGCGGTGACCTCCGCAGGGAGCGCATCGACGGCGATCAGGGTGAGCTTCACGGACGAGGACGTCTGCTCGTAGATGGGGTCGGCCAGACCGCGCTCCCGCATCTCGCTGAAGAGTCGCCGGATCCCCTCGCCGAGCTCGCGGGTGATCCCTAGATCGGCGCACACCCTCGCGATCCGAGGATTGCGTGCGTAGAGCGGCACACCTCAAGGGGTTGACTAGCCCCTCCAGCCAGACATCACGGGGGATGCGGGAGGTGGCCTCGGACTTGCGTTCGAACCACTGGCCCTCCGATGCCTGAGCGAGCGCGCGTTCGATCGGGGTGGATGGGCGCCAAAGCGGCGTCAAGGGCGGCTGAGGTCATGATCTACTGCAACATTTATGCAGTAAGTTTCAGCTCTCCGGCTGAGCTAGAGGCCAGTCTGCGGAGGTCGTTGCGAGCCCTTCGATACTCGCCGATTCGTCCCTCATCGGCGCTACTCAGGGGGACGGGTGCGGCACCGATTCGTCCCTCATCGGCGCTACAGCTCGCCGCCGTTCGGCACCGTGGGGGAGGGAAGGTGCCACGTCCCCAAAGGTGCCATTCAGCGACTTGCACGACCACTGTGGTCGCGCGTGTCACCAAACTGACCCTTTCAAAGTGGTAAGGAGAACCCCCACTCATCGGCGCTGCTCAGGGGGACGGTGGTGAGGTGTCGGTTGGCATTCCGGTGACGTACGCGGCCTGGGCGATGTGCTGCGCGGCGTCGTCAATGATGCTGACCAGGCGCACGCCACGCGTGACGGGCGGGTCCCAGTTGTCGTCCACGACGTCGTCGAGGTCGGCCTCACTGAGCGTGTCGAGGTAGGCGAGCAGGGCGTCGACGCAGCCCGCGACGTAGTCCACCAGCACGGAGGCGTCGTCGACGGCGATCGCGCGGGCCTCGTCGGGGGAGTGGCCGTAGCCGATCGCGTCGCCCGCTCTGCCGAGGCCGCTGCGATCCCGGAACCCCTGCGCGTGCCACAGCTCGTCGCCGCCGGTCAGGTGTGCCAGCTGGACGTCGATCTCGCGCCCGGTGTGCCAGAGCAGCCAGGCGATGGAGTTGTCGTGCCCCGCCGGATGGAGGTTGAGGTTCGCCGGCGTGATGCGGTCAGCGATCGCCCGTAGGGATTCGAGGGGACGGGAGGCTGTGTCGCGGAGAATGTCGAGTGCGTCCATGCAACCAGTCTGAACCTTCGAGACGATGTCGATGTCTCGTTGTCGGTAAGGTGTCGCCTACAAAATGGCCGTTTGCACCGTCGCAGCGGCAGCGAATCGGGGGATTCATGGCAGAGACAACCACAACGTCGTCATCGTCGGGCACCAACAAGGGGCTGGTGGTGCTGCTGGTCTTGGCACTGGCCGCCGCCGCGTTCTTCGCCTACCAGGCCGCCCCCACGCTGCCGTTCCTCAAGGACGTCGTCGACCGTGACAGCCGGACGGTCGCGTCGCTCTCCCGCGAGGAGCAGGTCGTGCTGCTCAGCCTCGGCATCCAGGGGATCGCCGAGCGGAACGAGAAGTCGTCGGTGTTCGGCTTCGACGTCCCCGGCAGTGGCCGTGCGACGTTCCTGCAGTACGAGTTCAACGCGAAGCTCGGCCTTGAGGGTAAGGACGTGACGATTGAGCCGACGGGCGAGGACTCCTTCCGGATCACGATCCCCGAATTCGTCTTCATCGGGCACGACAACCCCAACTTCCGGCTGGCGGCTGAGGACAACGGGGTGCTGAGCTGGATCACGCCGGAGGCCGACACCGTCGACATGATCAACAACATCCTCGACTCCGAGGCGCAGCAGGAGTACATCGACTCCAACGAGGACATCCTGAGGGATCAGGCGGAGGTGTTCTACACGAGCATCATCGAGAGCGTCGACCCCGACGTCACCCTGACCTTCGACTTTGGCCAGGATCGCTGAGAGGCGCGGACGCCAACGGTTTGCTGCATCCGCCAACGGTTTGACGGAAACGCCAACGGGGAGGCGGAAACGCCGACCAGACCCAGCGACGCCCGCGAGATCTCGCGGGCGTCGCTGAGGCTCGCGGGCGTCACGGGATTCAGATTGGCGTCCGACGTCGTCGGTTGGCGTTTCCGTCCTTGGCCCAGCTCCCGAAACTTTCCGCGAGGGTAGAGTGGTGGTGATCCTGACGTGAAGTACACGCCGATGTCGAGGAAGGATCGTCATGAGTGCAATCACTGTCTCCCGCAAGCTTGGATCGTACGGTGGCCGAATCGCGGAGCGCGTGGCCCGGGAATTGGGCTGGAAGTTCGCTGACCGGTTCTTCATCGACGCCGTGATCAGCGAGTACGGGCTGATCGAAATGGATGAGCTCTACGACAAGCCGCCGACGCTCCTCGACCTGTTCAACGAGAACACCGCCATGACCATCCAGTGGATGAACAAGACGGTCAAGACGCTGGCGGCTAAGTACGACGTCGTCATCCTCGGACGCGGTGGGTTCGCCGCCCTCAAGGGCTATTCGGACGTCTTCAACGTGCTGGTGACCGCCCCAGAGGAGTTGCGCGTGCAGCGCGTGATGGAGGACAACAAGGTCTCCACGGGCGTCGCCCGGGAAATGGTCGAGCGCGACGTCGACACGAAGAAGCGCTTCGTCCGCCGTTACTACGGGGAGGACTGGGCCGCCGAAGACAGCTACGACCTCGTCGTCGACACCTCAGAGGTGTCGGAGGACGAAGCCGTTCAGCGGATCATCGACGCGGCGCGGGGCTGGTTCGAGAAGAGCGACGGCCCGCGTATCGGTGGGCTCGAGGTCGACGAGATGCTGCTGCACACGATCGAGGAGCGCTTCAACACGGACACGACGCTTTACCGGTAGCGGCCTGCTCGGGACTCGCCCGGCGGTTGATGCTTCCGTGCCGACGGTCGGGGGATCAGGGCAGTCCGGCGCGCGTGAACTCCTGTTGTAGCCGCGGCCGTCGACGGTGTGCCTCCCGCAGGGACGCGATGAATTCGTCCACCTCGCGCTCCTTGCCGGCGCCTGCTGCGAGTGCACGTACGAATCTCAGTCTGCGGGCGACCTCGCGGTAATTCCCGGCCGACGCCTCGCGGAGCTCCCCCTCTGCCAGCATGAAGTGGATGAGGATGGCCTCGCCCGGGTTGACGCTGCCGAGGGCACGCGCCAACTCATCCCACGTCATTTCGCTGGTGATCCCCAACTCAAACGCAAGCTTCAAGGCGCGCTCCGGGCTCTCGTCTGCGATCGCGAACAAGACCGCCTCGTCCGGCCGCTCTCGCAAGCGGGACTGCACAGCCGCGCGGAACTCCGGCCAACGGTCCCCGGCCGCGTCGCGGAGGCTGAGGGCGCTACCGCTTGTTGGCCATCGGGAGAACACATGGTGGGCGGCGTCCACCAGCTCTTCAGGGCGGTGGGCGGCGACGAGACTGATCCAGCGGCGGGCAGCTCCGCTCGATTGGAAGCCGAGGTCGTGGTCGGTTGCGCGTCTGGCCCACTCGATGGCCAGGTCTATCTCCCCGATCTCTTCGAGTGCCTGCGATGTGTCCTCCAGCCACTTCGCAACTGAGTGGTCCCGGGCGTGGGTGCGGATGATCTCGTCGACGTCGCGGTCGAGCACCGCTAGCCGTCGGGCATTGTGGTGGAGGGTCCACCACGCGCGGGAATGAGGGCTGCTCCAGACCTCGCGAGGAGCAGGCTCGGGGCCGAGGGGTTCTGCGACCTCCTGCAGCCGTCGCCGGTAGAGCGCGATGCCGCTCTCGCCGAGGGCCGACGCATACTCGACGACGTCCAGCTCGAAGAAACTCACCTCTTCCTCGAACTGGAACTTCATCATCCAATCCACGAGCTTGGCTGGTTTCACGTTGGCGGCAGCTGCGGCGCGCGGGTGGAGCTTGAGGAGCCGGCGGGCGGCGTCGCCGATGATGCCGCTGGAATCGTCGGCGCGCAGGAGAACCCGGAGTGAGCTCATCAGCGCCTTCTGGACGATGGAGAAGAACTCGGCTGGGTCGGTGTCGGGCTGATGGGCCTCGAGAAGGGAAACCGCGTCGTGCATCTGCCGGCCATGGCTGTTGGCGTCGCGCCGGCGATAGAGCTCCCTTCGCGTGCGGATGAGCTGCAGGACGTGCTGGCCCAGGTCGTCGTCGGGGGAGAGCCGGGGGGTTCGATCCATGCAACCCAGCCTAGAGGGGCACGTCGTCTTGATCGTCGAAGGCCAGTTGCCCGTGGCCGCGACGATGCTGGTTACGATGACCTATGCCCCACCCCACGCAGCAGATGGTCGGCGACATCGTCGCGATGACCGACCCCGTGGTTCGGAACGTGGCCATCACCACCTGCTACCGCGACCTCGCGCTTGCCGTGGCCGACGTCGTCGGGCGGCGGGACGTCAACTGGCTCGCGTTCGGCGCGTGGGCGAGCGGTACCGCAGGCCGAGCGATCCGGGGCGAAGGCCTCCCGATCGACTGGGGCACATCAAGAGCCGTGGCCGAGGGGAACCGCACGATCATCGCCGACGTCGCGCCCCGGTTCGTCCGCTGGCTCGACGAGGTGGCGCGCGCTGGCGGGCCGAGCAGGACTGCGCTCGAGGTCGCGCTGGGGGACGCGATTTTCGAGACGACCCCCGAGTTGGCCGACGCCCTCGTGGCCTACCAGACCGCCGTCGAGCTGAGGGAGCTCACGGGGGATGCACCCGCCGACGAGGAGGCCGATCAGGCCCTCGCGGAGCTCATGCTGCTGGGTAATGTGAAGGTCGCGGCGCACGAGCAGCACATCGCCGACGACCTCATCGACGACGCGATGCCGCTGGGCGGACTGTTCGGCCGCATCACCACCCGCTTCGTCGAGGTCATCACGCCCGACGGGCCGCTAGACGTGTGCCGCGACGTCCCGCTGCCGAGCTATCTCGGCGGGCTCAAGTATCCGAGCGTCCTGGCGCACCTGACCAGGGATGACCTCTGCGAGCTGGCCGAGCGCTTCGACCACGCGCCTGACGGGGAGGTCATCGAAAGCCGCGCCACCACCTGGGAGTGCTACGACGAGCGGATGGGCTACATCTTCTGCTTTTTCCGTGCCTTCGCCCGCGACGCCCGGTACTTCGACGTGCCGGCGGAGTTCCTGCGCTGAGGCCGATCCAGCCTGGCGATCCGGACGTCCACCGCCACTAGCCCTCGTCGAAGAAGTCCAGGTCCTCTTCTATCTCGACGCTGTCGTGGGCGAGGTGGAGACGCAGGGACTCTGTATCGCGCAGCTGCTCCTCAAGTGAAACCAGCAGGTCCTCGTCCGACGGCTCACGGTCGTCGATGATCGCACGCAGGACCGCCCGACGGGTGAGCTCCTTCGCGAACGAACCGGTCATTCCTTCCGACAGGGCGGCGGCCTCCGACAAGGCGTCTTCGGAGAATCCGATCCCGCTGCTGTAAAGCTTGAGCAGCCCGCGTCGGCCCTCCTCATCGGGGAGAGGTATCTCGACGGCGAGGTCCACGCGCCCTGGCCGCTGCACCAGCGCCTCCTCCAACACATCGATCCGGTTGGTGGTGAGCACGAACGTGACGTCCACATCCCCGTCGATGCCGTCCACGGCGTCGAGCACCTCGAACAACACTGCTGTAGAACCGTCGAACGATCGGTCCTCGGCTACGAGGTCACAGTCCTCGAGCACGACTACCGACGGTTGCATGGCGCGTGCCAGGGCTGCCGCTTGGGAGATCATCATGAGCGCCTGGCCCCGGAGTAGGACGACGGTATGGCCTTCGAGCTCGCCCAACAGGTGTCGCACAGTATGCGTCTTCCCGGTGCCGGGCGGACCGTAGAGGAGGAGTCCTCGCTTGAGATGCTGCCCGTGGGCGCGCAGCCTGTCGGCATGACGCGCGATGCCCTGCACATGCCCGCCGATTCGCGCCAGTGTGCCCGGCGGCAGAATGACGTCGGAAGCGGGCACTCGTGTACGCGGCAGGAACTGGTAGACGGGGCGGTGGTCGTCGCTGAGGCCAAGGGTGACCACTTGGCCCCTCAGAACGCTGTGCTCATCAGACAGGCGGCGCAGCTCGTCGAGCAACGCCACGGCGACGCTCGAGTCCGTCGACATCACATCGACGGCGGGCGCACCGTCGCCGTCGGAGCCGCCCCGGCGTTGGAAGACCAGTACTGGGGTGCCGCGGTGCGTGAAGCTGCGAGCGCCAAGGCCGATGGCCTGGTGGGTGGTCTCGGGCCCGGAAGGAAGGTTGACGTAATCGACCTGACCGACGGGGAAATTGGCCCACCGGTCCGCCAGGATGTCGCCCAGCACCCGGTGGTAGCGCTCCTGCCCTCCGCCCAACCCGAGCAGCACAGCCTCGGGATCCTGCGCCATGAGTTGACCGAGAGCGACGTCCCAATCAACGTAACGGTGAGGTGGGATGTCCTCGGACAGCACGGAGAGCCTGGTGGCATCGGTGCCGAGTCGGTCGGAGACGGCGTCAGTGAAGCGCTGTTGGTTGCCGCTGCCGGCGTCGATCCGGTTGGCGAGATCGCTGAGCTTGGCGAAGGCGGAGAGAAAGGAACGCAGATCGTCGTCTGTCATGGTGCGATCGTAGTGGTGCCCTGTGCCATCCACGTGGGGTGAGCCCTGCTCGCGTCCGGCACGTCGTTTCCCATGACCAACGTCAGCTGGCGAGCCGGAAGAGGGCGTCGATCCCCAGGATCAGCATCGTCAGGATGGGGAACGTCAGCGCCGTGAGCCACTGGGTGCGACGGGGCGGTGCGTCGGCGGAGCGGGGGTCGGCCACGGGGTCGGGGGTTGAGAGGTCGCGCCAGGTGGAGGTGACGCTGGCCACGAGCAGGCCGACGCCGATCACCAACGCGACCAGCCAGCTGAACTCGGCCACGACGTCGGTGAGAAACAGCATCGCGAGTACGAGCACCGCCATCAGCGCCACGCCCAACAGGCCCGCCACGGAGTACTTCACCTTCGCGAGCCAGGGCAGCACCCGACGGGGGAGTGCCATGACGACGCTGGTCAGGCCGAGGACGACGGCGAGGGCCACGGCGTCGCCGATCGTGACAGCGAACGGCGTCCCAATCACCCAGTCGTCGACGGCGCGGGGCACGATGAGGAGCCCAAGCAGACCCATGAGCACGCCGACGAGGAACGACGCCCCGAGCCCCGAACCGGAAGCGGGCTCGGGCACGAGGGTCGTGGCGTAGGCCGTCGGGTCACCGAAGGCCTCCTCGGCGGACTCGCCGGATTCGGCGCAGTGGGCGTCGATCGTGGCGAGGGCGTCGCCGATCTGCTCGCCCGAGGCGTCCTGGGTCCGCATGGCGACGATGAAGTCGTCGCGCCAGTTCTTGCTGATGTGGGGGGTTGAGATGTCGGTCATGTCAGGCCTTCCTGGAGCTGATAAGGGGATCGGTGAGTAGCCGGGTGGTGTCGGTGAACTGGGCCCAGCGGGCGGCAACGGCGGCGGCTTCGCTCCGGCCGGCGTCGGTGAGGGCGTAGTACTTGCGTCCGGGGCCACCGTCGCCGGGGCGCCACTCGACCTCGACCCACCCGGTTTCCTCGAAGCGCCCGAGGAGGGGGTAGAGCGTGCCGCCCTTGACGGTCCCGAGCCCGGCGGCGGCGAGGCGCGTGGCGATCTCGTAGCCGTACGTGGGTCCGTCCGACAGGATGCGAAGAACGCAAACCCCCAGCACGCCGCGCAGCCACTCGCTGGGCCAGGCGATGTCAGTATCCATATCTAGATCGTATGTCAGACTAGTAAGGCTGTCAATCTACTGCGTTGGCGCGTGAGTAGGCGGTGCCCCCGCTCGCGCACGCAGAACGCGCGCCCGTCGCGATGATGAGCGCGTCAGCTCCGGCCAGCCCCTCGGGGGTGAGCTGGCGGGCATCCGCACCTCGACTCCCTCCTTGGCGAGCGTCTTGCCCATGGCGATCGCGGCCTCGCGCATCTCTGCCTTGCGGGGAGCCATGCCCGCGAGCAGGAACACCACCGCGCCGGCGCGGCACTTCGAGCCGAACGGCTACGGGCTCTATCAGATGATCGGCAACGTCTGGGAGTGGTGCAGCGACTGGTTCCATCCCCGGACCTACGCGCACGACCGACGTCACGACCCTGGGGGGCCGTCGCACGGCGACCAGCGCGTCATGCGCGGTGGCAGCTACCTCTGCCACGACAGCTACGCAACCGCTACCGGAACTCAGCGCGGTCGCAGAACACGCCAGACTCGTCGATGGGCAACGGAGGATTCAGGACGGTGGCTCGCGGAGTAGGAATCGTGGGCACGACCGATTGAAGGCCAATCGAAGACGATAATCGCGCTCACCTCTGGACGGTCCGATGCCGTGAGGCAGAGCCCATCACGACTGCGGAGGTCGAGCCGTGTAGAAGTCCGCTCGATGCAGTCTCTCAGCTTGGAGTCACGCTCAGAGGTGGCGTCGTGCGGACCTCTACCCTGTTGCGTGTCGGTATCCCTCGACCGTCGGGCCATGGTTTCACCGTCGCGACGGTCGAGTGGAGGATTTGGTGGCGTAGTCGCCACCAAATCCTCCACTCGAGCAGTGGTAGGGCCATCAGCACCGGACCTGGCAACGAGAAAGCTGGGGGCATGGCCTGCGTTAGGGCTAGTCTTCCCTCAGACGTCGACGAGGAGCGGGGATGAGCGCGAGCGGGCCGCGGCAGCTGGTGGACAGCGTGCCGTCGTTGGTCGACGTGGCGCTCGACTACATCCGCACCCGCATCGCGACGGGGGAGTACGCGCCCGGGCATCGCCTCAAGGAGCGCGAACTTTCCGACGAGACCGGGATCTCGCGCATCCCCATCCGCGAGGCGATTCGCGCCTTGGCATCCGAGGGCTTTGTCACGCTGGTCCCACGGCGCGGAGCCATCGTCACCGAGCTGCGGCCCGACCTGCTGGACGAGATCTTCGAGGTGCGCGAGGCGCTCGAAGTGCAGGAGTGCGTGCTGGCAGCCCAGCGCGCCACACGGGACGAAGTTGCGACGATGAGGGCCAGCGTGGAGGCGGCCGAAGAGGCGGCGCGCGTCGGGAACGCCGAAGGCGTCAATGACGCCAACGCCCGCTTCCACGAGATCCTCGTCGACGCGTCGCACAACGACACCCTCGCCCAGGTCCTGCGTCCGCTGAAGAACCGGCTGAACTGGATCCTGCGACAGAACGACGACGTGACGCTCGTCTGCCGGGAGCACCGCGACATCCTCGAGGCCATCGCGTCCGGCGACGTCGAGCGGGCCCGCGAGGTGGCCACGAGCCATGTGCGTACGAGCAAGCAGATCGCCCTTGCGGTCCTCTTCGAGGATCGCGAACTCAGCGCGTCTGGCTAGGCATTCGGCGGCTCCGCGGGAGTAGCCTGCAGGCATGGTGGCAGCACGGACGATGAAGCAGCGGGCCGCGAAGCGCCGTCAGCGACGCATCCGCGGCAGGATCCAGGATCTCAGCGGTGAGCAGTGGGCTGACCTTCAGGGCCTGTGGGGCGGGTGCGCCTACTGCGGTGCCGCAGGCGTACCGGTTCAAAAAGATTGCGTGCTGCCCGTATCCCGCGGCGGCCGCTACACGCTCGAGAACGTCGTCCCCGCGTGCCGCAGCTGCAACGCGAGCAAATGCAACAGCGAGGTCACCGGATGGATGCGCCGCAAGCGTTTGGATGAGCAGAACTTCCTCATCCGGCACCTCCAGATCAGGGCCGAACTGGTTTCTCGCCTCTCAGAGTGACTGATCGGTCCCAGGGCGGCGGGAGTGAGCAGGGCTGCAGTCAGCAGGCAGGAACTTGAGCAAGTGAGATGGGTCGCGCAAAGGTAACGCTGTTACCGCGGCGTGTCGCGACGTTGACCCATCTCATTTGCTCAACTCTTCATCGCGATGTTCCCGTGGATCGCGAACTGGGGCCTCACCCTGGCGGGCAACGTCATGCGTGCGCTGGGCACCAACGCCGGTGAGGTTGGCTTCGACGCCCTCGAGGCGACGGGCACGAACTACAACGGCCTGTACGCCCTCGGCAACGGTGCTCCGCTGACCTCGCTGATCTGGGGCTGCATCGCGATCTTCGCGATCCGCAACCGCACCGTGGCCGCCGCCATCAGCGCCGGCGTCGGTGGGGTGCTGGCGTTCTTCGGGATCATCCACGCTGGGGCCCCGGTGCTGGGCGGTGAAACCCCGACCAGCTTCCTCATCGCCTACGCGATGGTGGCCGCACTGTTCGTGCTCAAGTGGTTCCTCGACAAGCGCGATCCGTCCCTTGCCGGTGGCGCGCCGGCCGACGAGGACCACGTGCCCGCCGCAGCGGTGGCCACCGCCTCCACGTCGAGCGACCCGGTGCTCGACGGCACCGAACGCGCGGCTGTCGGCGACGCCGCACACACGGACCCGGCGCCGGCGCGCGCCCGACCGGTCGAGTGAGCTGAGGCGCCCTTGAGGGCGCTGTGATCAATCAGGGTCAGGCCCGGGGCAACAGCCCCGGGCCTGACCTTTTCCACAGACGTGGGCCCAGCTCACGCGCCCGGGCCCACGACCCCCAGTTCATAGGCCCGGATGACCGCCTGGACGCGGTTGGGCACCCCGAGCTTCGCGAGGATCCTGCCGAAATGAGCCTTGACGGTGGACTCGCTGAGGTAGAGCGCCCGGGCGATCTCCGAGTTCGTCAGCCCCCGTCCCACCAGCACGAAGACTTCACGCTCCCGATCGCTCAACACCGAGAGCTCCTGCTCGCCGACCCGGCGGTCGCCGTCGCTGAGGTGGGGCACGGCCACCTCGATCAGCCGGGCGGTCACCCGCGGCGAGACCACGGCGTCGCCGGCCACGACGGTACGCACAGCGGCCACCAGCTCGGCGGGCGGCGTGTTCTTCAGCAGGAATCCAGCCGCCCCGGCCTCCAGCGCGCCGAACGCGAAGTCGTCGCGGTCGTAGGTGGTCAGCACGAGAACCCGGGTGGCCGGGTGCGTGGCTGTGATGAGCGCAGTCGCTTCGATCCCACCCATGCCCGGCATCCGCACATCCATCAGCACGACGTCGGGGGAGAGGCGGTTGGCTGCACGCAGGGCCTCATCCCCGTCCCCCGCCTCACCGACCACGACGATGTCCGGCTCGGCCTCGAGCACCAGCCGCAACCCGTAGCGGATGAGCTCCTGATCGTCGGCCAACAGGACGCGGATGGCGGTGCCCCCTTGGCGTTGGTGAGTCATGGTTCCTCCATCGGCAGCCGCACCTCGACGCGCCAGCCCCCTGCGGCACGCGGCCCCGCCGTCACGTCGCCATCGTAGAACGCGGCCCTCTCCCGAATGCCGACGAGACCGCGACCGTCAACGATCTCATCGCTGACGGGAGCGGACGTATCCTCCACGACGATGACCGCCTCGCGCTCCCGGAGCTGGACCTGTACGTGGACATCGCGAACGTCACGAGCATGGCGCAGCACGTTGGTGAGCGACTCCTGCACGATGCGATAGGTCGTCAGGCCGGCCAACGACGAGTGCGCAGTGAGGTGTCCGCTGACCTCGAGGCGGACCGGTAGGCCAGCGGTCCGGAAGCCGTCGGCGAGGGCGGGAAGGTCATCGATCCCGAGGGTCGTGGGCACCGAGGGCTGGCCGGGGTCCTGGTTGCGGCGCACTGCCCCGAGCAGTAGTCGTACTTCGCCGAGTGTGCGCCGGCCGGTCTCGGCCACCCGTTTGATGGCCCGGTGCGCCTCGTCAGGCCTCGATGACGATGTGGCGGCATCTGCGCCGTCGGCCAGCGCGATCATGACGGCCAGGCTGTGGGCTATCACGTCGTGCATCTCGCGCGCGATCCGTTCCCTCTCAAGGGCGCGCGCAATGCTTGCCTGCTGGTCGCGTTCCCGCTCCATCTGCTCCGCCCGCTCGACCAGCGACGAGATGTGTCGTCGGCGGTGGCCGACGTTGATGCCGATCAGAGTCGTGATCAGCGCGACGACGAGGTAGACGGTCGCGGCGCTGATCCAGTCGGTGGGCCATTCGTCGTAGGCGGCGCGAGGGGCCAAACCGAGGATGGGAGGCCCGAGCCGGAGCCGGAACGCCAGCACCACTGCGGCCACGATGCCCACTGCGGCGGAGACGCTGAAGGCGCCCCAGGCTCGGCGGGGGATCAGCTCAGCTCCGGCACGGAACAGGGCTGGGACGATCAGGACGGCCTCGGCCCCAGTGCCCAGCGCGAACGTGAGCGGCAGGAGCGCCAACGCGGCCGCGAAGGCGAGCGTGGGGAGCCGGTGCCGGATCACAATGGTGGCGATTGCGGCAGTCCCGAGGACCAGGATTCCCGCCGGCGGGGTCCGGAGGCTGGACTCCAGAGAGAGGTACGCGAAGCCGCCGGCGAGGAGGAGGTACCCGACCAGCAGGGCTGCGGTGATCCGCTGAGGGTGGGTGTGGATCCTGTCACTCGCCGCGGCTGGGCGTGGCCCGGGATTCATGCGTCGCGGCTCCTCAGGGCATAGGCGCCCAGCGCCAGTGCGAGGATCACCCATCCCGACGCGAGCAACCAGCCCGCCCCCGTGCTGACATGCCCTCCCCACACGTCGAGGAATGGCCCGTCGGGCGTGCCGACGCGGGCCATGGCATCGCCGGCATTGCCCAGAAGAAGAACGCGAGCCACCCGGGAGAAGAGGTTGAACGGCAGCGCCGAAGCGAGGATCGGGCCGAGCAGGGTGGCCGCGAAGACCACGATCACCCCGACGCTGGTCGATCTGACCAGCATCCCAACGCCCACGCCGAATACTGCGCACATCCCGAGGTAGACCGCGGAACCGAGCAGCGCCACGAGCACACCGGGTGCCGTCGCCGGAGCCTCGAGTCCGTACTCGGCGTAGGCGGGGTAGGTGCAGAGCCAGGCGCCGACCACGGTGATCAGCGCGACACTCGTCACCGCTGCGAATTGAACGATCGCCTTCGCCCAGAGAACCCTCAGACGGGCGGGCACGGCCATGAGCGTCGTGTGAATCGAGCCGGACGAATACTCGGAGCCCGAGGCCGTGACACCGGAAATCCCCGCGATGATCTGGCCGAGAATCACCATCGGCATTGTCACGTCACCCATCGTGCGCTCCACCGACGGCACGGAGGGAACGCCGGAGGACTCCAGGGTCAAAGCCAGGAAGAGACTTCCGCCAAGCCCGATGACCAGGATGCCGGCGAAGGCCAGCATGGTCGATGGCACGCTCGCAAGCTTGATCCACTCGGAGCGCAGCACGTTGCCGAAGGCAGGTGGCCGGGGTGCGGCATCGACCCGCTGGGGTGCGGCGTGGGTGGTCATGCGTTCGTTCCATTCGCTTCGGCGGTGTTCGCACGGTACTCGACTGCCTCTGCGGTCAGAGAAAGGTATGCGGCTTCCAGGGAACCGCGCAGCGGGGTCAGTTCGTGCAGCACGACCCCGGCTGATCCGGCGGCTTCGGCCACCTGCGCGGGACTCAGCCCGGAGATCTCCAAGGCTCCGTCCGGCGTGAGCGTGATGGTCGTGGCGCGACGATCGACTGCCTGGATCAGGGCCTGGACGTCGGGGGTGCGGACCCGCACGGCGTCGCCGGTGGCTTGACTGACCACATCGTGAAGGGGGCCGTCGGCCAGGATTCGGCCGCGGCCGATGACGATCAAGTGGTCTGCCGTCTGCGTCATCTCGCTCATGAGATGCGACGACAGGAGCACGGTCCGGCCATCTTCTGCGAGCCCGCGGAGGAGGGACCGAATCCAGATGATCCCCTCCGGGTCAAGCCCGTTGACGGGCTCATCGAGAATGACGATCCGAGGATCCCCGAGCAGCGCCGCGGCGATGCCGAGGCGCTGTCCCATCCCCAACGAGAACCCGCCGACTCGTCTGTGTGCCACGGACTCGAGCCCGGCGAGACCGATGACCTCGTGCACGCGTGCCTTCCCGATCCCGTGCGTCGCGGCGAGTGAGAGCAGATGCTTATAGGCTGTGCGGCCGCGATGCGCGGAGCGTGCGTCGAGGAGGGCGCCAACGTCGCGCAAAGGCCCAGGGAGGTGTCGATATTCGCGCCCGTTCAGAGTGGCCGAGCCCGTCGTCGGGCGGGCCAGGCCGACGATCATGCGCATCGTCGTGGACTTTCCGGCCCCGTTGGGCCCGAGGAACCCGGTCACCCGGCCGGGCTCCACGGTGAAGCTGACGCCGTCGACGGCCAGCCTCTTCCCATAGCGTTTTGTCAGGTTCTGTACCCGGATCATGCGGTCACCTTTCGATCGCCTCTCACGCTAGGGCGACGGCGCGGACCCCGGCATCGGACGACGGTCCAGATCCGCTGCTGTGCCCAGTACCTGGGTACTCAATCGCAGTGGCCTCTCCGCTGATCACGCCGCCACCTGCACGTTTGTGCAGAACCCGCGAGAGGGCCGTGCGACAGAACCCGGGCAAGGGTGCTCCCTCGAACCTGGATGGCCGGATGGCCGGCGAGCGCCAAGGTCGCGGGGGAATCAAATTGACGGTACAAAGGTGACAAGAAAGGCGCGGGCTTAGCCTTTTAGGACCAGACATTTCCCGCGAAGCGTCCGGCCCGGCTTCCGTCTGAGCTGGCGGGCGGGAGTGATGGATTCCGCTCTGGCAGGGGGCTTTGGTCAGGCGCGAACGCTGTTACATAACGCGATAGCAGAATTCGGACGAAAGCAAAAGTGGGTCACACTAACTTTCGGAGATTTTTTTGACCGGACCTATTTACTTTTGCCGGGTGCGGGCTTACCGTCAGGTTCTCATCAGTTTGCGCCAACGCTGGCGCCCCAGTCTCGGGAGACCCGATGGTCACGCAGCCCGCTGCTCCAGCCGCCCTTGCGGCTGACGAGCGCGCTCGTACCTCGGCTGCCGTGGGGCGGTCATCTCTGGTGGCGTCGCTCTCCTTGGCCCTCGTGGCCAGCGTCTCGGTGCTCGGATCTCCCACCGCGGAGGCCGCGCCCGAAGCCTCGGCGCCGCGCGCCGCGCAGCCCGAGCGGTTACCAGAGCGCGCAGCCTCCGAAGACACCGACAGCCTCCCCCCACGCGTCATCCGCGTGCTGCGGGAGGCTGATTCGTCTACCGTCTACGTGCTGCCCGCGGGCGAAGCGCGCAAGATCCTCGACGAGTTCTTCAGCGCGCAGGAAGCCGAAGCCAGGCGCCTCCACGAGGAGGCCCAGCGGGTGGAGCGCCAGCGCGTCGAGCGCGAGCAGCGCGTGGCGTACGAACGCCAGGTGGTGCAGCAGCAGAAGGCACAGCAGAAGGCGCAGGCGATCCGGCAGCAGCAGGTGACGCAGGGAACAGGGCAACAGGTCCAGGTGACCCCGCAGCTCACCGAGCAGCAGAAGAAGCAGATGGAGGCTGCGGCCGCTGAGGCCGAGTACAACAAGCGCCTCCAAGAGGCGCTCGAAGCTCTGTCCAAGGCCTTGTCAACGAGCCAATGCACGACCGTTGGCGGAACCAACGGCGAGAAGGCCTCGATCTCCTGCCCCATGGCCGACGGCTCGTCGGCCACGGTGAGCGGGGACGACAACGTCCAGGTGACCACCCCCACCCCGACGCCGACGCCGGCCCCTGCTCCCACACCGACGCCCTCGCCGGCCCCTGCTCCCACACCGACGCCCTCGCCCACTCCGTCTCCGGAGCCCTCGCCGTCGCCGACGGCGACCGAGGAGCCGGAGCTCATGACCGCCACTTCGCTGCCCGACGATCCCGTCACCGAGACCCTGAGCTCGGGCGATCTCGCGGCGGCGTTGTCGCGTGCCAAGTCCGAATGGGCGGCCGTGGGCGCCGACACCTCCGGCATCTCCGCCTCGGTCGGGGACCTCTCGGGTCTAGGGCTCGGCTCGGCCTCGGGAAAGTCGATCGTCATCGACGCCGACGCGGCCGGCTGGGGCTGGTCGCGGATGAGCCTCATCACGGTGGTGCGCCACGAGGTGGGCCACGCCCTGGGCATCGGACACGGCTCCGGCCTGATGGACGAGTCGCTCTCGCCCGGCGAGGCGCATGGCGTCAGCGCATCGTTCCTCCCACACCCCGAGCCAGCCCCGGAGCCCGAGCCAGCACCCGAGCCCGAGCCAGCGCCCGAGCCCGAGCCGGCACCCGAGCCCGAGCCGGCACCCGAGCCCGAGCCGGCACCCGAGCCCGAGCCGGCACCGGAAGCCGCGCCCGAACCCGAACCCGCACCTGCAGTGGCCCCTGAGCCGGAGCAGCCCGCGACCGACGACGCAGCGGCCACCTCGGCCGTCGACGCCGCGGCGACCCAGCCTGCGACGGAGGACGGCGCTCCTGTTGCCGAGCCGGCCGCTGATCCCGAGGCCACCGAGGACCCCGCACCGACCGAGGGGGACACCGCCCTGACCGTCGACGCCGCGACCCCCGACGCGCAGCCGATCGAGGACGCCGACCCGCAGACCCCCGCCGAGCCCAAGGCGGACGACGACCAGGTCGCCGCGACCGACGCCGACGCCGACACCCTCGTCGAGGCCACCGCCTCCGAGGACGTCACCACCGAGGACCTCGAGAGCGCCGAACCGGCCGAGGAAACCGTACAGACCACCGCCGCCCCCGAGACCGCCACCGCGTGGCAGGTCGAGGGCGGCACTGCCACGCTCGCACCGTCCGCAGACTTCGCCGGCGGAACGTTGAGCTACGACGCGGCCGCCAGGCAGCTCGTGTTCTCGAGTGGCTCCGGCGACGCGGCCCTCTCGGCCGTCGGCATCTCGACCGTCGTCATCGCCGCGGACACCATGTCGGCCATCACGGTCGACCTGACCGGCTTCCCGGGCGACGTCCAGACACCCCTCGACCTGGTGGTCAAGGGCTCGGCCGCCTCCCTCAACGTCATCAGCTCCGGCAACTCGCTCAAGCTGAGCTCCGACAGCTCTCGCGTCGCGGGTCTGCTGCTCAAGGGCCTCCGCGCCACGTTGTCGTTCATCGCGCCGCAGCTCGCTGCCGCGTTCGACGCCGGCGACGGCTCGATGGCCATCACGGGCCAGATCATCCTGACCGACACCGGAGCCCAGCTCACGATCCGCGCCCGACACATCGACGTCAGCGACGCCACCATCGATACCCGCGGCGCCAACGGCTCCGGCGCGATCACCCTGGTCGCCGTCGACGAGCGCACCGGCAACGCGTCGGCGTCGGTCAAGGTGCGCGGCACGTCCATGGCCGGCGGCGACATCACGATGACCGCCGACGCTTCGGCCACCGGCACCGCCGCCAGCCACGTGTCGGCCACCGCCAGTGTCGATGTTGACAACTCGCAGCTCATGTCAGCTGGCGCCGTCACCCTCCGGGCCACCACCCACACCCAGTCCAGCCTGCTCAGCCAGGGCTCCGCAGCAGTGGCCGCCGGCCGCGTCGACCGCCTCACCCGCGCCGCCCTGACCGGCTCCACCATCGCCGCCCAAGGCCTCGACGTCGACGCCACGGCGGCCGGCACGCTCGACGTGTCGGGCCTCGGCACCACCGGCACGCTCGACGGAGCAGCCCTCCTCGCCGCCGGCTTCACCGCCCAGCAGGTCGCTGCGCTCCAGGCCATCGCGGCGAACTCCGCGGGGGTGGGGGCCGGGTACCTCGAGTCCCTCACCGAGGCGCGGGTCTCCGGCGTCGACATCACGCTCGACGGCGGCAGCCTCTCGGTCACTGCGTCGTCCGCCGACCATTCCGTCGTGCGCGCCGCCGGGACCGGCAGCATCGCCGCCCTGATCGCCGACACCACCACCCGCGCCCAGTTCGACCACGCCGCCGTCACCGGCGCCAGCGACCTCACCGTCTCCGCCGCGACCACCGACCTCCGCAGCAGCCGCGCCCAGGGGAGCGGCGCCGCGTTGTTGGTCTCCCGGGCCGCCACCGACGCCGTCCTCGGCGAGGGCCTGCCCGTCCAACTGGCCGGCAGTCTCACGGTCTTGGCCGACCAGCGGATCACCTCCGGCGCCTCAGCCTCCGGCCTCGCCGTCATCCTCGGCGACCACCGCGTGGGCTCCACAGCCGACCGATTCGTCGACGTCCTCGGCGGCATCACCGTGCACGCAGCCGACGCATCCACCACCCAGGCCACCGCCACCACGGTCGCCGGCACCGCCCCGACGCTGCCCGCCGGACTGGCGTTCCTGGCCGACCCGCAGGCCACCATCGCGCTGGCCGCAGCGCCGGGCGCCCGCCCGCTCGCTGGCACCGCCGTCGTCGCCCTGCCCACGCGCGTCTCGGTCGTCGTCCCCGACGGCGCCCGCTTTGACGCCGACGGTCAGGTCTCCATCACCGCCGTCACTGTCGGCAGCGCCGGCGCCCAGGTCCTCGGCGGCACCACCGCCACCAGCGGCCCGGGCTTCGCCCTCGCCGTCGCTCCCAACGCAGCCGACGTCACCCTCTACGCCCCGGTCTTCACAGCCGGCACACTGACGGTCTACGCGGGACGCGGGCCACCAGCCACGCAGCCCACCACCGACACCACCGCCCCAGCCGATACCGGCTCCACCGCAGTCAACCTGCTCACCTACACCGCCACCGTCGAGCGCCTCGCCACCGGCGAGCAGCCCGCTCCGCTGACACCACCCCCCGGCGCCACGCTGGTCACCTCCGCCTTCGGCGGAACGGTCACCATCGGCTCGGCCACCCTCACCTTCGCCCCCGGGGCCCTGAGGGCAGATGCCTGGATCACCATCACCGCTCGCGACGCGCACGTCGCCGGGCTTCGGTCCACCTCCCCGATCTTCGACCTCCGCGCGGTCGACGCCCTGACCGGCGACGAGATCTCCACCTTCCTCATCGACCCGGTGCTCACCATCGCCGTCGATCCCGCGGCCACCGACGCCCGCATCTGGTACCTCGCCCCCGACGGCTCTCTCCAGGCAATCACCACCACCCGCGACGCGACCACCGGCACCCTCGCAGCAGCGCTGCCACACTTCTCCGACTACCTCGCCGGCTCGCCGCTGGCCACCGTCGTCGACCACATCGCCGACATCGTCGAGCAGTACGTCACCACCGGGGCCATCGACCAACTGCTGGGCGACCTCGATCTTGGAGGGGGCGTCACGCTGACCGGAGTGCGGCTCACGTTCGTGCCGCCCACCGCGGGCATCGAAGAGGGTCTTTACTCCGGCAGCGTGACGATTTCCGGCAGCCTGGCCATCGATCTCACCGTCGGCCCCTGGCAGCTGACCGCCACTGGCACCCTGGCCGCGTCGTACGAACTGGACGACGCCACCCTCGACGGCGGCACCCTGTCGCTCGCGGCCACGGACCTCGCGGTCCAGATCAGCACCGGCCCGGTCGACGCCCGCGTGGTCGTCGCCCACCTGGAAGCGGCCAGCGCCACGATCAGCCAGACCGGCGCGGACCTCACGATCTCCGCCACCGACGTCACCGCCGGGATCGGCCCCGCCGACGAGTTCCTGTTCTCCGCCGGATCCCTGTCGATCCGTTCGTTCAAGGACACCGGCGACCTGGCCCTCACCCTCGACGGCGCCACCATCGACACCGGCGTCGAGGACTTCCTCCTCACCAACGCCGCGCTCAGCTACGACGGGATCGCCGGCCTCGCGCTGGCCGCCGACCTCTCGCTCACCGTCGGAACCACCATCCTCACCGGCACGGCGAGCGTCGCCTACGCAGGCGGCGCGCTGGTCCTGAGCGTCGCCGACCTCGCCGCGACCATCTCCGCCACCGGTCAGAGCCTCGCCATCACCGGCGGCACCGGCTCTCTCGCCGTCTCAGGCGCCGGCCTCTCCGGCTCACTCGCCGCCACCGTCGTCGCCTCCGGCTACGTCGACGCCACCCTCACCGGCACTCTGGCCTTCGACGGAGCCGAGATCACCGCGGCGCTCGCCGCCCGTGACCTCAGCCTCGACCTCGGCGACGGCCTCAGCCTCACCGGCGCAGTCGTCGGTCTGGTCGTCGCGGTCACCGACACCGCCACCCAGGTGGCCGTCGACGCCCGCGGCACGGTCGCCCTCACCGGCGTGCCAGGGGTCACCGTCACCGGCGAGCTCCGGGCGCGCATCAACGGCTTCGCCGCCGCCGTCGACGAGACCGTGGTCTTCCCCGACGGCTCCGGCAACGTCGCGATCGTCTTCACCGCCGCGGAGGTAGCCACCGGAACCGACCCGTTCGTGTCCTTCGCCGGCGTCGGCCTCACCGTCGCCGTCCTGGGGCAGTCGTTCACCGCCGACCTGTCCTTCGCCGAGACGCTCACCGGGTACTCGATCACCGCCACCAACGTGCTCCTGAGCTTCGCCGACGGCGCAACGCCACTGGCCACCTTCACTGCGGCAACCGCCAACCTGGCGGTCGACGACGGCGTGCTCACCGCCGACGCCGAAGGCAGCCTCGTCATCACCGTGCCGGGCTTCACCTTCGAGGGAACCTTCGACCTGCAGATCAGCACGGATCCGAACGCCAGCAACGTCCGTATCCACGGCACCAACGTCGAGCTCGCCCTGCTGGGGCAGACGTTGAGCGTGGCCGAGTTCGACCTCGCCCGCGTCACCACCAACGGGGTCACCACCACCAGGCTCAGCCTGACCGACTGGGAGCTCGCGATCAGCGACGGCGCCACCGACCTGCTCACCCTCGCCGGCGTCACCGGCGTCGCCAGCGACCTGACGCTCGGCGCCTCCGGTGTGGCGGGCCGCATCTCGGCGACCCTCACCAGCGACCTCGGTGCGCTCACCTTCGCCAGCACCGTTCAGCTCGTGCTCAACACCGGCGCCGAAGCCGTCGGCGACGTCCCCGCAGGGCCGTACCTGTTCGTCTCGGCGACCGGCACCGCGTTGACCATCGGCGGCCAGAGCATCTCGGCCGACGTCACGTTCGAGCGCAGCGTCAGCGGGAGCGGCGACACCATCGTGCGCGCCACTGTCGCCAACGCGTCGCTCACGATCAGCTCCGGCGCCTCCACGCTCGTGTCACTGACCAACGGCACCGGCAGCCTCGTGCTCAGCGACCTCGGTTACACGGCCAGCCTGTCGGGCACCCTCGTCGTCTCGCTCCCGGGCGCGGCCATCTCCGGGCAGCTCTCGGTCGAGGTCGACAGCGCCGCGGACCGCGTGAAGGTCGTCGGCACCGGCATTTCCGTCACGCTGGGCGATCTGACGCTGACCGGCGGCGCCGAGTTCGAGCAGGCCGGCGCGACCACCACCCTCACCGTCTCCGACGCCCGCATCGACCTCGGCGCGCTTGTCCTCGACGACGTCGATGTCACGCTGACCATCAACGAGACGGCCGTCTGGGGCACCGCGACCGGCTCACTGGCCCTCAACGTGCCGGGCGTCACCGTCGACGCGACGCAGCTCACCCTCCAGATCAACACCGACCCCACCCAGGCTCACGGTGGGATTGATGCCGACACCGTCCGCATCGGCGCCGCCACCCTCGCTGTGACCGTGGCCGACGTCGAGATCACCGGCGGCGTCTGGGTCGAGCGACAGGGCGCCACCACCACCGTCACGATCACGGGTGGCTCGGCTTCCTTCGGCACGTTCGCGACGCTGAGTGCCGTCAACGGCAGCCTGCGCGTCAGCGCCGACGGCGTCGCCGGCGTGCTGGACGCCACGGTTGTCCTGAACGTGCCGGATCTGACCTTCGGGGCGGGCATGTCCTTCCGGATCGAGGCCAACACCACCGCCCAGGCCGTGACCGTCGACGATGGAGGTTCGTCGCTCACCCTGCCCGCCGGTCCTTACTTCAGGCTCGTCGTCGCAGGCGTCGACGCCACCCTCGGGGCCGGGCGTCTCACCGGCTCGTTCACGTTCCTGCGGGCCACCACTGTCGACGGCCCCCAGACGGTCATCGCCATGACCGGCGTCGAGGCCTCCCTCGACGGCGCGGCGCTCCTCTACGACGGTGAAGGCCTCCTGCTCCTCGATGCCGCCGGCGTGGCGGGCTACCTGTCCGGCGCAACGTCGGTGGGCGGCGACACCGTCGCCCTCGAGGGCTCGGTGCTCCTGCAAGTCAGCACGATGCCCGGCGCCGTCGACGTTGTGGTCAACCTGGCCGGAACGGACCTGACCCTGAAGCTGCCGGTCCCCCCGGCGAGCGGGCTCCTCTTCTCCGTGTCGCTGTCCGACGCGTCGGTGACGATCGGCAACTTCGTCACGATCGAAGGCAACCTGACCTACACCGACGCCGTCGTCGGTGGGGCCCCCGCTCGCGTCGTCGCTGCCAACGGCCTGACGATCTTCCTCGGCCGCGGGCCCGCGTACCTCGAGTCCGGAGCGCTCAACCCGCTGGCAGTCGGCGTGCTGCTGACCGACGCCACCATCGGGCTCATCCAGACCGGCACCGGCCAGGCCTTCGTAGCCTCCGGCACCGTCACCCTCCTCGGAGTCCCGGGCGCGACCATCACCGGCACCACGACGGTGCGGATCAACACCACCGGCGCCGCCATCAACGAGACCATCGAGATCCCTGGCAGCACCGAACCCGGCGTGCTCGTGAAGTTCGACGATGGCGCGTCCGTGACCGACTTCACCGTCGCCGACGCGATCCTCAGCTTCGCCGGCCAGACGGTGCGCGGCACATTCGGCTTCTCACGTCTCGACGGCGACCTCAGCCTCTCCCTCGAGGACGGATCGGTCGACTTCGGCGGCGGCGTGCAGCTCGGCGAGATCACCGGCAACCTTGTCGTGCGCTCCGTCGGCGTCGCGGGAAGCCTCAGCACCACCGTCACCATCGCGGCGCTTGGCATCGACGGTGTCACGGCCAGCATCGACGTCAACACCGGCACCGCGCCCGTCACCCTGACCAGCGGCACGCTGCCCGAGGGCCCGTTCCTCCGCATCGCGCTATCCAACCTCAGCCTCAGCATCGCCGGGCAGAGCGTCCAGGCCGACGTCGCCGTCGAGCGCCGCACGAGCGCCGGCGTCACCACCACCATCGTGGCGCTGAGCGGCGCCGAGTTGTTCGTCGGCGACCAGGGCGCGGGCCTCGGCATTGGCATCACCCAGGGCTCGGGCGTGTTCGTGCTCACCGCCACCGGCATGGCCGGGCACCTGGGCGGCGTGCTCTCCGTGCAGCTCGGCGACGTCGCCGTCGACGGCGACCTCCGGATCGCCATCAACACCTCCGCCGCCCGCGTCACCGGCTCCATTCTGGTCAACGGCGAGACCCTGACCGTCGACCTGCCCGCCGGCCCGTACGTGCGGTTCGAGGGCGCCGATCTCACGGTGACCGTGCTCGCGCAGGAACTGACCGGCGATGTGGCCATCGAGCAGGTCACGGTCGCCAACTCCACCCGCACCGTGCTGCGGATCGCCGTGGATAACGCCGCGCTGAGCCTCGGCGGGGGAGTGCTCGCCATCGACGACGCGTCGGCCTACCTGCTGCTGAGCGACCTCGGCGTCGCCGGTCGAGTCACCGGCACCGTGACCCTCGACGTTCCTCAGGTGATCCTTTCCGGCAACCTCGCCCTGGAGATCAACACGACCGGTCTGCTGGTCGACGAGACCTTCGTGCTTCGCGGAGCCACCACCCGGCTGGAGCTGGATGCTGGCACCTACGTGCGCGTCGCCGGTACCGACGTCGTCGTCAGCATCGCGGGTCAGAGCCTGACCGCCGACGTCGTGGTGGTCCACGGGTCCGGTGCCACCACCGTGACGCTGCGCAACGGTCGCCTGGCGCTCGGCGGAGCCACCCCGCTCCTCACCCTCACCCAGCCCGCGGAGGGCCAGACCGGCGACGTCGCCACCCTGACGCTCAGCGCGGCCGGCCTCGTCGGAGCCATCGCGGTCAACGCGGAGGTCGCGCTGCCAGGACTCACGATGTCCGGTGCCATCGCCATCTCCTTCAACACGACCGCCGCGCCCGCCACCGTGCCTGGATGGACCGATGCGCTGCAGCCCGGCAGCGTCGTGCTGGGCGGCGAGCAGCTCACGATCACCGTGCTGGGGCAGCAGCTCATCGCCGACGTCACCGTCGAACGCACCACTAGCGTCGCCGGCACGAGCATCGTCCGGCTCGGTCTGGGCCGCGCCTCGCTGACGCTCGGCCCGCTGACGGCCACCGCAGGCACCGGCTTGTTCGTCATCACGCCCGACGGCATCGCGGGCTCGCTCACCGTCAGCGTCGACCTCGACACAGGTGCCCCGTTCACCTTCGAGGGAGACCTCGAGGTGCAGCTCAACACCACCAGCGCCGAGGTTGCCGAGACCCTGCGCGTCGGCCCCGGCACCGTCAGCCTGGCGCTGCCCGCCGGCCCGTACCTCCGGTTCTCCGGCACCAACCTGCTGCTGCGCGTCCTCGGCCAGGAGATCCGCGGCGACGTCGCGTTCGAGCAGGCCACCACCTTCGGGCCGGACAAGATCGCCGGCACCACCGACGACGTTCAGATCTCGCGCATCGCCGTCGCCAACGCGAGCGTCATCATCAACGCAGGCCCCGCGCGCCTATCCGTGACGAACGGTTCCGCGCTCTTCGTCCTCGGCACGGGCCTCGCCGGACGCATCTCCGGAACCGTCGCCCTGACCGGCGTCCCCGGCGTGGTCCTCACCGGAGCGCTGACCGCCGAGGTCAACACCACGGGCGCGCTCGTCGACGAGACGATGCGGGTGGGCGCCTCCACCGTGACGCTCGAGTTGGACGCGAGCACGGGTAGCTACTTCCGTTTCGTCGGAACCGGTGTGCGCGTCGAGGTGGCCGGCCAGAGTCTTCGCGCCGACATCTCCGTCACGAAGAGTGGCAGCGACCTCAGCGTCGTGATCGGCAACGGCCAGCTCGATCTCGGCCCCGCTGGCGCACCGCTTGTGCAGGCCCTCAACGTCTCCGGCACGCTCGCCCTGGCCGCCGGCAACCTCACCGGCTCGCTGCAGGCCACCCTCAAGGTCCTGGTGCCCGGCGTCGAACTGACCGACAACATCTCCGTGACAGTGAACTCCGGGGCGGGCACGCTCGCCGTCGAGGTCACCGCCGCCACCCTCGTCGTCGCGGGTCAGAGTCTGGGTGCCGCACGAGTCGCGGTGAGCAAGCTCGCTAACGGCGATGTCGCCATGACGATCGAGGATCTCACCCTGCAGCTCGGCACCGTGGTCAACGTCACCGCCGACAAACACTGGGGCGGCTCGCTGCTCATCACCGCGCAGGGCGTCGCGGGCTCGTTCAGCGGCGACGTCACGGGTGTCTTCGGGATCCCCGACGTCACGATCGCCGGTTCTGTGGCGTTGGCCATCAACACGATGCCCGTTGCGGTCCGCCGCCCGGACCTCGGTCTCGACCTCCCAGCCGGAAGCTTCCTGCGCGTCGCGGTCTCCGGTGGCACCCTGTCGATCGCGGGCGGCCCGACGCTTCGCGGCAGCTTCGTCGTCAGCCAGGCCAGCACCACGACGATGATCGCGTTCGCGGGCGTCAGCATCTCGCTGACCGACTCCGACAGCACCCCGCTGAGCATCACCGAGGGTCGGGGCGTGTTCCTCATCCAGCCGGGCGGGCTGGCCGGCATCTTCAGTGGCGCCGTCGCCCTCGCGGCGGGCGGCTTCGGTGCCGGGGCACAGGTCTCGGTGCGCTACAACGCCACCACCGCTCCCATCAACGAGTCCGTCACCGTCGACGGCCTCGAGATCCCCGTCGTCTTCACCGTGGCAGAGGTGGCCAACCCAGATCCGTTCATCCTCGTGAAGGTCTCCGGATCCCTCAAGCTGGGCGACTTCGTCGAGGTCTCCGGCGAGATCGAGTTCGACAGCCAGGGCGGGCAGATCACGGTCAACAACCTCATGGTCTTCGTCGGCCAAGGCCCGGGCTTCCTCGACGACGGCACTGTCAATCCCGTCGCACGCGGCCTCTTCCTCACCAACGTCAGCGGCCAGGTCAAGGGCAACGCCCCCGGCACGCGCGTCATGTCGCTGTCCGGCGCCGTCGAACTCGTCGGCATCCCCGGCGTGACGCTCAGCGGCACCGCGTTCATCAACTACAACGAGACCTCGCTGGAGCAGGTCCTCGGCTCCGGCGATCTCGCGGTCACCGTCGCGGAAGGCGCCCCCGGCGCACCGCACGTGCTCGTCATCGGCGACCTGACGCTCGGCGTGGCCGGCCAGGAACTCACCGGCACCTTCGCCGTCGAGACGCTGCCGGGTGGCGGGCTGCTGCTTCGCTTCGGCGCGGACGCCCGCGACGGCGGATCCCCGCTCACCCTCAGCCTGGGCGACGGCGTCGTCGTGGCCAGCGTGCCGAGTGGCACGCTGGAGCTCACGAGCGCCGGGTTCGCCACGGTGCTGGTGGCCGAGCTGACCGTCAACGCCGGCACGGCCTTCACGCTCGACGGTGATGTGTTCCTCCAGCTCAACACCGGCGCGGCACCGCGCACCATCCAGGGCGTGCTGCTCCCCGCCAACTCGCTGAGAGTCCAGGTCGGCTCGCTCGCCGACCCCGCCGCGCTCAGCGTCGGCGGCCAGAGCATCAGCGGCGTCTTCGCCTTCTCGCAGGTCCGCGGCACGGTGGCCCCGAACGCCCCGGCCGGTACCGTCGCGCCCAGCACAGCGGTCATCGTCGCCTCCCATCTCAGCGCCTCCTTCGGCACCGAGACAGCCGGCGTGAAGCTCACCGACGGCAACGGCTTCTTCGTCGTCAAGCCCGAGGGGATCGCCGGACGCGTCGGCGGGACCATCACGTTCCTCGTCCCTGGCGACGCCGCGCGCTTCACCGGAACGTTCACCGTCGCCTTCAACTCCGGCGCCCAGGTCAGCGAGACCTTCCAGCTCGACCGCACCGCCGTGACGCTGGAACTGCCAGCCGGCGAGTACCTTGAGGTCACCGGCACCGGTGTCGCCATCGAAGTGGCCGGCCAGCGGCTCGCGGGCGACTTCACGTTCACCCAGGCGGGCTCCGACACCGCAATCACCATCGCCAACGCCTCCGTCGCGTTCGGCGACGGCACCACCACCTACGTCAGCCTCACCAACGGCTCGGGCAGCTTCACCCTCAGTTCGCTCGGCATCGTCGGCGAGGTCCAGGGCAAGGTGACCGTGTCCCTGCCCGGCATCCTGGTGACCGGCGACTTCAAGGTGGCCCTCAACACCGCTGATCCCCAGCAGTCCACGATCTCCGTGGCCGGCACCAACATCACCGTCGTCATCGGCGCGTTCACGCTCACCCAGGGCCTCGTCACGTTCCGCCAGCGCACCGTGGGTGGCGTGCAGACCATCGACATGGAGATCGCCGCGACCGCCAACTTCGGCGCGCCCATCGACGAGCTCACGTTCGGCGGCACGCTCCAGATCGGCCCCGCGGGCCTAGCTGGCTACCTCGAGATCGGGGCGGATGAGATCGATCTGGGCGGCGGGCTGTCCGTCAGCACCGAGAACCTGCGCCTCGAGATCAACCGGGCCGCCACCGCCGTGACGCTCATCAACGGCGAGCGCCTGGTGGCCGGCCCCTACGTGCGGATCGTCGGCACGGGGATCACGCTGGATCTGGGCGGCATGTCGCTGACGGCCTCCATCTACTTCGAGCAGGGCACCTCCGGCGGCGCCACCCGCACGATCATCGCCGTCGCCGGCGGCCAGGTGAAGATCGGCTCCAACGCGCTCCTCACCGGGGTCGAAGGGCTCATCCTGCTGACGCCCACCGGCATGGCCATGCAGCTGGCCGGCACCGTCAACCTCAGCTCGCTCCTGCCCAGCAGCGTCACCGTCGCCGGCTCGTTCTTCCTGCAGCTCAACAAGACCGGTGCCGAGGTCAAGCAGAGTGCGACGCTCGGCGCACGCACCGTCGTGCTCGACCTCAAGGCCGGCAATTACGTCCGCGTCGGCGGCACCGGCATCACGCTGACCATGTTCGGCCAGACGCTGACCGGGGACATGAGCTTCGAACAGAACGGTGCCACCACCACGCTGGTGCTCGCCAACGTCGGCCTCAGCCTGGGCGGCGGCATCGTCACCCTCAGTGACGGGCACGGTACGTTCACCGTCACCACCGGACGGATGTACGGCTCGCTCACCGGTTCGGTCGTCCTCGACGTGCCAGGCGTGGAGCTCTCGAGCGACATGTCCCTCACCGTCGACACCGATCCTGGCAGCCCGAAGTTCGCGATCTCGGCCAACAACCTCAAGGTGGTCGTGGCGGGCCAGAGCCTCAGCGGCAACTTCGCCTTCGAACAGAGCGGGGCGGCCACCGCCCGCGTCGTCAAGGTGACGGCGTCCAACGTCAAGCTCTTCCTGGGCGACGACAACGGCACCACCGACGAGGCCGACGACACCGGCCTCAGGCTCACCAACGGCTCCGGCGTCTTCCAGCTCACAACCGCGGGGCTGGCGCTGAGTCTCGAGGTGAGCGTCAACATCGTGAGCCCGGACCCGCTGCCGATCTCGCTCGGCGCCGGTGTAACGCTGGCGCTGCAGATCAACACGGCGCCGACGGCCGTCACCGTCCTGCATGACGGTACGCCGGTCGTGCTGCCGGCCGGACGCTTCCTCAGAGTCACCGTCTCCGGCGAGATCGATGTCTTCGGCCAGAAGCTCGGCGGCACCTTCCAGTTCGAGCAAGCCACTGCGGCAGGCCCTGACGGGCGCACCGGCTCCAGCGACGACGTCTCGATCGTGCGCGTGGCCGCCACCGGAGTGACGCTCTTCGTGGGCGCAAAGGGCGCCGCAGCGGATGGCAGCGACGACATCGGCATGGCGGTCAGCGGCGGGACCATCCTGTTGCTCATCACCCCGGCCGGTATCGCGGGGCGGATCACGGCCACCGCCGAGATCAAGCTCGGGCCGAACCTGCAGGCCAAGGCCGACGTCCTCGTCGAGATCAACTCGCTACTCCGCGTCGACGGCACCAAGCAGATCCCGCTCGCCGTCAACGAGACGTTCGTGCTCGCCGGCGTGCCGTCGACGCTCGTGCTGGCGGCCGGCAACTACTTCCGCGTCGGTGCCACCGACCTCGTGCTCGATGTCGCCGGTCAGCGTCTCACCGCCGACATCGCCTTCGAGCGCTCGACCCCGGTCAACCCGGTCGACGGCGCACTGACGGGATCCCCGGTCACCAAGATCCGCTTCGCCAACGTGGGGCTGCGCCTCGGCTCGCCCGACCGCGACGTGGTCGTGATCCGCGACGGCTCCGGCGCGTTCGACATCATCGCCACGTCGGGCGCCGTGAAGGGCGGTATCGCAGGGCATCTCCGCGCCACCGTCGAGCTGTTCATCCCGGGCGTGACCTTCCGTGGCACGTTCGAGGTGGAAGTCAACACCCGCGCCGTCGCGCACACCATCGACCTTCGCACCTACCAGCCGGGCGTCAAGGTCATCGGCAGCGGCGTCGAGCTGGTCGTCGCGGGCCAGCGCCTGACCGGCGGCTTCTCGTTCGGTATGAACACCGTCACCCAGGAGACCACGATCGGGCTCGACGCCGTCACGCTGGCCCTGGGCGACGGCACCACCACCTACGTGACCGCCACAGCCAGCGGGACGCTTATCGTCAAGCGCACCGGCATCGTGGGTGCGCTGGCCGCGAGCATCGAACTCAACGACGCCGTGCTGCCCGACACTGAGCTCGACGGCGACATCCTCGTCCTCATCAACACGACCACCACCGCACTCTCAGTCGATCCAGATGGGCCGATGGCGTCGGTGCTCGTGGGCGCCAACCTGCTCAGCGTCCAGGTTGGTCTCCCAGGCGATCCGGCCGTGCTCAGCATCCTCGGACAGGAACTCTCCGGCGTCGCGCTGTTCGAGCAGCGCACCACAGCCGCGGGCGCCAAGGTGGTGCGCCTCGCGTTGACCGACGTCAGCCTGTTCCTCGGCGACCCAGGACCGATCGGCGACGGCTCCGACGATGTCGGCCTGAAGATGACCGGGGGCAGCGGCGCCTTCCTCATCACCTCCAACGGCATCGCCGGCGAGGTGCTGGGCAAGGTCAGCCTCGTCGGCCTGCCGATCCGGATCAGTGCTGAACTGGCCATCCAACTCAACACACTCGTGGTGGCGGGCCAGGGGACGGTCGTCAACGAGATCTTCCAGTTCACCGGCGTCTCGGTCACCACTGAGGTCGATGGCAACGCCAGCACGAAGGAGAAGCAGATCATCTCCGTGCAGGCCACCTCGGGCACCTTCACGCTGGCCGCCGATGTCAACCTCAACGGCCGCATCGAAGCCGCAGAGATCTCCGCCGCGCTCGCCTTCGACGCCACGACCGCCCAGGTTGAGGCGGCCATCGAGGGTCTCTTCGGCGGCGACGTCGTCGACGTCACCAGCACGGTCGCCGGCGTCTACGTGGTGACGTGGAAGGTGAACGGGGCACGGCCCGAGCTGCTCGCCAACGTCCGAGTGCTGTCCCTACCCAAGGGCCCGATGCTGCGCGTGGCCGCCACGGACATCAACATCACGTTCGTCGTCACCGACAACGGCGATCCAGCGCTGGACGAGACGTTCACGATCAGCGGCAACTTCGTCTTCGAGCGCCTCGGCTCCGGCGCCAACGCCATCTCGCGCATCGCGCTGACCAACGTAGAGCTGGATTCCGGCGAGGACATCGGCGGGTCCGAGAACCCTGGGCTGGTGTCCGGCTCCGGCTTCATCGTGATCTTCGGTGCCGGCGCCACCACCAAGCCCGGAAGCCCCAACGTGATCACGTCGACGGGCGGCATCGCAGGCATCGTCACCGGTAAGGCCGCCGTCAGCACTGTCGGCTTCGACGCGGAGGCCACCGTCGGCTTCACCTTCAACACCACCGGCCAGCCGGTCGTCCAAACCATCGAGGTGGCAGGGGAGACGATCACCCTCGACCTGCTCGACGCCCCGCGGTTCGGCTTCATCGCCCGCGACGTCTCGTTCAACTTCGGCGATGTCGTCGAGGTGCGCGCCGGCGAGATTCGCGTCAGCGGTGGCACCTTCAATGGCTCCGGCATCGAGCTCTTCATCGGCTCGGGCCCGTCGCTCCGCCCGGACGGCACGATCAATCCCGACGCGGTCGGCGTGCTGATCCGCGATGCGCAGGTATCCCTGCAGACGAATGCGAGCGGCTGGGCGCTACGGGTCAAGGGCGACCTCGCGTTCATCGGGCTGGACGGACTGACGGTCTCCGGCACGGTCGAGTTCCAGATGAATACGTCCACGGAAACCGTGTCCCTGCCCGATTTCCAGGGCGGCCCCACCGGCTCCGTCCTGCCCAACGCCTTCTCGTTCAAGGTCAGCGACGTACTCATCAAGGTGGGCGACGTCGTGACGCTCAGCGGCTCGCTGCGGCTCACACGGCAGCCGAGCGGCACGCTCGACCTCGCGCTCCTCGGGGCCCGCGTCGTCGTAACCATCGACGGCAGCGACATCGTCGGGCTCGCGGGGTTTGCCACCTTCACCATCTCGCCGGCCACCGGCTTCCAGCTCGGCACGTTCTCTGTCACGGACTTCGCCGCCTACCCGAAGGCGCTCCCCGCCCCGACCCCCGCCGCCCAGCAGGCGTACGTCACGGCGAGCCTCGCCAACCCGCTGCGCGGAGCCGTCGTCCCAGGCGCTCTCACCTACATCGACGTCACGTTCAGCACGAGCGACGGGCTGATCAAGACCAGCTCCGTCGGCATCGACGACCTCCAAGTCACCGTCGGTACCTCGGTCGTGTCCCCCACCAGCGTGACGCACGTGAACGGAAACACCTGGCGCTACGCCGTCGCCATCCCGGCTCAGACCTCCATCGTGTCGGTGCGGTTCGTCCCCGGCAGCGTCGTCGCGACGGAAACGCAGGCCTCGACGGTGGCACTCGGAGCGCTCATGGGCTCGGTGGAGCAGTTCTTCGTCTACATCCCCGTCGTCGTCAACGGCGTGCCGCAGCGGCCCGGACCGGTCGCCTCGCTTCCGGTGGCGACCATCAGCCAGCAGCAGCTCAACGCGCAGGGCTACCTCGACATCACCTACACCTCGCTGCCCGATGCCGGCGGCGTGGTGCGCCCGCTGGATCGCGACAGCATCGAGGCGTTCGCCACCACCGCGCCGTTCACCATCAGCGGCCAAGTGGCCGACCTCAAGCTGAACGGCACCAAGCCGGCGCTTCGCGGCATGATGCGGATCTCGGGCGCCGACGGCTCGACGTCCATGACCTACCGCTACTTCTTCATCGACAAGAACACCGGCAACACGCTCGGCCTGTTCACCGGCACCGGCCCGGTGCGGATCACGTTCGACGCCAACGCGGCGCGGGACACGGGCGGCGGCACCAGCGTGCAGCAGACCCTCACCCTGCAGCTGCAGGCTGGCGCGGTGGGGGAGACCCCGACAAACAGCCCGATCGCGCTCGGCCCACTGACCTTGCAGAACCCGACCGTCGGTCTCGGCGGCTTCGGCTTCGCCGACGGACGGCTGCTGGTCTCGGTCAACGTCGGCGTGCAGCGCGCCTCGCTGGCCTTCGGCGGCGATCCGCAGACCGGTGCGCAGTCTGAGGCGCAGACGAGGTCCGGCATCACGGTTGACCTCATCGGCGTCATCGGCTCGTTCGAGCTCTCCGTCGACGTCTTCGGACTGTTCAGCGGCAACGTGGACGTCGACCTGACCGGGAAGTGGAGCCTCCAGGTGGCGTCGCTGCTCGCGGAGATCCCCAACGTGGCCACCCTGCAGGCCAGCGGCGTGCGGATCGGCTACGACCCGAAGGGCGCTGCCAACCAGGAACTGGTGCGTATCAACTCGGCCACCATCTCCTTCCCGACGCTCGGCGTGACCGGCAGCCTGCGGCCCTACCAGCCGTCGACCAAGACGAACATCGACGCCACCAACGACGAACCGCTTCAGCCCGGCACCGTGCCCGGCCTGACGATCTTCGGCGACGGCTTCCGCTTGGGCACCGCTGAACTCGCCTACGGCCTGCCGATGACCTCCGGCAGCGCTGCGCCGGGCAACGCGCTCACCCCGAGCGCGCCGGACAAGAAGATCACGCTGGGCGGGATCCTGGAGCTCGACGACATCCGCATCGGCGTCTCCGGCCTTGAGGTCCGCTTCGCGGGCACCGATGCTCCCGGCTTCACCGGCGAGATCTACATCGCCACCGGCGGCGCTCGCCTCTTCCCGGGCAAGTCGTTCGGCGCCACTCTCAGCGACCGTAAGACGGCCGACGACGTCCGCCCCGACGGTTCCCCCGACGACGAGGCGTTCCGCGCCACGCTGACCTTCGACGACGGCAAGGTGCAGGCGCTGCAGCTCGCCGTCGACACCCTCGAGGTGCGCCTCGGCACGTACGTCACGCTGACCGCCACCGGGTTCAACCTCAACACGGGGGCCACCGGCGACCAGCACCTGGTCGAGTTCCAGTCGGTCGGGGCCAAGGTCACCATCGGCTCGCTCGTCCTCGCCGGCGAGGGGCGCCGGTTCGCCATCACGGGCGACGGGTCGTTCAAGGCCCTCTCCGGCTTCGGTGTGTTCCTCTCCGTCGGCTCCGCCACGGGCGACAGCTTCAAGTGGCCGTCGTTCCTGCCAGTGCGGATCGACGCGATCGGCATCCAGTGGGAGGACGTCGAGCGCAGGCCCGAGGACTTCACGCTCATCCTGTCCGCCAGCGTGACCGGCATTCAGGGCCTCCAGGGTCTGCAGATCACCGGCGCCATCCAGGGCATCCGCATCCAGCCGTCGCTGCTCCTCGAGGGCAAGTTCCCGGTCATCGGCATCGACGCCATCGGCGTCAGCGTCAAGGGCAAGATGTTCGGGGGAGAGGTCTCGGCCAGCCTCGTCGGCGGCATCCTCAAGCTCACGTCCGACCACCAGATCATCGGCGTCTTCGACACGGAAACCCCCGTCGCCCAGCGCGTGCTGTACTTCGGTCTCGAGGGCTCCATCTCCATCGCCGGTCTGGCAGGCTTCGGGCTGAGGCTCGGCCTCTCCGAGCTCGGGCCGCTGCAGGTCTTCATCAGCGCCCAGGTGCCCGGCGGTATCCTGCTGGAGCCGAACTCCGGCCTCGCGATCAACGACTTCTTCGGCGGCGTCGAGTTCTTCACCACTCTGCCGTCCCTGGACGACCCGTTCGCGCTGCGGTCGCCGGCGCTCAAGGCCACCACGTCGATCAGTGCGGACCAGTGGCTGCTCCAGCTCCAGACCCAGGTGGCCAACCAGGCCAAGGCCATCGCCGCCAACCCCGGCACAGGCGGGTTCCTCGCGGCCTTCACCTCCCCGATGGTCATCACCGGTTCGGCGAAGATCTTCTCGATCTACACCTCCCAGGCTCTGTTCAACGGCGAGGTCATCGTCAAGATCTCCACCGACGGCAAGCTGCTGGTGATCGGCAAGCTCAACTTCGTCGACAACAACATCTCGCTCAGCGGGAGTCTCTACGCTGATCTCTCCAAGGTGGCCTCGGGCAACGTCACGATTCTGTTCCTCGCCGACATCACCGACCAGGTGCGCCTGCTCACCCTGTACGGCAAGCTCAAGATGGGCTTCAAGAACTCGAGCGGCCAAGAAGTGACGTTCGACACCATCGACCTGCCCGATCCGGCCGCCACCGCGACTGCGCCCACCATCACGCTGGGTTCCCCCACCAATTCCGGCGGCACCGTCGACCGCAACGTCATCAACGCCAGCAAGCAGCTCGACGTCATCTACACCCCGGCCCCAGGGGCGAGTCTCAACATCACCAGCGTGCTCGACACCACTCACGAGTTCACCTTCACCACCACTGCGGGCGGCTCGCGCACCATCACCAGCGGCACCCCCGTTCCGATCCTGACGCTGACGACCCCGTCGGGCGTTGAACTGAAGGTCCTCTTCACCGACGCCGGCGGCGCCTACTACACCGACAACAACCTCAGCACCGGCACCAAGACCTACGTCTACACCGCCGACCGCGTGCCCGAGGGGCAGACCCTCCTCGACGCAGCCCTGCGCACGCTCGGCATCACCCGCTTCCGCTACACGTTCGGCGGCGATGCGCTCACGCTCGGCAAGTGGAGCCTGAAGTTCGATCCGGGAGCCGTGCGAAACGCCGACGCCACCACCGACTCGGGTACCGTCGCGGGCGCCGCGAATGCGTTGACGACGCTCGACTTCACCGTCGTCGGGGCCACCGCCACCGTCAACAACCCGACGCCCGGCGCGTCCATCGACATCAACGCGATCAACGGGCGCGGCTGGATCGACGTCACGTTCACCAAGCCGACGTTGTTCGCGATCGACCCTGCTTCGATCACCGATCTCAGCCCCGAGTTCGCGCTGTCCGGCCCCGGCCTGGGCACCATCCAGCTCGACGCCACCCAGGCACCGTCACTCGTCTCGAGCACCGCCACCACCTCCACCTACCGCTACCTGCTGACCGGTCGCTTCACCGCCACCGGCGACGTCACGCTCACCTTCCTGCCCGGCTCCTGGTCCTACCTCTTCACCGTGAACGGCCAGCTCGAGATCACCGATGTCCCGACCGAACCCGGGAACGGCAGCATCGGCGTCCGGTTCCCCGCCGGCGGCAGCGCCGGTATCCCCGCGGGCTTCGTCGTCGATCCGCGCAGCGTGATCGACGGGCTCCAGACGCTCGCACTGGGCGGCGACTGGGACATCGACCTCGACACCCTTGGCGCCATCTCCGCCACCGACGACCCCTTCGAGTTCTGGGTCCCCGTCTTCGTCACCTCCGTCGGTAGCACCCTCACCGCAAGCCTGACCAACGAGCAGGTCTCGTACACCGGCACCGTCACTGGCGGGACGGTGCAAGGCGACGTGCTCACCGTGACGCCACGCACCTACCTCGACGTCGACATCACGGTGCCCACCGGCGCCGACCTCGAGCACGACTCCGTGACCGACCTCGCGCCCGAGTTCGAGCTCTACGGCGAGGGCCTCGGCACCATCGTCCTCGACGGCACCCGCGCACCGGTGATCCTCAGCAGCGGGGCCACCACCCGCGTGCGCTACTGGCTGACCGGCCAGTACCAGACCGGGCTCGAGGTCACGCTGACCCCGATCGAGGGCAGTTGGAACTACCGCTGGTCCGCACCCGCGATCAATGCCGTCAACTCGGTCAGCTTCGGCACTGCTTCCCTCTACGAGACGGCCACGGTGACGATTACCTTCACCGGCGTCCCGACCGGATTCACGCTCGACGCCGACCGCGTGCTGAGCGACGCGTTCCTGCGCACCCTGAGCTTCACCGCGACGGCCGCAGGCTGGACCGTCGTCGTCGACACCGCCCGCGCCATCGTCGAAGGGGCCACCGACACGCAGTTCGTCGTCCCGGTGCATGTGTTCCGCGACGATCTCGCCGACCCCGCGACGTCCGCGATCATGCTGGACTCGGTGTTCGTGCCGCTGCTGGCCGACGACCCCACGCCGCTGTTCAACGCGGTCGGTGGCAACACCTTCACCACCGTCGACACCGACTACGTCGATGTGCCCATCACCGCCCCGACCGATCTCATCATCGACGAGCTGAGCATTGGCAACGGGTCCGTCACGGTGAGCGTCGACGGTCAGACGGTTGCCGTGGTCGACCATGTGGTGCTCGCCACCATCGACGGCGTCACCTGGGTGCGCTTCATCCTCGCCAATGCCATCGCTCCCGACGCCGTGGTGGAGGTCACCTACGCGGGCGGTTGGACGTTCGACCGCAACGGGTCCAACTACACCGCCCCACTCCCGCAGCCCGGCACCCAGGGCGGCGACACGGCCCAGGTCACCTTCGGCACCGCCACGCCCCAGGGCGCCCACGTCTCCAGCCGCACCCAGACCTACCTCGACGTCACGTTCACGCCGCCGGTCAGCCTCGACCCCAACACACCGTTCACGATCGTCGACGGTTCCATCGACGGCGACGAGTTCACGATCAGCGGCGCCGGAGCCGGCGGCGGCTTCCAGATCATCAGCTTCGTCAAGCTGAGCGAGGACAACACCTGGCGCTACTTCCTGCACGGCACGTTCGCGGCGGGCGAGGTCACGGTGACGTTCGACATGAAGAACATCATGGACACCTCCGGGCACAGCCCACCGACCTCCGCGCCGCTTCTTCGCACCTTCCTCGTCGTGGGCGCCACCGCCGACACTGTCACCACCGTAATCGTCGACGACGACACGAACACCCCTGAAGACGAGACCGAAGTCCGCACCGACGCACTGGCCGGCGGCACGATCGGGCTCGACTCCATCAACCAGCAGCACTACTTCGAGATCCGCTTCCGCGGAGCCTCGGGCCTCGGCATCGACCACGCGACGATCAACGGCGACGAGATCCAGTTGCGCGGCCCCGGCGGCACCCTCATCACCCTGAGCGCTCCAGTGCGGGTCGGCTCCAGCGACATCTACCGCTACGGATTCGCGGGCACCCTCGTGGCCGGCACCTACACCCTCACCTTCGTCGCGGGCACCTTCGCCGACTTGGGCGGCAACCTCAACGCCGCCGAGACCGAAATCTTCGCCCTCGCAGTGCCCACCTCGCAGCTCGAAACCCCAGGCCCCGGCTCGGTCGTCAGCGTCGACGACCTCGCCGGTCGGGGCTGGATCGACATCACGTTCGGCACCATCGGCTCGGTCGCCGTGGACCCCGCGTCCATCACTGACGCCGCCCCCGAGATCACGCTGCGCGACGCCAAGGGCGAGCTCACCGTCATCGCCGCCGTCCGCACCACCGGCACCACGTACCGCTTCTTCTTCACCGGCTACACCTCCGGCCCGCTCACCGTCGCCTTCATCGACGGCAGCTGGCTGGCCACCGACGGCACCCCGTTCACAGCGGGCACCCACGCCGCACCCACGTACACCGCCCCCACTGAGTCGCAGATCCTCAACCGCACCTGGGTCGGCGTACGGCTCACCCCGACGTGGGGCACCGAGGTGGACGTCCGCACGCTCGACGGCGGCGACCTCGACATCGCGAACCCGAACGTAGTGCTCACCGGCGCCGGCTCCGAGGGCCTCACCTTCTCCGGCGTCAACTTCCTCCGCGACCGCGCCGACGGCAGCGGCATCGCGTTCTACAGCTACCAGGCGACCGACCTGCGCGCCACCATGGGGCCAGGCACGCTGACCGTGACGTTCAACGCGGGCCAGTGGACGGACACCGGCGGCAACACGGCGGCAGGCAGCAGCGAGAGCTTCCGCGTCATCGAACAGGGCACCTCGTTCTTCATCGAGCTCTCCGGCGGCATCCTGCTCCAGGCCGGCGAACTGCTCGAAGACCCGCTGCTGCACATCTCCGCCGAGGTCATCCTTGAGATCGATACCGACCCGTTCACGCTCATCCTGACCTTCGCGGGCCAGATCGAGGTGTGGGGACTCGGCACCATCGGCGCGACGTCCGGTCGGTTCATCCTGGCAACGGCCGATCCGGAATCCGGCGTGTTCTACAAGTGGCCGCAGATCTGGGGTGTCGCCACCGTCGAGACCAACTTCGAGAAGCTTGAGGACATCGGCCTCCTCATCTCCGGCTCGGCCCAGCTGCGGATCAACCTCACCAACGAGGTCAAGACCGAGACGCTGACCCTCAAGGGAGTGGGCCCCGGCGGCACCGACCTCACCGAGACCTTCGTACTGCAGCCGTTCAGCTTCGGCTTCCAGATCCTCGGCCAGGTAGTCGTCGCACCCGGAGGCACCGAACTCATGCGGGTGCAGGGCGGCCTTTACCTCAACATCTCGATCTCCGAGAACCCCTCGATGGACCTGTTCCTCACCGGCACGCTCTCCTTCGGCTCGGGCTCCGCGCGCCTCGAGTACGGATCGGTCACCGGCGTCATGATGATCCGCACCGACGGACCCCTGGCTGGCGTCGCCGGCAGCATCCGCGTCTCCAGCGGCGTCGGCATCGGCCTGCCGAACATCGGCTCGCTGTTCTCCGCCTCCGGATCCGTCTCCGTGATCTTCAACACCACGATGGCCGAGCAGTCGTTCACCGTCCCGGACGCCTTCCTGCCACTGCTGCTGCCCGGACAGTCACCCACCTTCATCATTCCAGCGGCCGCCCCTGGCATCGACGGCAACCCCGTCCCCGGCGCGCTGCCTGCGATCTACATCACCGCGGTCATCGAGGCCGAGCTCACCATCGGCGGGCTGTTCACCCTCACCGGCATGCTCGGCATCACCGCCGCCGTCGGCCCGTCGGGGGCGTACCTCGAAGTGACCGGCATGGTCGGCACCACGATCCCGCTCCTGGGCGCGATGACAGGCAGCCTCAACCTCAACGTCTATATGGGCGAACGTACCGGTGTCGTGGGTCGCGTCCAGCTGACGCTCGGCTCCAACATCATCCCCGGAGTCTCTCTCAACGGCCAGTTCCTGCTGGAGATCAACACGTTCGCCAGCGAGCAGACCGTCCGCGCCTTCGTCGTCGAGCAGGAAACGCTCCCAGGCGGCCGAAAGGTCTTCGGCGGCTTCGCCCGCGACGCCCAGAACCGCCTCATCATCGACGACCAGACCATCGGTGTGGTGGCGGGATTCCGCCTCGAGATGTACGGCTCGCTCGTCATCAGCAACGTCCTCGACATCAACGGGCACGTGGTCTTCTCGCTCGGCGCGAGCGGCATCACGCTGGTGGTCAACGGCTCGGCCACCCTGACCGGCCTGGGCGAGGTGCGAATCGTCGATTCCGGATTCTCGATCACCAACAAGGGCCTGGTGGCGCGTGTCGACATCGGCCTCGACGCCGGCTTCGGCGGCAACGTCGGGCTCAACTTCAACGCCTCCGCGCTGCTCGAACTGAACACCACCGGTGCCGACGCGACCCTCGGCTCGACCGTGGTCAAGCCCGGCTTCAAGCTGCGCATCGAGGGCAGCATCACGTTCCTCGGCTTCGCCAAGGGCTCCGGCTTCGCCGAGATCAGCATCGGCGGCGGCAACTTCGTGATGAGCTTCGGCGTCAACTTCGACCTTGCCGGGCTGAAGTTCTCGGCCAACGGCGTCGCGGGCATCTACACCGACGACAACCCCGGCATCGTGATGCGCGTCCAGGTGAGCGCATCGGCCGATGCCCTGGTCTTCAGCCTCAGCGCGTCCGGGACTCTGTCCCTCAACACGACAGGCATCCAGCGAGAAGGCGTGGACAAGGGATTCGAGCTGTCCTTGCACGGCTCTGTCACGCTGCTCAAGATCTTCAGCTTCAAGGCGGACCTCATCATCCTGGTCGGCAAGGACTCGCCCACGGACCAACAGCCGCTCGAGGGCGACTGGTACCTCATGGCGCAGGCCAGCTTCGACTTCTTCGGCTTCGGCCTGAGCGGCAAGGTGGAACTGAGCTCCGAGGGCACCTTCAGCCTGGAACTCTCCGGCAGGATGCAGCTCGGCGGCAGCTTCATGGGCATCCGTGGCCAGTTCACCCTCAAGGTGGCGTTCACGAAGACCACCACCGACGGGATCGTCGTCTACGAGCTCTACATCGGCGGCTCCGCGAGCGTCGAGGTGTACTTCGACTTCAAGCTGTTCGAGATCAGCCTCGGCGTCGGCTTGGAACTGGCGGTGACCGCCAAGTCCACCGACCCGAAGGACGCCGACGGGAAGGTGCCGCTCAAGTTCCGCATCACCGTGCGCTTCAAGGTGCTCGGCAAGTGGTACTCGCGCAGCGACACGTTCACCATCGGTCGAGTCGCGTTCCCCGTGGTGCCGTACCTGGCCGGCAACGGCGTCGACTTCGGCGCCAGTGATCCGCGCAGCCTGCGGATGTGGCGCGAGGAGGACCGTGAGCTCATCCTTAACGTCGGAAACGACCGCCACCGCGCCGCCCGCGACGTCTCCACGCAGACACGCGACGAACGCGTGCTCATCGAGCAGATCGGTGTCAAGAACGGTCTGGCCGTCATCCGGGTAACCGGCTTCGGTTACTCCCGCACCTACGCCAACGTCGAGCGGATCACTGGCCGCTTCGCTGACGGCGCCGATCACGTGACGATCGACCCGAGCGTCCAGATCCCGGTGCTCATCTGGGGCGGTGCCGATAGCGACACCATCATCCTCGAGGGCGCCGGCCAGGACAGCGTCGTCTACGGCGACGAGCCGTCTGCCGGTAGCGGTAACGACGACATCCGTGTCGGCGGTACGGTCGGCGCCACCGTCCACGGCGGCCAGGGCAACGACCGGCTCACCCACACGGGCACCGGCGTCGTCACCTTCCACGGCGGCAGCGGCAACGACGTCCTCGTCGGCAACGCACCGACCGCGCAGCTGTTCGGCGACGACGGCAACGACACGCTCAGTGGTCCCGCCGCGCTCTACGACGGCGGCGCCGACGACGACATCATCATCGCCACCGCCGCGGTCTTCGGCAGCACCATCTCCGCCCCCATCCGGGGTGGAGCGGGCAACGACACGCTGCGCCTCACCCTCACCGGGGACGCGGAGACCTACCGGCTCAGCAACCCGTCCCAGTGGACGCTCGACCACCTGCTCGGCACCAAGCTGATCCAGTCCACCGGCATCGAGGCGTTCGTCCTCGAGGCGGGTGGCGGCTCCGACCAGATCACCCTCGACCACATCAACGGCAACGACTCCCGGCTGACCAGCGTCGAGATCGATCTGGGCACGGGCAGCACGGACATCGTCACTGTGCTTGGCTCGGACGGCGATGACGACAGCTTCACCGTCGGCACCGACGGCGCCCGCACCAGTGTTACGCGTGCAGGCGTCGAGGGTTATGAAGTCCGGATCGCCGGCGGCGTGCGCGCCCAGGGCGACTCGCTGGTCATTGACGGCCGCGGGGGCGACGACACCATCGACGCCGCCGACATGTCCGCCGACCAGCTCGCGCTGACGATCCGCGGCGGCGACGGCAACGACAGACTCATCGGCTCCAACTTCGACGACATCTTCTACCTCGGCGCCGGCGACGACACGGTGACCGGTGGCCTCGGCCGCGATACGTTCTACGACAACATCGGCAGCAACACGCTCGAGGAGTCCTTCGAGGGCGTCGACTTCGGCCTCTACGACAACCTCTTCGTCGTCGGCATCGTCGTCGGTCTGGACTTCGGCGTCGGCTCGATCGCCGAAGACCTGAAGAACATCTTCCGCACCGCGCGCCTCAACTCCACGGGTAACCGCGCCACGACGATCCTCGTCGGCGACGCCGACGGAGCCGTCAGGGTGGCGGGCCTCCGCCTCACCGCGAACCCGTGGACCGGCACCGCCTTCCTCGATCCCGGCGACGGCAACGACCTCGTGCGCGTCGAGCTCACCCGCTCCACGAACATGGCCGTGCACGTCACCGGCTCCGCAGGTAACGACCGCCTCGAGGTGTGGGGCACCACGGCTCCCGACGACCTCATCGTCGACGTCGTTGCCGCGCCGCCTGCGGGCACGTACACCGACAGGATCCGTCGGGTCACGTTCAGTAGTGCGGGCGTCCGCGATGACATCGGCGTCATCACCCACGACGACGTCGAGACCGTCGTCATCCGCACCCTGACCGGCGGCGACCGCGTGGCCGTCCGCGCCATCAACGTGACCCACGAGATCTACACCGGCGAGCACACAGACGTCATCGCGGTCGGCTCCAACGCCGCGGACGCTGGCACCACGGACACCTCCTGGACCAACACCGGCGGCACCGTCAACGCCATCAACGCGCTGCTGCGGGTCGACGGGGGTACCGGTCCCGGCGCCATCACCGGCCGCGACCTGCTGGCCGTCGACGACACCGGCGACACGGCCGACAACACCGGCGACCTGACCAGCCTGTGGCTGACCGGGCTCGACATGGGCACCGGCATCCACTACACCGGCTTCGAGTTCCTGACGATCGACCTCGGCTCCGGCAGCGACGAGTTCACCGTCACCTCGACGCACCTCGGCTCCACCGCGCTCACCACCAACAACGGCAGCGACCTCGTGACCGTGCACAGCGTCTCGGGCATCACGACGGTCTCCACCGGCAACGGCAATGACACCGTGCGGATCTCCTCGACGCTCACCGGCGCGGGCGATCTCACCGGCGTCCAGGCACCGCTGAGCGTCGACGGTGGCGACGGTGCGGACGAGCTGTACTTCAACGACGCCGCATCGTTCCTCGACCGCATCGGCGTCATCACCGGCACCACGGTCTCCGGGCTCGGCATGACCGGCGGCGCCCCGACGCCCAGCCTCGTGCAGGTCGTCACGGTTGAGGGCGCCAACAACGGACGCTTCGCCCTCGAGGTGGCCGGGTTCGGCACCAGTGGCCAGCTCGCCTTCGACGCGAGCGCCGCCCGGATGCAGCAGGTGCTTGAGGCGCTCGTCGGCGTCGGCAACGTCGTCGTCACCAAGGCCGGCGAGCGCTGGACCGTCGCCTGGACCGGAGACCTCGCCGGGTTGGACGGACGTCCCCACACCCTCACCGTCGTGCCCGTGGCTGGGCATGCCCTGGTTGGACCGAGCGTGTCCACCGGCGTTGAGCAGATGACCGACGGACTGGTCGACTACGCGCTGTTCGAGCGCCTCGACGTCAACCTCGGCGCGCTCCGCGACGTCGTCGTGATCGAGTCCACCCACACCGGCGCCACGAACGTGTTCACCGGCTCCGGCGACGATGTCGTGGCCGTCGAGTCGCTGGCCGGCACCACCGCCATCCACGGCGAGGACGGCAACGACTGGCTTCTGGTCAATGCAGCGCCCGGCCCCGTCGGCACCAACCCGATGGACGGGCAGCGCCTGACCCTGGCCGGTGGCGCCGGTTCCGACACCTACCTGATCGACCTGTTCGGTGTCGGCAACAGCCGGATCGACGTCGTCGACACGATCGCAGACACCAACACGTTGGCCGTCAACGGCTCCAGCCTGGACGACACGTTCCTGTTCCGCCGCGGCATGATCGCGCAGCTCTCCCACCGCACGCCGGCCAACTGGTTCCGCGACGCCGAGATCGTCACGTACGACGAGGCCATGACCGGCGGCGTGGTCGTCGACGGCCTGGCGGGCGACGACGCGTTCGCCTTTGACGACACCTCCTCGGTGCTCACCGTCCTCGGCGGCTCCGGCAACGACGTCTTCCGCTTCGGCCAGCTGTACACCGGCTACGCCATCGAGGACCCGCTGCCCGGCAGCGTCCAGGACCGCCTCGGCTTCGGCGACTTCTCGCTCCCTGACGAGGAGTCGGACGCCGACTTCGGCGACGTGTTCTTCGACTCGACCCGCGGCTGGATCACCAACGGCGTCTCCGAGACCGCGCACGTGTACGGCGGCTCCGGCGACGACGTCTTCGAGGTCTTCCGCAACGTCGCGACCCTCAACCTCTACGGCGAGGCCGGGGACGACACGTTCATCATCCGCACCTTCATCCACGAATCGGTGCAGGCCGAAGTGGACGCCGGCGAGGGCCGCAACTTCATCCAGTACTCCGCGAACGCGCCGGTCAACATCGACGGTGGCTCCGGCTTCGACCTCGTCGTGCTCATCGGTACCGAGGCCCACGACACCTTCGTCATCACCGCCGACGGCGTCTTCGGGGCCGGCCGCGTGGTGCGCTACACCAACGTCGAGCGCGTCGCGATCTACGGCATGGAGGGCGACGACGTCTTCCACGTCCTGTCGACCAACCCGGCCGTCGAGATGGCCATCTACGGCGGGCTCGGCTCCGACCGCATCGAGGTCGGTTCCCAGGCCCCTGCCGCGCAGGCCAACGACCTGCTCGGTCACACCGGTCTGGTGCGCCACTCCGTCGAGAGCGCCATCGGCGCCTGGGACGGCGTGCCGGTCGACGGCCTCGCCGCCGAGATCATGGACAACGACGAGCCCACCGTCGTCGTGGCCCCCGTGGGCGGACCCCTCGTCCTCACCGAGGGCGACGAGGGTGCGGTCACGGTCAGGCTGACCTTCGCCGCCGCCACCGATGTCACGGTGACCCTCACGGCGCCCGCCGCGCTGTCGACCCGGGCCGGGGCCATCGAGTTCTTCAACGGTGTCGAGTGGGAGACCTCTGTCACCCTCACCTTCGCGCCGGGCGACCTCGCCCAGCGCGAGGTTCGCGTCCGCGCCGTCCAGGATCTGGCGGCCGAGGGCGAGAAGCTCCACCCGATCGACGCAGTCGTCTCCGGCGGCACCTACGACAAGGTGCTCGTGGCTACGACGTTCGTGCGGGTACTCGACGACGAGGCCCCGGAGGTCGCGGTCATCGAGCCGGTCGGCGGCGTCGTCGTCATCGAGCCCACCTCCGGCGTCGGCGGCCAGAACGCCACGTACGAGGTGCGCCTGACCCGGCAGCCTCTCTCCACCGTCACCGTCGCGGTGGCGGCCCCGTCGGGCTTCCAGGTGTCGCTGAACGGCACCACCTGGCAGCAGTCGTTGACGCTGGCGTTCGCCCCCGGCGACACCTCGCGCACGATCCACGTCCGCGCGCTCGACGACGCGGTCGTCGAAGGTCAGCACGTCGCGGCCATCACCGCCCGTGTCACCAGCAGCGACGCCATCACCGGCACCGTGAGCGGCGCCGGGGGAGTCCCCAACGAGTTCCTCTTCTCCGCAGGACTGGCCGTGGACGCGCTCAAGGGCTACCAGGTGGTCCTGCTGAGCGGCGACGGCGCCGGCCAGGCGGCCCGCATCTGGACGAACACCGCCAGCGCGATCGAGATCGAGGGCGACTGGGACATCGCTCCCGCCGCCGGAGATGCCTTCGCGATCCTCGGCTACACCCCGCCCGCCACTGAGGTCGAGGTCACCGGCACCGTCACCGGCGTCTCCGCGGACTTCCGAACCGTCACGCTCAGCGGCGCCGCGCTCCCGACCAACGGGGCCGGGCTTTCCGGTGCGCTGCTGCGGCTCGTCGGCACCAACGGCGTCGGCACCTACCGGACGATCGCCTCCAACACCGCCACGACCATCACCGTCATCGACGCGTGGGCCTCCGACACGTTCGCGGCTCCCAACACCCGCGTCTACGTCGCCGAGCTCGTCGGCGCGATCGTGCCGCGGGTCACCGTGCTCGCCCATGACGGCGACACCCCCGGCGTCGTCATCACCCCTGTCGGCGGCGACATCCGCCTCGTCGAGGGCGCCCAGACCGGCGAATTCGGTGCCGAGGCCACCTACGCCGTCCGCCTCGCCGCGGCGCCCGCGGGCACCGTGCAGGTGCGCCTGAGCGCCATCGAGTCGAAGACGCTCAGCGCCGCCGGTACCTGCTCCACCAACCTGGGTTGCACCGCCCGCCAGCTGGAATTCTTCGACGGCGCGAACTGGGTAGCCGAGTTGGTGCTGACCTTCTCCGCCAGCACCTGGCACCTGGGCCAGACGGTCATCGTGCGCGCGATCGACGACACCACCATCGACGGCAGCCTCGTGCAGGAGTTCGCCGACGCGGCGCGCCGCGTGCACCTCATCCAGGGCCCGCTGTTCGTCTCCGGCGGCGACGACCCCAACCCGCCGGTGCAGCTCTCCCTCGACGGCTACCTGCCGGTCCTGATGCCGGGCGAGACCTCCACCGAGCCCAAGCCCGTCACGGCCAGCACCGGGCGCGCCATCGAGACAGCCCAGGTCGACGTCCTCATCATCCACAACGAGGACTCGCCCGCCAACGACACCGGCGTGCTGACGCGCGACCGCATCACGGGCCTCGGCATGGCCGACGACTACGCCCTTGCCGGACGCCCCGTCCCCGGCGGCATCCGCTACGCCGACTTCGAGGACCTCACCGTGCTGCTCGGCTACGGCAACGACACGTTCACGGTCGAGAGCACCCACGCCGGCACCACCACCGTCCACGGCGGGCTCGGTGACGACGACCTCACCGTCCGCACCGTCGACGGCCACACCCGCATCATCGGCGGCCCGGACGCGCTCGCCCTCGGCCGGTCCGACGACGACGAGATCCGCGTCGGCACCGCCTCCGGGCTGCTCGACCTGCTCGCCGCGCTCCTCGTCCTCGACGGCGGCGTCGGCAACGACACCGCGCACCTCTACGACGACGGCGATGCCAACAACAACCTCGGCTGGCTGACCCAGGACACGCTGACCGGGCTCGACATGACCCCGCGCACCGGGCTCGACGAGCTCGGACGCCCGCTGGATCGCCTCTACTCGGTCACCCCGGCACCCGGTGCCACGCACTTCACCCTGATGCTGTCGCAGATCGCCGGCGGCCTCGCCTCCGGCATCGGCGCCGTGACCTTCGCCGTCGGCGCCTCCGCCGACGAGATCCGCGACGCCCTCCAGTCGCTGCTGCTGCCCGTACTCATGGGTTGCGGACAGGCTGACGACAGCCAGTGCGTCGTCAGCGTCTACGTCTGGCAGGTCGCCGGCAGCTACCTCGTCGGGTTCCGCGGCGAGGTCAACGAGAACCCCGCCCAGCCCATCACGATCCTCCTCAGCGCGATCGGTGACGGCGCCCAGGCCGTCGACGCCGACTCCCGCGCCGGCATCCGCTACGCGGGCATTGAGACGCTCAACCTCGCGCTGGGCTCCGGGCACGACGTCCTCAACATCCGCGGCACCCTGCCGGTCACCAACGTCACCTTCGGCAGCGGCGACGACCGCGTCTACATCTCGTCGCGCGCCGACGTCGGTCTGGCTGAACGGCCCCAGTTCCTGGACGGCCACCTCGACGACATCGAGGGCACCCTCAACCTCGACCTCGGCTCCGGCCGCCACACGCTGCTGCTGAGCGACGCGGATGCGGGCTCCGGCGACGCCGACGTGCTGATCACCGACGTCCCGTCCGCCACCCTGGACCGCGACGCCGACCTGGCCGCGACCGGCGAGATCTTCGTCGTCGGGCTGGCCCCGGCCGGCATCTCGTATCGCGCTGCCGCGGACGGCACCTTCGCCGACGGCATCCGCATGTGGACCTCGGGCTTCGCCGACCGCATCGTCATCGACGGCACCCATGAGCGCTCCGGCGTCCGCACCACCACCTGGCTCAACACCGGCCTCGGCAACGACCACGTGACGGTGAACCTCACTGCCGGCGAGGACGGCTTCTTCGTCCTCAACACGCAGGGTCAGTACGACAACGTGCTCGACCTCGTGGCCGACCTCGACGACGGCGACGAACCGCTCGCCGCCGACCGCGTGGTCAGCGTCACCGTGGGCGGCCAGCTCGTCGACCCGAGCCGCTACTCCGCCAGCACAAGGCTCGACCTCGTCGGGCTGTTCGACTCGTTCGCGCCCGGTTCCAGCGTCGTCGTGGCCCTCGAGCTGCGCGACTACACCGTGCAGACCAGCGGCACCTTCAACCTAGGCTCGCTGACGGATCTCGTCAGCTACCGCGTCTGGGTCAACGGACGCCTGCTCGGCGCCAGCGAGGTCGCCCTGACCGGCACCGTCCTCACCTTCGACGCGCCCGCGCAGCGCGACGGGTCGGCCGCCCACGTCGTGGTCGACGTCACCCGCTCCGCCACCCAGACCTTCACCCTCCCCGCCCTCGGCGGACCCGACGACGACACCGTCGACGGCTCCGGCTCGACGCTGCCGCTCATCATCTTCGGCGGCATCGGCGACGACGACCTGAGCGGCGGCCAGGGCCACGACGTGATCGTCGGCGACCGCGGAGTCGTGCAGTGGCATTCCGGCGGCGTGGTTGTGGCCCAGTCCGGCAACGGTGGCATGGACGATTTCACCGACGGCGTGGTCCGCCCGGCCACGTTCATCACCATCCGCGACAACAGCCTCGGCGGTCACGACACGATCCGCGGCCTCGGCGGCGAGGACATCCTCATCGGCGGCACCGGCAACGACCGCATCGACGGCGGCCTCGGCCGTGACCTCATCTTCGGCGACAACGTCGAGCTCGACCGCCGCACCACGCTCGGCAACCACACCAACCCGCGCTTCCGCGTCCTTGACGGCACGCAGATCTACTCGACTGCGGGCGGAGACGCGGCTGGCGCCGCGCAGGTGACCGGCGCGTGGCAGAACGATCCCGCCGGCGCGACCGCGTGGAGCGACTTCCGCATCAGGCTGCTCGACCATGCCGATGACACTCCGGCCGATCGCTACGGCAGCGACTACATCGCGGGCGGCGCAGCCGACGACGTCATCTTCGGGCAGCTCGGCAGCGACGTCATCCAGGGCGACGGCTCCATCGACCTGGCTGTCGGCGCCGAGCGCGACGCCGCGGGTGACCTGACCGTCAACCCGTCGGTCGAGGCGGCCACCGACGGCGACGACTACGTCGAGGGCGGCGGCGGAGCCGACGTCATCTTCGGCAACCTCGGCCGCGACGAGATCATCGGCGGCAGCTCCGGCCTGTTCTCGTTGGAGACGGCCGTCGCGCGGCCGGATGCCGGCGACCTCATCTTCGGTGGCGCGGGATCGAGCATTGATCGCAACGACGACACCGCCGGTCACGGCCGCGACTCCGACACCATCGTCGGCGACAACGGCAACATCTACCGGATCGTCCAGGTCATGAGCGGCGCGACCACGTACCGCACCTTCACGTACGACAACTACGGCGGCCCGGCCAACGAGCGGCTCATCCCGCGTGCCGTCGACCTCCTCGACTACACGCCCGGCGGTCCCGACTGGCCGACCTACGTGGGCGACATCTACGGCAACGACGAGGTCCACGGCGAGTCCGGCGACGACACCGTCTACACCGGCGGCGGCAACGACGTCATCTTCGGCGACGCGGGCGACGACGACCTCATCGGCGGCTGGGGCCACGACTGGATCTCCGGCGGCACCGGCATCGACGGCATCCTCGGCGACGACGGCCGGATCTTCACCAGCCGCAACGGCACCACCGAGCCTCTCAACGGCGTGACGACGGCCAACGTGCAGAGCGAGATCACGACCCCGGGTCGCGTCCAGATCGCCATCCTGTTCCCGGTCGGCAAGCTCAACAAGAGCGTCGACCTCACCCCGTTCGCCGCCGATGGCGACTGGGTGAACCCGCTCAACCCGATCGGCCACGCCAACGACGTCATCTTCGGCGGCTGGGACGACGACTTCATCCACGGCGGCTCCGGCGACGACGCCATCTCGGGTGCCGAGGCGCTCACCATTGGCTACGGCGTCGGCGGCGTGCGCAGCGACTTCGCCCGCCCGTTCAACGACGGCACTCTGCTCGGCTTCAACCCGACCACCGGCATGTTCGAGCTGTACGACGAATACGCACCGATGACCCGCATCACCGTCGGTGGCGGCGAGTGGTTCCTCAACTTCTCCGCAGCGGACGGTCGGCCGCTCGGCGGTGACTTCTTCACTGACGGCGACGACGTCATCTTCGGCGACCACGGCAACGACTGGCTCGTGGGCGGCTCGGGACGCGACACCATGTGGGGCGGCTGGGGCAACGACCTGCTCAACGCGGACGACGACCTCAGCGGCGTCGGCGGGCTCAACACCCAGCCGGAGACCCACACGTCCTACGAGGATCGTGCGGTCGGCGGTGCTGGCCTGGACGTCCTCATCGCCAACACCGGCGGCGATCGCCTCATCGACTGGGTGGGGGAGTTCAACAGCTTCCTGGTGCCGTTTGCCCCGTTCGGCCTTGGGACCGTCAGCCGCCAGGTGCCGCCGGGCCTGTTCGACTTCCTGTACAGGCTCTCGGCGGCGCAAGGCGCAGACGCGACCGTGGCGCAGCTGGCCGGCCAGATGTCGGCCCCGCGTAACGGCGAACCGTACGGCGAGATCGGTCTCATCACGCAGAAGGACGACTTCTGGCAGGACCAGACCGGTGGCCCGCGTGACCCGCAGCCCGGCAACGTGCCCGGCGGCAAGCGCGACGTGCTGCGCAGCGCTGACTTCAACGACGCCACCGGCCAGGACTTCTTCGCCGACTCCGGTGTCTTCGCGGCGCAGGGCGGCACGCTGAGCGTGACCGCGGCGTCGACCAGCGGCGACGCCGTGGCGGTGTACTACATCGACCAGTACCTGCCGATCTACTACGAGATCCACGCGCAGGTGTACCTGACGAAGCCGACGGGCGGCTGGAAGGCCAATGCGTACGTGATCTTCGACTACTTCGCGCCCGACGACTTCAAGTTTGCCGGCGTCGACCAGTCGACGAACAAGCTCGTCATGGGTCGCCGCACCGCCGCGGGCTGGCTGATCGACGTGCAGGGCTCGGTGCAGGGTGGCGTGAAGTACAACAAGTGGTACGAGATGCTGGTGGCCGTCAACGGCACCACGGTCACCGTGCTGCTGGGCGGGGCGGTGGCGTTCACGCACACGTTCGTCCCGCGGGTGATCGACGGCGTCACGGTCGGCCTCAACAAGGGCTTCGTCGGCGTCGGGTCGCTGCGGTCCCGCGGCAAGTTCGACAACATCTCCGTGCGGGTGCTCCCGCCTCAGATCACACTCGATGTGACCGAGGAGTTCGACGACGGCCCCGGCCTCGTGTCCGGGCTCCCGGCCGACGAGACGTGGACCACCGCCGACGGATCGCTCGTCGGCACCGCGCCGGCCGCTGCTCCCACTGTCGGGCTGACCGACCTGGGACAGTCCCTGGACGCGAACTCGTTCCTCGAACTGACCACTGAGGTTCGCCTCGCTGCCGGGTCGATGGCAGGCATCGTCTACGACTACTACAGCGTCGACGAGTACAAGTTCATCGTGCTCGACGTCGTCACGCAGCGCGTGGTGTTCGGTCACGTGACCCACGGCACGTGGAAGGTTGACGAGGTCGTCTCGCAGGCGCTGACGGCGGGTGTCAGCTACACGATGATGGTGACGATCAAGGGCGCGTCCGTCTCCCTGGTGCTGAACGGCCAGTTCATCCGCTCCCGCGCCTACAACGCGGCGCTGGCCGACGGCCGCACCGGCGTCCTCGTCGCGGCAGGCTCGGCGTCCTTTGACTCCTACCAGGTTCGTACCGACGGCTACGACCCGGAGGCGGTCTCCGTAGCGGTCGCTGCGCCGGCCCCTGCGGAACCGGTGGAGCCACCCGCCGACGATCCTCTGCCGGATCCGCCGCCGCCGAGCGAACCGGAACCGACGGACCCCCCGCCCCCCGAGCCCGCGCCGGAGCCCGCTCCTGAGCCGGAGCCGGAGCCGGAGCCGGAGCCGGAGCCGGAGCCGGAGCCGGAGCCGGAGCCCGAGCCCGCTCCTGAGCCTGCGCCCGAGCCCGAGCCCGAGCCGACACCGGCACCCTGGGTGCCCCCGGGTCGCAACAAGAAGAAGTAGCGACGCGCCTCAGGGCGCACCCCGCCCGTCCGTATCCCCACCCTCCGGCAGCCTCGTCGGGTGGGGTGGATGAGTTGAGCAAGTGAGATGGGTCAACGCCACGACACGCCGGTGTAACAGTGTTTTGTTTCGTCGACCCATCTCATTTGCTCAAATCCCTGGGGCCGAGCACAAAAGGCTTGACGCCGGGCACTGCAGTGGGTTACTGTGGGACCGCTCCCACGCAGTGAAGCCCGAATGTTGAGTCTGTCGATACCCTGATAGGCGAAGATTCTGGGGAGTCAGCGTAGGAGCGGTCCCATACTCGTCTCCAGCAAAGGAACGGACAATGTCGTCACCATTCAGGCTCTCCCGCAGGCAGCTCCTCGTCGCAGGCGGACTTACCCTCGGCACCAGCGCCCTCGCCGCATGCGGCGGTGGATCCTCCTCGACGGGGGAGACCTCGTCGATCGTCAAGGTCGGCTCCTACCAGTCCGACGAAATCCCCAAGCAGGCGTTCGCCGACATGATGGCCGCCTTCGAGGGCGGCGACGTCGAGATCAACACCATCCAGCACGAGACCTTCAAGGAAGGCATCAACAACTACCTCCAGGGCAACCCGGACGACGTGTTCACCTGGTTCGCTGGCTACCGCGCGCGCTACTTCGCGGAGCGTGGCCTGGTGGGCGACCTCAGCGACGTCTGGGCCAACATCGACGGGATGCCCGAGTCGATGAAGGTGGCCTCCACCAGCGGCGACGGCAAGCAGGTCTTCATCCCCAGCACCTACTACCCGTGGGCCGTGTTCTACCGCCCCAGCCTCTTCCAGGAGCGCGGCTACACCGAGCCCACGACGATCGACGAGTGGATCACGCTCAACGAGCGGATGCTGGCCGACGGCCTCACCCCCATCGGCTTCGCCGACAAGGACGGCTGGGAGGCGATGGGCACCTTCGACATGCTGAACCTGCGCGTCAACGGCTACGACTACCACGTCTCGCTCATGGCGGGCGAGGAGGCCTGGGACGGTGACAAGGTCAAGAACGTCTTCAAGCTGTGGAGCGACCTCATGCCTTACCACGAGGCCGACTCGCTCGGCCGCACCTGGCAGGAAGCCGCTCAGGGACTCATCCAGAACCGCACCGGCGTCTACGTCATGGGCATGTTCGTCCAGCAGCAGTTCGCAGCCGCTGGCCTCGAGGATGACCTCGACTTCTTCATCTTCCCCGAGGCGGATCCCGCGATCGGTGCGAAGGTGGTCGAGGCCCCCGTCGATGGCTTCATGATGGCCGCGGACCCGAAGAACCCGGAGCTCGCCAAGGAGCTGTTGGCCTACCTCGCCACGCCCGAGGCGGTCGCCCACACCGTCAAGGCCGATCCGTCGGTCATCGCGGCCAACTCCAAGGCCGACCAGTCGAGCTACAACGCGCTGCAGAAGAAGGCCGTCAAGGTCATCGAGGAGGCGGAGGCCATCTCGCAGTTCCTCGACCGTGACTCCCGCCCCGACTTCGCCAACACCGTCGTCGGCCCCGCGTTGCAGTCCTTCATCCAGGACCCGAGCCAGATCGATTCGATCCTCAGCAACGTCGAGGAACAGAAGAAGTCGATCTTCGCGAGCGAGTGAGCTGACATATGAGCACCACGACGGTCACCCCACCGAAGCGGCGCAGCGGCGTCCGCACCTCGCGTTCTGACCGGATCGTCTTGACCCTGATGCTCGCGGTGCCACTGCTGATCGTGCTGGGCCTCATCTGGGGCCCGGCACTGATCACGGTAGCGCTGTCGTTCACCACCTGGGACGGGATCGGTTCGCTCGACACCATCAAGTTCGTCGGAGTCCAGAACTACGTCGATCTGGCCACCATCTACCCGCCCTTCTGGCCGGCGCTGTGGCACAACGTGTTGTGGCTGATCGTGCTGTTCGCAGTGTTCACCCCGCTCGGCATGTTCCTGGCGATCCTGCTCGACAAGGAACTGCGCGGCACCAAGTTCTATCAGACGGCCCTCTACCTACCCGTGGTGCTGTCGGCTGCGCTGGTCGGCTTCATCTGGCAGCTCATGTACAGCCGGGATCAGGGCCTGATCAACGCCATGCTGGGCACGACCATCGACTGGTACGGCGATCCGTCGATCAACCTCTGGGCGGCCATGGTCGCCAACGGCTGGCGGCACACCGGCTACATCATGCTGCTCTACCTATCGGGCCTCAAGGGCGTCGACCCGGCGCTGCGCGAAGCGGCCCAGATCGACGGCGCCAACCAGCGGCAGACGTATCTCCGCATCATCTTCCCCGTCATGAGACCGATCAACATCATCGTGCTGACGATCACCGTCATCGAAGGCCTGCGGGCGTTCGACCTGGCGTGGATCATCAACCGCGGCAGGAACGGCCTCGAGCTCATCTCCACGTTGGTCACCACCAACGTCATCGGAGAGGCGAGCCGAATAGGCTTCGGCTCCGCGCTGGCCACCATCATGCTGCTGATCAGCTCGGTCTTCATCGTCATCCAACTCAGGGTCGTCATGAAGGGAGACCACTGATGAGCGCCACCACTGAGGCTTCCACCCGCAAACGTTCGACGCCACCGGCCCGGATCGCGCTACAGATTGGCCTCGTCATCATCTCGCTCGTGTGGCTGTTCCCGCTGTTGTGGGCACTGTTCAACTCGTTCCGTGACTACAGCTACACGGTGCAGAACGGCTACCTCTCGTTCGGCGGCTTCACGTTCGACAACTACATCAACGCCTGGAACCGGGGCGGCTTCACCAACAGCTTCCTGAACTCGGCGATCATCACGATCACCGCGGTCGTCCTTACGCTGGCGCTCTCCTCCTGCGCGGCGTTCGTCCTGGCCCGGTACAGCTTCAAGTTCAACCTCGCGATGCTCGCGGTGTTCGTCTCGGCGAACCTTCTGCCACCACAGTCGCTGCTCATCCCCGTCTACCGGATGTTCCGGACGATCGAGGTGCCGCTGTGGCTGTCGGAGTCCGGGAGCCTCCTCGACTCGCACCTGGGCGTCATCCTCATCAACGTGGCCTTCCAGACCGGCTTCACCACCTTCGTGCTCAGCAACTACATGAAGACGTTCCCGAAGGAGATCTACGAGTCGGCGTCGCTGGACGGGGCCACGGCCTGGCGCCAGTTCTACGGCCTGACCCTTCCGCTGCTGCGCCCGCCGATGGCAGCGCTCGGCACCCTCCAGACCGCCTGGATCTACAACGAGTTCTTCTGGGCCACGGTGCTGATGCAAAGCGGCGACAAGTTCCCGGTGACGAGTTCGCTCAACAACCTCAAGGGATCCTTCTTCACTGACTACAACCTGCTCTCGGCGGGCTCGATCATCGCGGCTCTGCCCGTGCTGGTGGTCTTCTTCGTCCTCCAGAAGCAATTCATCGCCGGCCTCACCCTCGGTGCCACCAAGGGCTGACGGATAGGAACTCCTGCAATGTCTCTCCATGACCTCACAGTCCAGTCACTCGTCGACGTCGCACCCGGCGACGGCGTCAGGCCGCGCGCCTGGCGCCGTCGGGAGCAGTGGCGGCTCGACCTCACCGGCACTTGGCGCTTCCATTACGCCACGGGTCTCGCCGAGGCTCCTGATGCGTGCGATGCCGCGGACTTCGACGACGACGGGTGGGACACGCAGGAGGTCCCCGGGCACTGGGTGCTGGGGGGCGACGGCCGCTACGGGCGGCCGATCTACACCAACATCCAGCTGCCCATCCCCATGTCACCCCCGACGGTGCCTGACGCCAACGGCATCGGCGACTACCGCAGGGACTTCGAGCTCCCGTCCGAATGGTCGAGCCTCGGTGCCATCCGGCTCCGCTTCGACGGAGTCGAATCGATCGGCATCGTCGCAGTGAACGGTCGGCACGTCGGGGTGGTGCGCGGCTCTCGGCTGGCGACGGAGCTCGACGTCACCGACGTCGTGCGGCCGGGGCGAAACGTCGTGCACGTCCGCGTGGCGCAGTGGTCCGCCCAGACCTACGTGGAGGATCAGGACCAGTGGTGGCTCCCGGGGATCTTCCGCGAGGTCACCCTCGTCGGCCGCCCGGCCGAGGGAATCGAGGACTACCACCTGCTCGCCGACTTCCACCACACCACCGGGCGGGGAACGCTGACCGTCCAGCTCCGGGATGCCACGTTCCCCGTCACCGTGGAGATCCCGGAACTGGGCATCAAGCAGAGCTGGGGAGCGGCCGACGATGTCGCACCCATCCCGCTCGACGCCGTGACACCGTGGAGCCCAGAGCGGCCCCGGCTCTACCAGGTGCGCCTGAGCAACGACGCCGAGTCGATCGAGTCGCGCATCGGGTTCCGAACGGTCCGGATCGACGGACACCGATGGTTGGTCAATGGCCGCCAGGTGCGCATCGCGGGCGTCAACCGACACGAGTACGACCCTGACCGCGGCCGCGTCTTCGATGAGGACGCCGCGCGCGAGGGCCTGCTGCTCATGAAGCGTCACAACATCAACGCCATCCGCACCAGCCACTACCCTCCGCACCCACGGCTGCTCGAGCTCACCGACGAGCTGGGCTTCTGGGTGATGGACGAGTGCGACCTCGAGACCCACGCCTTCGAGCTACACGGCTGGGAGAACAACCCGTCCGACGACTCGGCCTGGCGGACTTCGCTGGTCGACCGGATGCGCCGCACCATCGAGCGCGACAAGAACCACCCGTCGGTCATCTGCTGGAGCCTCGGCAACGAATCCGGCACCGGTGCGAACCTCGCCGCGATGGCGGAGGAGGCGCGGACGCTCGATCCGTCACGCCCGGTGCACTACGAGGGCGACTACGAGGCGTCCTACTCCGACCTCGTCTCGCGGATGTACGCCCCGATACCCGAGCTCGGCGATATGTCGGCCGGAATCTCGTCCGCGCTGTCGCCGCGCCCGGCGCAGTCGTCGCGGTTCCGCGACAAGCCGAAGGTGCTGTGCGAGTACGCCCATGCCATGGGCAACGGCCCGGGCGCCCTGGCCGACTACGCCGCGGAGTTCGACCGCTTCGAGGACTGGCACGGCGGGTTCATCTGGGAGTGGCGCGACCACGGAATCCGCACCACCACCCCCGACGGGACCGAGTTCTTCGCCTACGGCGGCGACTTCGGCGAGGTGGCCCACGACGGCAGCTTCGTCATGGACGGGCTCGTCCACTCCGACGGGCGCCCGTCGCCCGCCCTGGCCGAGGTCAAGCAGGTGTTCTCGCCCGTGACCGTCACCGCGATGCGCGACGGCATCGTCCTGCGCAACAGGCGGCACGATACGGACACGTCGGATTACCGGTTCTCATGGGTCTGGGAGGTTGACGGCGAGCGCCGCTCCGACGGGGACCTCGACGTCCCCACCATCGACGCCGGAGGCGAGGTGACGATCCCGCTGCCGCAGCTTCCCGCCGAAGCGGAGACCGTGCGCGACTCCTGGCTCACGGTCACCGTCCGCGAGAGCGCCGATCGGCCTTGGTGCAGCGAGGGTCACGAAGTCGTCGTGGCGCAGGCCCGGCTCGATCGGAACGCCGCGCCGCTTCTCCCAGCACCGACGGGCAGCGTCAGCGCTGGCCGGATCATGGAGGTGGGGCCGGTCACGCTCTCGGCGTCCGGCCGCGTCCTGTCGATCGGGGGCGTCGAGGTGGGGGAGTCCGGCGTCGAGCTCTGGCGCGCCCCCACCGAGAACGACTCGCTGGGAGACTTCGGCTCCTACGAGATCGGCGACTACACCGCGACCCGGGGCTACGGCCTGCCCGGACCCAGCTCCGCGGCGCGCTGGCGCGCCCAGGGCCTCGACCGACTGATGAGCCAGACGGTGAGCGCCGGGGCGGAGGGTGACGAGTTCGTAGTCGTCGAACGACTCCTGCCCGCGCAGGGTCGTCACGGTGCCGAGGTGACCTACCGCTGGCGTCGGATCGGTGACGCGGCGGGCTGCCAGGTGCTGGTCTCTCCGATCAGACCGAGGACCGACGTCACCTGGCCCCGGGTGGGGTTCCATCTGCTGCTCCCCGGCGAGTTCGAGCGCGCGGAGTGGTTTGGCGGTGGCCCGGGGGAGGCGTACCCCGATTCGCGGTCGGCGTCGATGGTGGGGCGCCACGCGTCGGCGATCGACGAGCTCGCCTTCCCGTACGCCGTCCCGCAGGAAACCGGCCACCGCGAGTCGCTCCGGCGACTCGACATCAGCGGGCAGGCGACCTCGATCCGCCTCCGGGCATTCGGCCCCGACGTGCCCGGGTTCTCTCTACTGCGCCACGACGCCAGCGAGCTGACTGCGGCGCGGCACCAGCACGAGCTACCCGAGAGCCGCGGGGTGCATCTCTACCTCGACGCGTTCCAGCACGGTCTCGGCAGCCGGTCCTGCGGCCCCGATGTGCTGCCGCAGTACCAGCTGTGGCCGAGAGCGGTGAGCTTCGGATTCACCCTAGAATTGGCCCCGTGAGCTGCACGATCGAAGACGTCGCGAAGCTGGCGGGGGTCTCGAAGAGCACCGTCAGCCGCGTGCTGACGGGCTCACCGAAGGTGTCGCCCGCGGCTCGGCAGGCCGTCGAGCGCGCGATCGCCGAGACCGGCTTTCGCTTGAACGCCCACGCGCGATCCTTGGCGTCGGGGCGCAGCGACGCCATCGCGGTGCTGCTGACCCAGCCGACCGAGGAGCTGTTCGATGACCCGACGATCCGAGGTTTGTCCCGCGGAGTCAACGAGGGGCTCGGCGACCGTGAGGAAGCGCTCCTGGTGCTACTCGCCGGCAGCCCCCGCGAACAGCGCCGGGCGGTCCGCTTCCTCGACAAGCAGCGGATCGACGGCGTCGTCCACCTCACGCCGCACCACGCGGACCCCATCCTTCCTGTGGTGATGGCGGCGAAACTGCCGATGGTCGTGTGCGGCACGCTCCCGGGCGTCAACCTGGGACCGCAGATCCGCACCGTGACCATCACTGACAGGGAGGGCGCGGCCAGCGCGGTGCGTTACCTGCGCGAATGCGGTGCGAAGCGGATAGCAGCCATCACCGGACCCAAGGACGCGCCCGGCAGCAGCGAGCGATTGATGGGGTACCGCGACGCTCTCGACGATGCCTACGATCCGGCTCTGGTGGTCCACGGCGACTACACCCTCCCGTCGGGTCGCGATGCGATGCGCAGCCTGCTGGACTCTAGCGTCGAGTTCGATGCCGTCTTCTGCGCCTCCGACCGGATGGCGGCGGGCGTGTACCAGGTGGCACAGGAGAGGGGCCTGTCCATCCCCGGTGACCTTCAGGTGGTTGGCTTCGACGGCCACCCCCTGGGCGAGCAGCTGGTGCCCACGTTGACGACGGTTGCGCAGCCGATCGAGTACATCGGCCGCCAGACGGTGGAGATGCTGAACGAGATGATCACCGGCGGCGATCCCGGGCACCGAGTATTCCCGACCGAGCTGGTGGTGCGCGGTTCGACGAGGAATCCAGACTGACGTCTCCGGGTTCCGGGGACCGCGGTGTAGCTTGTCTGCATGAGAGCCGGGAGCGTTGCCGCCGCGCTGATGTGTGCGGTACTGGCGGCCTGCTCCACGCCTACTGAGGCGCCCTCCACCCCGGCCCCTGCGACGACTGAGACCACTGCCGCCGGTCCAACCCCGTGGGCGACGGACCGCTGCCGCGAGCTCGCCGACGGCGTCGGGGCGGCCCTGCAGGCGGTCGTCGACTCTTACGAGCAGCCAGCGCCGAGCCCGGCTCCGGGGTCCGACGGCGACGACCTGGAGGGGTCGCTCGCCACGGTTCAGGAGGCGGTGGAGGAGGGCCACTGCGCGCCACAGACCATGCAGGGCTGGGTGGAGGCAAGCGTCGACGCGGTGAAGGCCGAGGGAACCATCGCCGAGGCCGTCCGTGCCAGGCTGGTCGCCGGGCTAGACGGCAGGATCCCCACCGAGCTGGTGCACGTGCCGGTGGCGCCGGGCGAGGACCTGGCCACCGCGGTGTCGGAGGCGCCGTCGGGAGCGACGCTTCAGTTGGCGGCCGGCACGTTCGACCTGGCCGAGCCGCTGGTGCTGCTCGGCGGCATCACGATCGCCGGAGCAGGTCAGGATGAGACGGTGCTCCGGTCCTCTGCGGAAGACACGGCGGTGCTCATCGCGACATCTGAGACGGTGTCGCTCGAGGGGCTCACGATCGAGCGCGACGACACGGTGACCGGATCGGGGATCGTCGCAGGAGGCGCGGCCTCTCTCGTGTTGGAGGCGGTGACGGTGTCGGGCGCCGTGGCAGGTGATACCGGGGGAGGCGCTGCTGTGATGCTGATGGGCACGCAGGAGGGCGCCGAGAGAAAGACGACGGCGGAGATCACCGACTCGACCCTGAGCGGCAACGATTGGGCGGGGCTCGCCGTCAGCGGGACGCACCGGGTGAGCGTCAAGTCGTCGACCTTCGCGGACAACGGCGAATGTGGCGTGTGCTTCCTGGGGGAGTCCGACGGCTCGGTCGCGGACTCTTGGATGGACGCAAACCCCGTTGGCGTGGCAATGGCGGAGCAGTCCACCCCCACGCTGATCGGCAACGCGATCACCGGCGGCGAGGTGGGCCTCCAGGTGCAGGACGACGCCGCGCCCATCGCCGAGAAGAACATCATCACCAATCCGGAACGGGCCGCCGTCATCGTGAGCGGCAAGGCCGCGGGTGCCTTCGCGGAGAACGTCTGCGCCGACGTCGAGTTCGGCATAGTCGTCACCGACACGGCCGCCCCGACGCTGACCCACAACGAGTGCGCACTGGCCCGCGGTCAGACCGAATCCGCCTCCCCCTCCCCGTCGCCCTGAGCTCTCAAGCCGTTCCCCTAAGTAGCGGGGGCCTTGCCGTTTCCCTGAGTAGCGGCCGCGAGGTACGAGTGGCCGTGTATCGAAGGGCTGGTGACGGGTCCGCGTGGCCTGGCCTGACGCCGTCGCACTGGGGCGGGGGCGGGAGAGGTTGCGGCCGTTACCCTTCGACAGGCTCAGGGATCGAATGCGACAAGCTCAGGAAGCGGTGTGTTGCCGTTTCCCTGAGTAGCGGCCGCGAGGTACGAGCAGCCGTGTATCGAAGGGCTCGTGACGGGTCCGCGTGGCCTGGCCTGACGCCATCGCTGTGACCCGGGGCGGCGGGAGATGTTGCGGGCGTTGCCCTTCGACAGGCTCAGGGATCGAGGCGGACAGGCTCAGGGAGCGGGGTGTTGTCGTATCCCTGAGTAGCGGCCGCGAGGTACGAGCAGCCGTGTATCGAAGGGCTCGTGACGGGTCCGCGTGGCCTGGCCTGACGCCATCGCTGTGACCCGGGGCGGCGGGAGATGTTGCGGGCGTTACCCTTCGACAAGCTCAGGGAGCGATTCGACAAGCTCAGGGAGCGGCCCGTAGACGCGCAGCGCGTCGTCGTCGACCGTCATCAGCCAGGGCCGGTCGTTGCCGAGGCGGATACCCAGGTGGGCGCCGTCGCCGGGATCGGCCGAACTCGTGAGAGGTCGCACCGACTGCACCGTCCCCCTGCCCTCTTCGTCGATACTCAGCAAACCCGACACGTCGCTGGCCTCCCCGTCCGCGTGCTCGATGATCCCCGTGACGAGGATGTGCAGCACACCGTCGGAGCCGGTGACCGCCTCGACGGCCGGGTGCACCGTCGCGGCCGGCTCGTCGGCGGACTGGAGGGGGATCCGGAGCTTCAAATCGCCACGCTGCACGTGGAGCAGCCCGGGCTGTACGTCGAGCCGGTAGGGGGCGCCAGCCTGCCCGGCGAAGGTTTCGACAGGCGCGACGTCCCCGTTGAGCGGGTCGACGCGAACCTGCGCGCCCGCCTCGTTGAAGCCGAACAGACGGCGACCGTCCGTCGCCCTGACGCCGACGTGGACCGGCAGGTCGAGCCGCGTGAACCCGGCGTCGGCGGAGAAGCGCAGCAGTCCGGGGTTGTCGATGGTGGTGCTCTGCAGCACGACGCTGCCGTCGGCCAGGGCCTGGGGCGACTGGTACTGGACGTAGCTGCCCAGCGCGAGGTGCTCCTCGGGGATCAGGGCGTCGTCGAGGTACCGGCCGTCCTCGGCGTAGTGGGCGAGCCGCAGGTGTGCGGTGTCGAGGATCCACCAGGTGCCGTCGGGCAGCTGCGTGCCGTAGCTGGGGCCCCACTCGAGGCCGTCGCCGCCGGGGGAGACCCCGACCTGGCCGGGGAACTCTCCGTACGGCAGGGCGAGCGTCTCGCCCCAGCCCGTCATCTCGGAGGGTGCGGTCAGGGCGACCGGCTCGCCCGCCGTGAAGTCGACGGTGGCGTGGCCGGGGATTGTCGGCGTGGTCGGGGCGGCGCTCGTCGCGGTGGACGCGGCTGACGGCACCGTCGGGCTGGTCGTTGCGACGTCGGACGAGGATGTGGCGCTGGGGGAGACAGAGGGTGCTTCGATTCCGGGCGTCGCGCAGGCGACCAGGAGCCCGGTGACACCGATGAGGACGAGGATCGGCTTGAACATGGCAGCCCCTTCGCAACCACGGTACTCCGGCGCCCCGCGGCCGTCGAGAGGGAGAGGGGCGGCAATGGGGAACAGTTGGTCAGGCGTCCCGGACCGGGCGTTCCTGTCGGCGGCTTCGAGTGGCGGATCTGACGGCGTAGTCGCCACCACCTCCGCCGGTCGACGAGGCCCAGACTCACCAGCCCATCGAGCCGGGGGTGCCCTTGAAGGGTCCGGCCACCGACGAGGTGATCCAGCCACCGTAGAAGCCGCCGGGCTGCGGGATGACGCGCTCCCCGTCGACGAAGCAGGCGTCCATCGCTCCGGGATAGAGCGCGACATGGTCGACGAGGTCCGCGAATCCAGCGGTGGGCGTCGGGTAGTACCAGGCGGCCGCCGACGCGGTCGCCTCTCCACCGTGGACGTCGAGGTACTTGGCCGCGCCCTTCCACTCGCAGAACGAGCCCCCGGGTGCCGGCGTCAGGGCGCCCGGCACGAAGCCGGAGCGCGGCAGATAGTACGTCGGGGGATGGCTGGTCTCCAGCACCTGGAGTGACTCGTTCCCGCGGAACACGATCTCTCCGCCGAGGATCACCTCGATCGGCAGCGAGCAGCGGCGCAGGGTGGGCGGCCGGGGGTAGTCCCACACGGACTCCTGACCGGGGCCGACGGGGTCAGGTTTCGGGCGGTGCACCATGGACCAACGGTACTGCCCCGCGGAAGCGGGCTGCCCCGGGTTCAGCGGTCCTTGCGCCGCCCCAGCCCCAGCGAACGCCGGTCGCGCCAGGCGCCGGTGGACCAGAGGGCCCAGGCCACGAGCACGGGCTGGAAGAACAACCGGATGAAGCGTGCCCTGTCGGTGTCGAGACCGAACCCGTCGGTTCCGGTGACGTACTGGGAGATGTTGCCTGGGAAGATCGCCACGAAGAACGCGGCCGTCGTCCAACCCACCCACGGCCACCAGCGCCGAGGGGCGAAAATCAGGGCAGCCCCCAGTCCCAACTCGACCACACCTGAGGCGACCACGACGACGTCGGGGTCCAGCGGGATCCACGGCGGCACCTGAGCCTGGAACTCCTGCCGCAGGGTGGTGAGGTGTCCGGTCCCTGCACCCAGTAGCGCGAATCCGAGCGCCCACCGCCCCACGCCGCGAGCCAGCCGGCCGAGCCTCGTCCGGTCTCCGTCGCTCGTGTCACGAGAATGGGACGCTGGGGCGGTGTGATCGGCCATGCCTTGAGTATGTCTCAGGAGTCAGAGTTGGTCGAGAAGCTCCGCCACTGACGAGATGACCTGGTCCGGGCGGAAGGGGTAGGTCTCGACGTCGGCGATTGTCGTCAGGCCGCTGAGCACCAGCACCGTGTGCAGCCCGGCCTCCATGCCGGCCACGATGTCGGTGTCCATCCGGTCCCCGATCATCGCGGTGGATTCGGAGTGGGCAGCGATGCGGTTCATCGCGGACCTGAACATCATCGGGTTGGGCTTGCCGACCACGTATGGCTTGCGCTTCGTGGCCGCGGTGATCATTGCCGCCACCGCTCCGGTGGCGGGGAGGACGCCGTCGACAGATGGACCCGTGGCGTCGGGGTTGGTGACGATGTAGCGCGCTCCCGCCAGCACCAGGCGGATGGCTCTGGTAATCGCCTCGAATGAGTAGTTGCGTGTCTCTCCGAGCACGACGTAGTCGGGGTCGACGTCGGTGAGGATGAAGCCGGCGTCGTGGAGGGCGCTGGTGAGCCCGGCCTCCCCGATCACGAAGGCGGTTTTCTTCCCGGGCTGACCGCCCAGGAAGGCAGCGGTCGCCATCGCGGAGGTCCACAGGTTCTCCTCCGGGACGTGCAATCCCGCGCGTTCGAGACGTGCAGCCAGGTCGCGCGGGGTCCAGGTGGAGTTGTTGGTGAGCACCAGGAATCGCCGGGACGTCGCCAGCCAGCTGTCGATGAGTTCGACGGCTCCGGGTAGGGCGTGATCCTCGTGGACCAGCACCCCGTCCATGTCGGTGAGCCAGCACTCGATGTCGTGGGGGCTCCGCGTGATGTCGGTCATGGCTTCACCGCCCCAATCCGTAGGCCCGGTGCACCAGCACGATCGGGTGGACGGTCTCAACGCCGCTGGACTTCTCGATCTGCCAGCGGCACGTCTCGGTGTCGCAGGCGGCGAGGCCGTCGTTGTTGGCCTGCACGATGTCGAACAAAGGCTGCCCGACGGCTTGGGCGATCTCGTACTTTTCCTTCTTCAGCCCGTACGTGCCGGCGATCCCGCAGCAGGTGACGTTGCTGTCGATGACCTCGAGCCCTGGGATGAGCCGCAGCAGGTCCGACGCCGGGGTCCCCATGCCCTGGCTCTTCAGCTGGCACGGCGCGTGGTAGGGCAGCCGCATGTTGACCGGCTGGAAGTCCGTCGGCAGTTCCCCGGCCTCATACAGCTCCATGAGGAACTCGGAGATCTCCCGGATGCGGGTGCCCACATCGAGCAGTTCGGGGTCGTGGATGCCGAGGATCTGGTGAGCCTCGTGCTTGAGCATGCCCGTGCAGCTTCCCGCGGTGCTGATGATGGTCAGGTCCGTACCCGGGCTGCGCAGTTGGTCAACGAGCCTACGCACGGAGGCGCTTGCCTTCTCGAACAGGCCGTTGCTCTGCTCCGCTAGGCCACAGCAGCCCTGCTCCGGCACGATCACCTCGTACCCCAGGTACTCCAGCACCTCGATGGCTTTCTTCGCCGCGTCGACCTCGAAGTAGCCGCCGGCGCAGCCGTGGAAGTACACCAGCGCGCCGCGGGTGGCGGGCTTCGTCGGCGACGGTCGCTTTTTCAGCCACTTGTGCAGCGACTCGCCGCGCGCGGTGGGCATGGGGGCGTTGCGGTGAACGCCGACGACCTTCTCCATGGCGTAGCGGGCCAGCTTGTTGTCCAGCACGGCGTTGGCGATGGGCGCCACCGGGGTCATCGCCTTGCCCATGAGGACGGTCTGCGTGATCGTCTGGTCGCGCACCGGCACGCCCTGCTCCGCCTTCATCACGGCGCGCGCAATCGAGTTGAGCTCCGCCACGTTGACTCCCTGCGGGCACACCACGCTGCAGGTCCCGCAGCTGGAGCAGTAGTCGACGGAGTGGTCCACCGGCTCGTCGTCGCGGAACCGTTCGGCCTGGGGGCCGACGAACTTCGGGCCGGAGAACAGCGGGGTGACCGCGGCCACGGGGCAGGCCGTCTCGCAGATGGTGCACTTGACGCACATGTCCAGGCTCATCCGCTGCAGCTCGTTGTTGAGCCGCTCCCTCAGCGCCTTGGCCCGCTCGTCGCGCTTGTCGCTCATCGTGCACCTCCGGTGATGTGGTCGGCGGCCCGGACAGCCGTGGCGACGGCGATCCCGTCGCCGGACTTCTCGCGCCAGCGTTCGCATCCGGCGATGATTCCACCGGCCACGAACAGGTTGGTATGGACGACGGCGCCGGCGGCGTCGATCGGCCGCCCGGCGTCGTCGGTGCGGACGCCCACCTCGAAGAGGGCGTGTGGCCCCCAGTAGTCCGAGGGGATCAGCGGGCCGGCGTCGGTGGCCGTCAGCGGGAGCCCGAACACGGGCTCGGTGATGGTGCCGAACGAGTCGACGTCGAGGGCGCCGCTCTCGAACCCGCCCGGGGCAAAGACGAACGACGCGGCCTTCAGGTGGCGGGGCCCGCCGGCCGCGGCCAGCGTGACCGAGGCCACGCCGTCGCCGCCGGGGGTGAAGCTGACGATCCGGCTGCCCTGGATGAAGCGCACACCGGCGGCGCGCACCATGGCCAGCAGCGCGTCGTAGAGCCGGATCCCCGGGACCGACGGCGGGGGCAGCGGGATCTCGCAGATGTCGCGGCCGAGCTGGTCGGCGACCTGCCGCCACACGTCGCGGCGCTTGCTGCCGAGCACCGCGGGCAGCGCCACCACGTCGGCCTTCCCCGCCACCGCGCCGACGGCCTTCGCGAACGTGGCGGCGAAGGACTGATCGTCCATGGCTCGGGCGTAGGTGAGAGGGGTGGGGTCGGCCTCGCCCTTCCGCGCGGGAAGGTCGATCCAGGCCGAGTGCGCGCTCAACGCGCCGCCGTCGGGGGCCTTCGAGCGCGCGAGGTTCCCGGCGATGAGGTCGGCCGGGAAGTCCTTGAGCTGCCGCACGCCGACGACGGCGTAGCTCTTGCCGCCCACCGCGTCCCCCGCAACCATCGAGGGCTGGGCCAGCGCGGTGGGTCGGAGGGCGCCCACGGCCGTGGGAAATTGGAAGTTGCGGGCAGGATCACCGGTGAGCAGCTCGGGGCCGAACTCCTCGGCCAGCCAGGACACGGCCGATCCCACTGCCTCGGCACCGATTGAGGCGTACGGGTGACCTGCGGGGACGGACGCCACTGCATCGAGGGGCGCTGACACCCTCTCCGGCGTGTACCCGAGGATGTCGACGGTGCCCTGAGACAGGTGGAGCCCGCCGGGCCCCTTGGTGGTCAGGGTGACCGACTTCCCGGCGCGGGCCAGCCGCAGCGCTGCGACGAGACCGGCGAGTCCGGCCCCGATGACGACGACGTCGCTCATCGCACGATCTCCTCTTCAGGCTGGGGCAGGTGCTCGACGTCGAGCGTCCCGGCGAAGATCCAGTGGTCCAGGGCGGTCTGGCGCACCTGTTGGCCGTACAGGATGGGCCAGATGCCGATCCACCGGTGTTTGAGGAACAGGCGGAGCAGCCCGGAGGCGCGCTCCGCGTCGATCGCCTTCTCGGAGCAGGCCAGCCCGGCGGCGCGGGCGGCGCAGAACCCGCCCTGGCACGGGCCCATGCCGAGGCGGAGCTGGCGGCGCAGGTCGTCGAGGGTGGCGTTGGGCTGCTCCTCGAGCAGGCGCACGAACATGGACCGGTTCATCAGCTCGCACTCGCAGATGATCTGGTCGTCCAGGCGGTCCTCCTCCCGGTCCTCGAGGCGGTGGGTGACGGTGTAGAGCTTGCGGTCCTCGCTGCCGGGGATGACCTCGTCAGCGGTGGTGCAGGGCCGGTTCTCGCCGAGCTGATCGTTCATCGCGTCGACGATGTGCTCGGCCATCAGCCGGTAGGTGGTCAGCTTCCCGCCGCCGATGGTGAGCATGCCCATCAGGCCGTCGCGCGTCGAGTGGTCGATGACCGCCATGCCGCGGCTCATGTGGCGCGTGTCCTCCACCGAGACGCGCTTGTCCTTGATCAGCGGCCGTGAGCCGGACCAGGCGTGCAGCGCCCGGGCCTTGCGGAAGCCGGGGATCATCGCCTCGCCCGCGTCGAGCATCTGCTGCACCTCGTTGTGGGGGATGGGCAGGTGGTCGGGGTCCGTCTCGTGGATGTCGGTGGTGCCGATGATGGAGACGGTGTGCACCGGGACGAGGATGTCGCCGTCGGTGGGGTAGACGCAGCGGTTGATGACCGTGTTCACCAGGCGGTGGTTCATCGCGATCATGATCCCGCGCCCGGGCACCACCTCGACGGGGTGGGCCCCGGCCATCTCCGAGATCTGGCCTGCCCAGGGGCCGGCGCAGTTGAGCACGAAGGTGCAGTTGATCCGGACGTCCTCGCCGCCCTTCTCGTCGCGGCAGATGACGGCGGCCACGCGGTCGCCGTCGCGCTCGATCTTCGTCACGCGGTGATAGGTGAGCACCTTCGCTCCGTGCGCCTCCGCCGAGCGGGCGGCGCCCCAGACGAGCTGCCAGCCGTCGACGGAGCCGTCGGCCACCTCGATGGCGCGCTGGATGTGGGGGTCGAGGCGGGGCTCGCGGCGCAGCGCCTCCTTGACCGAGATCTCGGAGGCGGGGACACCCGTGGCCTTGGCCCCGGCCAGGAACTTGTCGGCGTAGGCCGGGTCGTCGCCAGCGAGAGTGACGAAGAATCCGCCCGTGTCCTCGACCGCGCTGGCCTGGATGCGGCGCAGGATCGCGTTCTCCTCGGCGCACTCTGTGGCGGACCCGGGATCGCTCACCACGTACCGCCCGCCGGAGTGCAGCAGACCATGGAACCTGCCGGTGGTTCCCTGGCCCAGATCGACACGCTCGACGAGTACCGCGCGGTACCCGCGCATCGCGGCGTCGCGGACAACACCCAGTCCCGTCGACCCACCTCCGATGACGACGACATCAGTGTCGAGACGCTTCATTGAGTCCCCTCCTTGGGCCTTGATGTGCCCATTCCAGCACAGCGCACCGTGCGGGGCCGGAGAAGAGACGGATCCGACGGGCATTGCTTGTGCGAGTTGGAGTCGGTGGCGGCTCGACGCGGCATGAGTTGGCGCGACGCTGCGGCGTCGGTCCGCACGACTGCGTCCGGGGTGGCTCAGGGCGACTGTGTCCTTGGCACTCGAGCTCTCGGACGAGAACATGCCAGCCACACTCGGGGGCATCACGATCAGGCCCCCGAAAGAAAGAATCCCCGCCCTGTGCAGGACGGGATTCGAGTGGCGGAGGATACGAGATTCGAACTCGCAAACTCGCAACATCGAAGTCCTTGTCAACAGGTCGATGTGGCGTCTGACTAGGCTAGGAGACAGTGCCGCCCGTCACTTGCGTGGACACGCGTAGGCATGGCAAGCGGATCTCGGGGCACACTGGGGGCACGATTCGTGCTCCAATCTGATACGAGATGCGGCGGTGGCGGACGCAGGAGGGGGGTGGGACATGGCGGAGGGTCGCCGAGCGTGGGGCAAGGTTCGTCAGCTTCCCTCCGGGCGCTACCAGGCGTCCTACGTCCTCCGCAGCGTTCGCGGCGGCGATCAAGGCACCCGCTACACAGCGCTCCAGACGTTTGATGCGAAGGGCGATGCCTGGGGCTGGCTCGACCGTGAGCACCGGCTGATCGATCGCGGCGACTGGACTCCACCGATCGAGCGATTCCGCGAGGCCGAGGAGGAGCGCCAGCGCAAGGAGGTCGCCCGGCAGGCAGCGGCGGCGGTGCCCACCATCGCCGCCTACGGCTCACGCTATCTAGAGCGGGCTGACCTCGCTGCGACGTCGCGGGACCGGTACCGGCAACTGTTCAGGTTCTACATCCTTGCCGAGCCCGCGACGATCACGCGGCGAGGGATGGTGAAGGACAAGCCTGTTGCGAAGCACGGCATTGGCGGTGTGCGCGTCACCGAGTTGACCCGTGCCGACGTGCGCCTGTGGTGGCAGGGTCTCCCGGTCAGCACGCGCGAGTCCTCGTGCCGGCAGGCGTACGACTTGCTGCGAGCGATCATGAACGCCGCCGTCGAGGCTGAGCTCATCGAGGTGAACCCTGTCCAGGTCAAGGCGGCCACCCAAGCCCAGGCCTCGCGGGAACGAAATCTGGACCCCCTCCCGATCGACGTGTTGTACGCCGTCGCGGAGCAGATGCCCGACCCGTGGCGGCTGGGCGTACTCCTGGGGGGCGTGTTGGGTCTTCGTTCCGGTGAGGTCCGGGCCCTGCAGCGCCGCGACTTCAGTCTTAACGTCGAGGTGCCGACGGTGAAGGTCCATCAGTCGGTGAAGGAGGCGGAGGGAAAGGTCGAGATCGGACCGCTCAAGACCGCCCGCAAGGGCATCGCCTTCCGCACCCTTCCCATCCCGGCTGCTCTCGTGGGTGACGTGAGGACGCATCTTCGTGAGCACACCCAACTGGGCCGGACGGGGTTGCTCTTCTGGCGCACCAGGGACGGCGGGCCCGTGAAGTCCGCGGACTGGCTAAGGGCGTTCAAGAAGGCATGCAAGACCGTCGCCGATCACCTGGAGGAGGACGCTGCTCGTCGTCTCGAGCAGTCGGGGGAGCAGGAGAGCGAGGAGTCGCAGCGCATCCGGGAACTGCTGACCGGTCAAGGGGGCTACGTCTTCCACGGGACGCGCGTGACTGGCCTCACGTGGGCCTACCGGCTGTCCGGGGGCAATCTCCGGGCCGTCCAAGCGATCGCCGGCCACACCTCGCCGAAGATGGCGTTGCGCTACCAGCGCGCGGAGATGGACTACCTTGCCGCAGTGGCGGGCAACGTCTCCTCGATGATCGAGGCCAGCACGCGCAAGCCTTGATCCGACCCACGCTCGCTCGAGGAGGCGGATTCCAGGTCCGCTGGGTTGATCGAAAGGGCGTTCTCGACGGGTGACGATGGCGTTGTCGATGCCGACTGAAAATTGACCCCGTGGCGCCCGGCAGAAGTGGGTCAATTTTCAGTCAGCGTTGACAGGCGTGCCGACAACTGCCCGGGCATGCAGAGCCCGCTGTTCGGTTGAGGCGCTGAAGCTGGCGCACGATCAGCGCAATGAGCTGGCAGATGCACGTTCCGCTCGTCCGCTACGGTCGAGCTCGTGTGGTGGATACGGGTCCCGATGAGCCCTCGTTCCAAACCGCTGGACAAGAGGCAATGCAGAAGGAGGAGAACCCTGCGGTCAAATCAAACCGGCTTCGTACCTGAGCTGCCACATCCCGGCCAGCAGAGCCGAGCTCTGCCGGGTCGGCAACAGCAATGCGGCGATGAACCCCGACCATGCGGCCGTCGTCGTCAACACCGGCGGTGCCACAAGAACACCCGGCCCGACCGGCACCACCTTCGCCGGGAACCACAAGTCGCACTGCACGATCTCCCCGGGCCGGTACTCGGTCCGGTCACTCGGGTCGGGGGGAGCATACAACGGCCGAAAAGCCGCGTCGCGTGTCCGCAGCAGCGACGCCAAATGCTGCCAGCCGATCCGCTCGGCGATTACCGACGCCGACATCGTAGGGAACTCCGAAAGCAACCCGCGGAGCTCCGGTTCGAAGCTGTTCGACCAACGATCCCGACGGGACGCGCTCACACCTCCACCAGCGCGCGGGACAGCTCCCCGATGCCCGCCAGGTGGGCGTCGAATCGAACTCGGCCGCCACCGGGGATGGCGATGAACAGTCAGTATTCAGGCGGCATCGATAGCAGCGGCGTGACGGCTTGGGTATCGCTCACCCGTCAGATCCTCCAGTAGATCGGCCCGCCACTGGGAAGGAGCCCACATACCTCACGCAGAGAAGGATGAAATACGTATCTATCAAGTCCTCTGGGCAACCGGAGGCGGCCGAGTCGATCCATTGTGAAGAAATGGGCTAAGCCATCGTCCTCCTCTTCGACACCCAGTAGTCCTGCCTGCCATAGGACAGACGCGAGGTCCGGAGCGCCGAATAGTGCCCGCGCCTCCGCTTGGAGTTCAAGTATCTGGGGCCATCCCACTCGAAGATAGACACAACGTTGGATCAACTGCGTGACTTGCTCAAGCCGGCTGTCCTTATACTCGGCGACGCCCAAGTAGCTATCTACGAAATGATACTTACTCGCCTCCGTGGGGACCTCATCAGCAACCACATGGTTTGCCACAACAGTCAACTGCGTCTTGCCGCTGATGAGCGCGACGTCCGACACAACTTGACGAAGGTGCTCGTTGTCGAGCGTTTCACCCTGCGCCCACAACTCGAGAAGCCTTTGAGCAAGCAAGTTTCCGAACGAAACCACATCGCGTGGAAGGCATTGTGCGTGGCGCAGAATGTATTCATAGAGAGGTTCGCGTGTATCGTACGAGTTCTTGACGGTAGAGAAGCCGACCCAGTCACTCAGCGATTCGGGTCGAGTCGTCCCGCCCCAGAGTTCAGCAGGCAGTCGACGTGTCTTTGCGTCTAGGAGCGCTTTGGCGGCGGTGTAGCCCCACTCGAGAATGGATACATGCGGATCACCGACGTATCTCGATGCGTGCTCGCTTTGAAAAATCGAATGGAATACTGAATCCCGAATGGAGATCACTACGTGAAGTCTCGATCCCAGTGAGGGGTGCCTCAACATGCGCATCGTTTCGTAAAAGAGCCCCTTTTGGCACCGAAGCCAGTATGCTGGCGCCCGCGCGTACTCCTCATCGATCGCGTCGATGATAAAGTAAAGTGGAGGTGCATCCCGCAGGTGCTGCGCGACCCTTGTCTCGAGATCGTCCCACAGTGGATTGTTGACCATTGCCAACAACGACTGGGGCGAGTGTGCGCCGTCGATTAGTTGTTTCAGTGTCGTGAAGGGGCTTCGCTCGGCTTTGGCCCTCCGAATCAAATGACCGAAATCAGTGTTGAGGCTTTCGCGCTCCTCGGTAGTGAGATAGGGACGGTACTTCTTGGAAAACAGAAGATAAGTTGCTGCCGCTACCAGGATTGCGCGGCCCCAGCAAAGCTGCCAAGTCTCTGTAAGTAGCCCTTCGGGAAACCAGTGCGCGACTCTTAGAACGTGATCGGTGGTTATCAGAGTCGTGGTTGGTGCCTCAGCGACCACTACGGACTGATTCGCCTCAAGATCAGCCTGGAAGCGCCGAAGATATATCGTCTTCCCCGACCCTTTGCGGCCGACAACCACACGCACGCGTTGCGCATCTCGACCAAAGAACGCCGATGCTCGCAACTCCTCAACGTCGACGAAGTCTCGCAAATCAGCCCGACCGCCGTCCGGATCCCCGAAGGCTCCGGGCTCCCCCTGATGTCGTGCGATGAAAGCACGGGCGTTGCGCTCACGCTCGCGCGGATCCCATGCGCGAAAGTCATCTATGGCGGACACTATATCAATCCGTGAATCGCTTGGCTGCGCACCTCGCGTAAAATGCCCGCCCGATCGGGGAACAGTTTGCGGTCAGATATCATCATTGTATGAAGATCGCGCAGGGCAGCTGGACGAACCGTAGGAGATATTGTGTATGCCCTGAGCGCATCACTCTCCCCCATGTCGCGAAGTTGTTGTATGAAGCAAGTTCCAAGACGCCCCACAACAAAGACACCCCGCTGAGCGCCGAGTCTCTGGTTCCACGGACCGGCCGGCGGTGCAACCACGGAGACATCCCCTCCACGATTCAGGAATGGACGAGAGGCGTCGAGTCGATAAACCACGCAGTTGCGGTCCTCGTAATCAGCGCCTGGCGAGAGTGCTGTGAGTGCAAAGTACATCGCCACCATCGGACTCCGAGTCCAGTCGAGGAGGGCAGTCGGCAGGCCCCAATGCTGCCCCAATGCCCATAGGTCTGCGTCGGTCAGCTCTGCGGCGTCGTCTCCTAGCTCAACCGAGTACTCGCGGTAGAGGCTTTGAAGACGTGTTGCGAGCGCGGTCCGGTCACGGACAAAGTTCTCATCCGCAAAGCGATCCAAACTGGCTACCATGCACCATGCGGCATTACCAACTCCGCGCCAGACAAATTGGTCATCGTGGCTCTCGAAGAGGAAGTCGCGCATCTCCGGCCACGTTTCAAAGTGCGTGCCGTCACAATCAGCTGCTGAACTCAATTGTTACACCTCTCGGGCTAGGAGCAAGATTGCACCTGTCTAACAAGATTGGGTGAAGCATCAAATCCTTAACGTGCGTGCCTAGACGACTGTCGACTCTCCTGGAGACGGAGAAACGCGAATTGTGATCGTCAAACTGTGCCAATATTCGGTGCAGCCATAGGCAATCGGTTAAGTGTGGTGCCGTTGCTTCTTCCCAGTTCGTGACAAGAGCTTGCAGTTGAGTCCAATCGAACCGCTCGTTGCTAATCCGTTCAAACTCAATGATCAAACGCTCCTTCAGGGAGATACCGGAGGGCTCACCGCCCGCTGACAGTCGGCTGCCCGTCAAGCTTCTAGCGCCTAGTGCGCGCATGTCGCTCACTAGCTGTTGCAAAGTGAGGTCGGCAAGCCTCTCTGCGTAATCGGCCACCGCAGCCTTGAGTTGATCCTCGGGTACGCGGTGAGCAGCAGTTAGGCGCGCGATGACGACACGGACAATGGACTCAATCGCTCGCGGCGTCAGTGTGGTATGTCGTAGGAGATATTCGGCAACGTCCTCGTCCACCCCTCTCTCTGCGACGTGTACTGTGGGATTGTCTGCTAATTCGGGGAGCGAGCAACCACCATGTCTCGTGATTTCCTTCTCCAGGAGCTGACGAATGGCGGATTTGGTCCATTTGAGATCAATGAAACAGCGATCATTCGTGAGGTTATGACCGGTCATACGCCATAGATAGTGATTCGTGGACGGACGCACTGCTGCATGGATACGCAAACGGTCGGGCTGGGCGATTGGCGCCCGTGCCAGTTGTGACAAATGTAGAGCAAGGCCAGCTTGCGTTTCCGCCATTATTGACGGATCGTTGTCGAAGTATTCATCCAGATGGTCTATCTCCAGCAGAAGAGGCGGAAACCGTGCGGCGGGACAGGCTCGGACTATCTCTTCGATCTCAGTCCAACGCGCCTCATTAAACCGTGCGGCCGGCTTCTGTGTTGCCGGGGAGTCGGCAAGGATCGTCACGACGGTGTTTGGATGCTTCGTCGTCGCGAGTCCGAAGAGTGCTTTGGGGAGATGCCGCGCTGCGCCCCATTCGATCCGTGCCGCGTAGTCAGGTGGCAGTTCGGTCCGGTGTTCGTAGAGGTGCGTGAAGATCGATGTGACCAAGACAACGCGCCACACGCTGGCCCAATGCGTGATGTCTACGAGTGGCGTACTCAGCCGGCGCCACACGGGGGTCGTGGGCGGCATCGGAGCCGGCGGGACTGAGAAGGGAGTCTCTTCCAAGAGGCGATCTAGCACCTCTTGGAGGAGCCGGGTCTTGCCGGACCCGATTGCGCCAGAGATGACCAGGACGGGTTGCTCGAGGGCTTGTTCGACGACACCTTCGGCAGCGGCGTTTGGCTCAACCCATTGTTGTCGCACGTGCATGCAGTTGTCTCCCCCGTCAGTACTTCCCATGATAGCTGCTTCGCGGGAAGCAGGTGGATTGGTTCGCGATTGACGCCAGGCGGTTGGCCCTGGCTTCCTGCCGACGGACCGGTGCCTGCTTCACAGGGGTAAGTTCGGATGCTGGCGCTGGTGCGGAGGAAGCGTTCTGGTCTGAAGTGGTTACCTGCCGACTGGCAGTCACCAGGGTGCAGGGTGCCTTGGGCCTATCCCGGGTTCGCCCCGCTCCCTACAGCGGATTTTGGTGGGCCTGGGGAGGGCCATTCGTTCGCCGATTCAGCTGCAGATGGTGTCGCCCTTGCAGGTGAAGGCACTGCTGGACGGGTGTTCCAGGGCTTGTCTGCGGCTCTTCTGGGCTTGTTGTAGCGCACGTTGGGCTTTGCGGAGGAGGTGATCGGCTTCGTTCGCGGCGGTGAAGGCCAGGTCTGCCAGCTCGAGGTTCTTGCGATGACCACGGCCAGTGCTACGTCTTGGCCGGCGGCGTTGCGGGTCCCGGTGTTGGGCGTTCAGGTCGCCTGCCCGTTTGCCGGCAGCCGGCGATCGGTCCCGGAGCTTGGTGCGGACCGCGCCACTGGCGTCCTGAATCCGTCGTTTTGGTCGCAAACGCCGGATCCGTTTCGCCAACAGCCCGGAATCGGTGGGATGAGGCCACGTTCGCACCGACAACGGTGGTGTCGACCCGGATCCGGCTGCAGCGCAGCACCTCGTAGGTTGCCGCGAGCAGCGCCTGGTTTACCCGTTGACAGCGCCGATCCGCACCGGGTGGTCGGCTTCATCAATGTGGTCGGGTGGGGCACCGGCTGGTCCAGTGCGATGCGGCAGACACCTCCGCTGCCGGACTGGCCAGCTACCGCGCAGCGCTCGAAGACCGCTTCCTGATGAATGACCTCAAGACCCTGCGCCGGTTCCCACGCCTCATGGAAGTACCCCCCCCGGGTGTTCGGGACCTACCGAGGGCGGCCCGCGACTTCATGCGCGGACTGTTCCTGTTGGAGGGGAGAGGACGCGCGTCGGGCCGGACGAAGTGCCACTGAGCTGAACTCGGACGGCGTGCGCTGCGGGTAGCGACGGAGCAGGGCGTCGACGTCCTTCGGATCCAGGTGGAGGCTGCGGCCGGACCGGACGACCGGAAGAGCGCCCTCGGCGATCCGGCGGCGGATGGTCTTCACGCTGACCCGATCCGGGCGGCGGCCGTGGGCAACGACTCGTAGGTCCGAATGGTCATGGCGCTGTCCCTTTCCCGGGCCCTGGCGAGCCCTCAAGAACACAGGACCAGTTCGACGTAGTCCACGCCGCAGCCCCCGGACCGGTCGCCCTGTGACTCCCAAGTTGCTCCTGGGCGATCGGCGAACAGTTATCACTTGTGGGAGCGGGGTTGCGCGGTCTACGAGGCCGCCACGAGATCAAGGCAAAGATGGGGTCGGTCTCGTTCCGAACGGACGGCCCGGTGACCATGCTCCAAACATTCGCAGCGTCGCCAAGTAGGCCCTCACGTGCACGTCACTGCTTGTGGGCTGGGAGTTAGGCGGTTGCGCCAAAGGAGGTCGCGTCCTCCGTAGCCCAAGTCGTGCACGTCACATGGGTTCGCGTTCAGGACCCGAGTGCACGCCGCCGGCTCGGTCCGACGTGGTCGGGGTCTCGACGGATGGTGTGGTGGCCTGGATCAGCGCCTGTAGGTCAGCGTGTAGCTTCGCATGGTTGAGCGTCCAGTGCGTGCGCCGGCGGCGGCGGTCGTCGCGGGGAACGTCGCCGGTGACGTAGCCGTGGTCTTCGAGCTCGTTGAGGTTGCGCGCGATCGTGGTACCCGCCACGCGCTCACCGAGTGCGGCGACGAGCTCTGGAGTGCTGAGACGGCACCCATGCTCGGCCAACGCGACGGCGATCGCGAGCTTGACGCGGTTCATGCCCATGCCGACCAACGCGTCCAACCCGACGGGGAGCGGGGCGTCGGAGTAGGCGGGCACGCGCCCATTGTTTCAGTGGTCCGCGGCAAGGGGAGACGAGACACGATGAGCAATCTATGCCGCTAAACGGTGTAGATGTGCTAGCGTGACACGCGAAGGGACCAAGCTCGATATCCCCAAGATCACGGAGAACCGTGTTTACCCTTCCCGAACAAGGTCCACCCCCTGGAGAGCTTGGAGCCAGAGATGGCCGCTTCTGACAATGGCCGCACCCGCGACTACGCGGAACCGGCGCCACGAGCGCCAGACGCACCCGGGAGCTTCGGTGCTGCCGCAGTCTGGGAGACAACAACAGATAGCGCATGTCCACGAGGCGCCTCTTTGCCCCGTTATGGCCCTTAGGCGAAGGAGGATGGGATGACCCACCAAGGACTGGCCACCAAAGCAGTGGGAGCCATCATGGCCGCTGCACTGATCGGTGGCTGCACTGCCGCGCCCACCAACAGCCCGACCCCGGTCCTCGCGCCCATCACGCGCCGCGACCCCGGCCTTGACGACGCCGGCCAACCGTTGCGCGACGACCAGGGCCGCCTCCTGCACCGGACCCACGTGGTTACGACCAAACCCGTCACGGTGTTCGACATCCGGCAAACCGACGGACCCACGTTGCCCGACCCCAAGATCGGCGACGGCGCCCTCCTCACCGGAGAAGCACCTGCAGGACTGTGGGACCGACTCCAAGGTCTCCTTGAGGAGAGAGGCTTCGACGTCCGTCGCGGAGCGGACCTCGGTGGCGCGAACGGCGTCACCGACTTTACCCAGCGGCTGGTGACGATCCGCGACGACGTCGACGACGCCCAGGCCGTCAAGACCCCCGCCCACGAAGCCGGGCACGTGCTCCTTCACCAGGACCAGGGCAGCCGCGACTGCCGCGGGATAGTCGAAGTCGAAGCCGAGTCCGTCGCGTACATGGTCACGAGCGCACACGGCCTCGACTCCAGCCAGTACACCTTCAACTACGTCGCCGGCTGGGCCCTCAACGCGGTGACCGAGCAGCGCGACCTCGCCGAGATCCTCCGCAGCACAGGCCAGCGAGTCATTGGCGCGGCCGCCCTCATCCTCCAAGCCACGCAGCCGGCGCCTACTATCACCGACGGAGCGCTCGACGCCCTGGAGTCGGAGGTTCGAACCCAGGTCGATCCGACCAGATGGGAAGTCGCGCCTGCCGTCGCCGAGCCACCCCCGCAGGTGTCACCTCCAAGTCGCGCCGTCCCAGCGCCCGCCTTGTCTCTCTGACGAGTCGCCAATCCGGCGGTCACGCACCAACCCGACCTTCCATCCCGACACCGAGAGGAAACTGGCCATGTCGCTCCCCATCTCGCACACTTGGGGTCAACCCGTGCCCGAATGGCTGTCATTGCAGCAAGCGGCCGCCGTGTACGGCGTGAGTGTCGACACGCTGCGGCGACGCGTCGCCTCAGGGAAGCTTCGGGCGTCAAGGTTCGGCGTGAGGCTCACCCGAGTCCGCGTCGAGGATCTCGACAGGCTGTTCCGGCCCATCCCCACGGGCGATGACCTCACTCAACGACGGGCACGTGCGCGCAATCAGCGCCCCTGGTAAGAAGCCACCGATCGTCCACACCGGCGCCGCGCACCTCATGTTGCGCGGCGCTCATGCCTGAGTCTGCGAGCCCGTGCGACCCCATGTCGCCCGGATCCAGGGCGGCCCTGCCAGAGCGCGCTCAAGTGCCCGAGGAAGATGCCGCGAAAACTCGGGGCACGAATCGGGCTGCAAGGCGCCATCAGTCCCGAAAATGAGGATTCCCGCCCTAGTCAGAGCGGGAATCGTGGTGGCGGAGGATACGAGATTCGAACTCGTGAGGGCGTGAACCCAACCCGCTTTCCAAGCGAGCGCCATAGGCCTCTAGGCGAATCCTCCGGGGGAGACCTTACCGGAGCAGGTGACCCGCCCCAAAATCAGCGACGGCGCGCCCCCGGGGGAGCGCGCCGTCGGAGATCGATCGGATCAGTTGTAGACGATCACCTTGTCACCGACACGGGCGATGTCGAAGAGACGGGCGATGGCCGCCTTGTCGCGGACGTTGACGCAGCCGGCCGAGCTGCCGTTGTAGCCGCGGGTCGCGAAGTCTTCGGAGTAGTGGATGGCCTGGCCGCCGCTGAAGAACATGGCGTAGGGCATCGCGCTGCCGTAGATGCTGGACACGTGGTTGCGGGACTTCCAGCCGATCGACCAGGCGCCGTTACGCGTGGGCGTCAGTTCGCCGCCGAAGCGGACGTCGAGCACGACGTCGACCTTCCCGTTGACGACCCAGGCCATCTTGCGCTGGCTCTTCGAGACGCAGAAACCGCGACCGGTGAGGCAGCGCGAGTCGAGCCGGAAGCCCTGCTGCACGAGCGGGTTCGCGATGATCGGCTGGGGGGTCGACGGGGTGGGCACGTTGGCCGGCGGGTTGGGGTTGGTGGCGGGGATCGACCGCACCCACGGGCGGGTGGGGGTCGAGAAGTTGACGATTGAATTCAGCAGTTCAACGTTGCGCTGGATCACCTTGCCGTCCTTGAGCGAGGCGACGGTGGCGACGGCGTAGTTGCGGCAGGCGCCGCGACCGGTGGCCGGGGTGTGGCACTCGGTGCGCCACTGGCGGCCGTCCGCGGCCGTCCACTCGCCGTTGCGGCCCAAATCGTTGTTGGTCCAGTTGGACTCGGGGGAGGGCAGGTACGCGAGGTTGTTGAAGACCCAGTTGTTCTGCTTGTACCACTGGCCTGACTTCAGCACGATCGTCGACGCGAAGATCTCCGTCTGACACCGCACGACGGTGGAGGAGTATTCGCTGCACTCCGTGAACCAGTAGCGCCCGTTCACGTAGTGATAGCCCGGCGTCACGTACAGCGCCTGCGCGGGGGTGAGCGGTGCAGGAGTGGGCGTCGGCGTGGGCGTGGGGGTCGGCGTCGGCGTCGGCGTGGGGGTGGGCGTCGGCGTCGGCGTTTCGGTGGGGTCCGGGGTCGGCGTCGGGGTCGGATCCACCGGCTCAACCTCGGGCGCCGGCGAGGTGAGCACCGGCTCGGTGGGGGCCGGAGACGCGGTCTCTGCGCCCGCCAACGGCGCTACGAGCACCAGGCTGAGCGCGGCCACCGCAGCCGAGAGCAGAGTTTTACGCATATAAGGGGTCCCCTTCGTGAGCAGAATCAGAGTTCATCGTAAGCTTCTGCACCCCGTTTCGCGCAATCCGAAGCGCCCTGGTCAGGACCAATTGTCAACCCACGCCCGAGGTTCGTCGAGGAATGGCGTTAGTGCTTGTGAAAAGCCGTCGGGCACCAGCGTCCGGGGCCGGCCGTCTTCGCACGGGCGCCGCGTCACGCATCGGCGAGGCGTAGGCTGGAGGGGCAGCACAACAAAGGAGTTGACATGGCTGACGTCCTGGTTCTCGGAGCCGGCGTGTCCGGCCACACCGCCGCCCTGCACCTGTCCCGCCTGTTGCCCGACGGCAACACCGTCACGGTGGTGTCACCGAACTCACAGTGGAACTGGATCCCCAGCAACATCTGGGTCGGGGTCGGCAAGATGAAGAAGAGGCAGGTGGTGTTCCCGCTTGTGCCCGTCTACCGGAGAAAGGGCATCCGGTTCATCCAGGCCAAGGCCACCGCGATCTGGCCGCGCGGTGACGAGAGTGCCGAGCAGCCGGCCGTGGACGTCGAGTTCACCGCTCCCGGCAGGACGGGCCAGACCCAGCGTCTCCGCTACGACTATCTGGTCAACGCGACCGGCCCGCAGCTGAGATTCCACGCCACGCCGGGCTTGGGACCCGACGGCGGCCACACCGTCAGCGTCTGCACGGCGGACCACGCCGTCGAGGCCGCTCAAGCGCTCCGAGCGACGATCGAGCGGCTGAAGGCGGGGGAGTCGCTGACGTTGGTGGTCGGCATGGGCCACGGCACGTGCACCTGCGAGGGCGCGGCCTTCGAGTACGTCTTCAACGTCGATCATGAGCTCCGCGAGGCGGGGGTGCGGGACCGGGCACGGCTCGTCTACCTCACCAACGAGGCCGAGCTCGGCGACTTCGGGGTCGACGGCATGGTGTTCGAAGAGCGCGGATTCCAGACGACGTCGGAGCTCTGGGCCGGATCGCTGTTCCGCGAGCGCGGGGTGGAGGCGATCCTCGGGGCGCACGTCACGCGGGTCGAGCCCGGCGTCGTCCACTACGAGACGCTCGACGGCGCAACGCACACGCTCGACTTCGATTTCGGCATGCTGCTGCCGCCGTTCGGTGGAGTGCCGCTCCAGGCGTTCGACCGGGACGGCGGAGACATCACCGCGTCGCTGTTCGCGCCGTCGGGCTTCATGAAGGTCGACGCCGACTACACGGCCAAGCCGTACGAGGAGTGGCGGGCGGACGACTGGCCGAAGACCTATCAGGCCGTCGGCTACGACAACATCTGGGCGGTCGGGATCGCGTTCGCGCCGCCGCACCAGATCTCGCGGCCCCGCAAGAGCGCCAACGGCACCGTGATTGCCCCGTCGCCTCCGCGCACCGGGATGCCGTCGGGGGTGATGGGCAAGGTCGCGGCCATGTCGATCGCCGACCGCATCCGCAAGGGCCCGACGGCGCCGAACCACGAGGCGTCGATGGCCGCCATGGGCGCGGCGTGCGTCGCGTCGGTCGGCGAGGGGCTGAGGACCGGCTCGGCCGCGGCGATGACGATGATGCCTGTGGTGCCCGACTACCAGCGCTACGACACCGGCCGTGACCTGGCCGACACCCGCGGCGAGGTCGGGCTCGCGGGCCACTGGGTGAAGCTCATGCTCCACCACCTGTTCCTGTACAAGGCCAAGGGGCTGCCCGGCTGGCAGCTGATTCCGGAGTGAGTGCGATGAGTGAGAGAGTCCATGAGCAGCAGTTGACCGCCCCGGCGGGCTCCACGGTTGCCGACCTGTCGAAGGCGCCGCTGCCGACGCCTGCCACGTTGCGGAAGAGGATGAGCCTCCCGCTTCAAGTGGTGCGCTTCTTCGTCTTCAACGCGCGCATCATGCGGATGGTGCTGAAGGGTCACAGCCAGGACCACTGACCCGTCACCGACGCCCGGCTAGGGAGTCAGAGACCCGACGAGGTGGGCCGAGGCGACGACGCGGCCAACCGCCCGCCCGTGCCCGAGGACCGGGTACGGGTCGAGCGCGCAGACGTTCTGTGTCGCGCGGCCGAGGCTACCCAGGGCCGCGACGGCGGCGGCGACCGCGGCGCGGTCGTGGCCGTCGTTCACCTTGATCGCGATGCCCGTGCCGTCGGCCAGCCCGATCGCCAGCACACCCTCGGCGCCCTGCTTGCACACCAGGCCCGGCACCTCCCGGTGGAGCACCGCCTCGTAGCGGCGCGAGCCCGAGGCGTACTCGGGGTGGGCGCGGTAGGCGTCGGCCACAAGGCGGGCAGGTCCATCGGACGCGCTCGCCAAGGTCCCGAAGGCTCGGGCGAGCCCAGCCAGGCTGGCCACGAACGCGGGCGCTCCGCAGCCGTCGACGAGGGGCGCGGCCGGCGCCTCCCCGGTGAACTCGGCGATCGCCTCGCGGGCGGCACGCTGGAGTGGGTGGTCGGGGTCGAGGTAGCCCTCGGTCGGCCACCCCGCACGGACGCAGGTGAGCAGCATCGCGGCGTGCTTGCCGGAGCAGTTGTGCGCGAGCCTCTCCTCATGCCGCCCGGCGGCGAGCCAGTCCGACTCGGCGCGGCCGTCGATGGGGAGGCCGGCGGTGTTGCCCAGGGCCCGCACATCCAGACCTGCGCCATCGAGGATGCGGAGCACCGCCTCGAGGTGGAACGGTTCGCCGGAGTGGGACGCGGCGGCCAGCGCCAGCTCTGCGCCCTCGAGGTCGAGGCCGTGGCGGAGCATGGCGATCGCCTGGAACGGCTTGACGGCGGAGCGGGGAAGCATGGGGCTCCCGACGTCGCCGAAGGAGAAGCGAGTCTCGCCGGACGGGCCGGTGACGGCGAGCGCGCCGTGATGCAGACCTTCGAGGAATTCGCCGCGCCACACCTCGGCGAGCACTGGATCGGAACTCATGACCACGGCGCAGAGCCTAACCCGAGCTGACGCTCCACTCCCACCCCCGAGCCCCCGGGGGCACTGAGCCACGAATAGGGGCGCTCCGGGAATGGGGTAGAGTTGGCGTCGGTTCCTCGCGCGGCGGTATCTCGCCCAACTCCCCCAGGGTCGGAAGGCAGCAAGGGTAAGTGAGCTCTTCCGGGTGCGCGAGGGGCCCTTTTTCTTGCCCGGACCCGCCGGGGGCGAGGATCTCTGGTGGGCTTACCGGATTGTCTGGACGCTGGAATAGGGTGGGGCCGTGGACGACGAGTACGACGAGGACGACTACGGCCCGATCCCCGATGAGGGCTACGCCGCCGATCAGCCGGGGTTCGAGCCGATGGAGGGGCCCGGGCTCTTTGACGATCTCGACGTGCCCGAGCCCGACCCGGTGCCCGTCCAGGATGGGCCCAGTCTCTTCGCAGACGCGGAGGAGGCGGAGGTTGTGCCGGAAGCGGCCGACGAGGTCTCGTTCGTCCCGCCGTCGCGCATCGACAACTCGCCCCGCAAAGTGCAGCAGGACGCTCCGCTCGCGCTCTACCGGCGCTACCGCCCCGACACCTTCGCCGACGTCATCGGCCAGGAGCACGTGACGGTGCCGCTGCAGCGCGCCCTGGCCAACAACCGCGTCAACCACGCATACCTCTTCTCCGGGCCGCGCGGCTGTGGCAAGACGACGTCGGCCCGCATCCTCGCGCGCTGCCTCAACTGCGAGCAGGGACCCACCGACACCCCCTGTGGCCAGTGCCGGTCGTGCCAGGACCTCGCCCGCGGCGGGCCCGGCTCCATCGACGTGATCGAGATCGACGCCGCCTCCCACGGCGGTGTCGACGACGCCCGCGACCTGCGCGAGCGCGCCTACTTCGCGCCGGTGGCCAGCCGCTACAAGATCTACATCGTCGACGAGGCGCACATGGTGACGCCCGCCGGTTTCAACGCGCTGCTCAAGCTCGTCGAGGAGCCGCCGCCGCACGCGAAGTTCATCTTCGCCACGACCGAGCCGGAGAAGGTCATCGGCACCATCCGCTCGCGTACCCACCACTACCCGTTCCGGCTGGTCCCGCCCCGCGTGCTCGGAGACTACCTGGCCGAGATCTGCGAGTCCGAGGGCGTCGAGGTGGACCACGCCGCGCTACCGCTCGTTGTCCGGGCCGGGGCGGGCTCGGTTCGTGACTCCCTCTCGGTGCTCGACCAGTTGCTCGGCGGCGCCAGCGAGGACGGCGTCAGCTACGCCCAGGCCGCCGCCCTGCTCGGCTACACCCCGGACGCCCTGCTCGACGAGATCATGGACGCCTTCGCGGCCGGGGACTCCGCGGGCGTGTTCCACACCATCGACAAGGTGATCGAGGTCGGCCAGGACCCCAGGCGCTTCGCGGAGGACCTGCTGCGTCGGCTGCGCGACCTCATCATCCTCGCCGCAGTGCCCGAGGCGGCCACCAACGGCCTCCTCGAGGTGTCGGGGGACCAGGCCCAGCGCCTGCAGACCCAGGCCGCAGGAATGGGGGCGGGCGAGCTCACGCGCGCAGCCGAGGTCATCGCCACCGGCCTCACCGAGATGCGAGGCACCACCGCGCCGCGGCTCCACCTCGAGTTGATGTGCGCCCGGGTGCTGCTCCCCGGCGCGGATACCGACGAGCGCGGCCTGCATGCCCGCATGGACCGACTCGAGCGCCGGGTCGGCATGATCGGCAAGGGGGAGGCCGACCCGGTCGCGGACTGGGAGGACGTGGCCGAACCCACCCGTCCGGTCCGGGAGCGACCCGCTGCCCAGCAGGCGGCGGCGCCCCAGGGCCGACGTCCGGCAGGGGAGCCGCCCCGCCAGCGGGACGCGGCCGCCGCCCCCGCTCAGGAGCCCGAGACCGTCTCCACCCAGCGATCGGCCGAGGACGGGCCCGCCAGCCCAGGGCAGCCGTCGTCGCCGCCCTCCGTCAGGCAACCCGCTCCCGCCAAGGATCCGCGACGGCCCGCCCCCGTCGAGGAGCCGGCCCCCGCGTCACCGCCTGCCCCCGCCAAGCCCGCCGCCACCGGCCGCGTGGAGCTCACGGCCGCGGAGCTTCGCCGCGTCTGGCCGAACGTGCTCGAAGAGGTCAAGACCCGTCGCCGGTTCACCTACATGCTGCTCAGCCAGCACGCGCAGGTGCTCGACGTCAGCGACGGCGCGCTCATGCTCGGGTTCAGCGCCGTCGGTCCGCGCGACAACTTCACCAGCGGCGGCAGCCAGGACGTCCTGGCCGACGCGATCATCGAGACGATCGGCGTCGAGCTGCGCATCCAGGCAGTCGTGAGCGACGCGGACCACCCTGAGCGCCGCCCCGCGGCACCGAGCGCCGAACGACCGCCGGTCGAGGCCCCCGAGCCACCCGAGCGCCGCGAGCCCCAGGAGGCGCCCCGGCAGCGTCCCGAGCCCGCCCGTCAGCCGGAACCTCCCGCGAGAGAGGAACCGCCGGAGGACACCGCCATCTCGGCCGACGACCAGGTGCTGGACCCCACGCACAACGCCGAGGAACTGCTGACCAGCGCGTTCGGCGCCGAGGTGATCTCCGTGCGCGACCTCGGGGCCCAGAGCGGTCAGTAGAAACCCGTCGGCCCGGCGGAGCGACGGGCGTTGTCGGCGCGAGCGCCTATGCTTGCGATACCACCCATCCCAGGAGCGAAAAGTATGTTTGGTGACTTCGATATCAACTCGCTGATGCAGCAGGCCCAACAGTTGCAGGCCGACCTGGAGCGCGCGCAGGAGGAGTTGGCGTCCAAGACGTTCACGGCCACCGCGGGCGGGGAGCTGGTATCGGTCGAACTCAACGGCAAGGGAGACATCGAGTCCCTCACGATCCAGCCGGACGCGATGGATCCGGACGATCCCGAGACGCTCGCGGCGCTCATCATCGCCGCCTACCGCTCGGCCAAGTCCCAGGTCGACTCCGCCGCGGCCGAAGCCATGCCCGCGATGCCGCCGATGCCCGGGCTCGGTTCCTGAGTTGTACGAAGGCCCGATCCAGGACCTCATCGACGAGCTGAGCCGGCTCCCCGGCATCGGCCCGCGTGGGGCCCAACGCATCGCGTTCTACCTCCTCGACGCGCCGGAGGAGGACGTCTACACGCTGGCGGACACCCTCCGGCGGGTAAAGGAGACCTCTCGTTTCTGCGAGGTGTGCTTCAACATTTCGCAGGAGGCGCGCTGCCGGGTCTGCCGTGACCCCCGCCGCGACCGCACCCAGCTGTGTGTGGTGGAGGAGTCCAAGGACGTCGTCGCGATCGAGCGGACCAACGAGTTCCGCGGCCTCTACCATGTGCTCGGCGGGTCCATCTCCCCGATCGACGGCCGCGGTCCGTCCGACCTGCACACGCGGGAGCTGTTCCAGCGGCTCGCGGACGGGGAGATCGTCGAGGTCATCCTCGCGACCGACCCCGACACCCAGGGTGAGGCGACGGCCTCCTACCTCAGCCGCATGTTGCGCGATTTCGGAGTCCGGGTCACCCGCCCGGCAAGCGGCCTGCCGGTCGGCGGCGACCTCGAGTACGCCGATCAGGTCACGCTCGGCCGGGCGTTCGAGGGACGGCGCTCGATGTTCGAGCCCGAGCCCAGCGCCTGAGCGTCGACCAGCGCCTGATTAGACCGACAGCGCGCGACGAAGCGCCGCCAGCCTTGTCCCGATGATCCGCTGGGACAGTTCCGCCTCGGGGGCCATCCACTCCGAACCGTGGTAGGCACCCGGCCAGAGATGGAACTCGGTGACGACGCCCGCCCCGATCAGCCGCTCGGCCAGGAGGACGTCCTCGTCGCGGCCTTTGACTCGGAGGGCAACCTCTGGATCTCCACCGACGGTCAGCCCGGCACCATCGGTCTGGCGGACGCGCCCCACAAGGTGACGTTGGACGGCCCGGACCGGGGACGCGTGCAGCAGTTCCTCGCCGTCCCGCGGGACGCTGAGACGTGTGGTCCGGTCATCCATGACCGTGACAACTCGGTCTTCGTGGCGGTGCAGCATCCCGGTGAGGACGGACGCTGGGGTGCGCACACGTCGTACTTCCCGGACTTCCTCCCCGCCGACGGTCCCGTCCAGGTGGGCGACAAGGTCGCGGCCCCCCGCCCGACCGTCGTGCAGGTGTACCGACCGACCGGCGCCAACGCTCGTCGTTCCTGAACGCCAACCGAGAAGCGCGAACGCCAACGCAATCGCCAAGACGCCAACCGGTAGAGGGAAACGCCAACCGGTAGAGGCAAATGCCAACCGACAAGCCCATTCGCCGACGAGACTCAGCGACGCCTTCGATATTTCACGGGCGTCGCTGAGTCTCGGGGGCGATACGGAATATCGGTTGGCGTTCGGCACTGTCGGTTGGCGTTCGGCACTGTCGGTTGGCGTCAGGTTCTCTCGGTTGGCGTTCTGTGCTCCCGGTTGGCGTCGGGCCGGTGCTCAGGGGGTACGTGGGGCGGCGGTCGCGAGGAGACGCAGGGCGCGACGGACGCGGGCCGGCTCGTGTCCGCCGTAGTCGACGACGATGCCCGCGCGCGGCGAGCCCCCCGCCCAGCCGTCGGCGAGGTCGCCGACGAGGAGTCCCTTCGCCGCCGCCGCCTCGCGCCACCGCGCAGCGACCAGCGGCGGAGTCTCGATCACCAGCAGGTGTCCCGTGTCCTGCACCTGCCCGTGCTCGCCGAGCTCCGGAAGCAGAGCTGCGGCCTCGGCACGGGCGGCAGCCAGCCGTCGTCGCGCCCGCCCCAACCGTTTCCGGAGGCCGCCTTCGTCGAGGTAGCGCGCCAAGGCCAGCTGCGCCAGGGGGGAGACGGTGGCACCGAGCGCCGCCTTCGCGGCCACCACCGCCGGGCGCAGGCGCTCCGGGACGACGAGGTAGCCCGTCGCGACAGCAGGGCTGAGGACCGACGAGAACGTGCCGAGGTGCGCCACGACGTCGGGGTCGAGTTGCCAGAGCGGAGGTAGCGGGGGGCCGAGGTGCCGGTACTCGGCGTCGTAGTCGTCCTCCACCAGGAGGGAAGCGTTGGCGCGTGCCCAGGCGATGAGCTCCTGCCGGGCTCGCGCCGGCAACGCCCCACCGAGCGGGTACTGGTGGTTCGGGGTGACCAGCACGAGATCGACCGGCCTCGCCGAGTGGGCATCGTTCAGCGACGCGCGATGGAATCCATCCGCCCCCACCGGAACCGGCACGACGTCGACGCCTACCTGGGTGAGAAGCCGTCGCAAACCGGGAAAGCCAGGACTCTCGACGGCCACCCGCGGGAGCCGCGACCTGGGGTCAGCAGGAACCGAACTCCCGACGACATTCAGCAACAACCCGAGACCCGCCCGCGCCCCGCTCGTGACAGCAATGGAGCCCGGGTCGACGACCATCGCCCGCGACAGCCGCAGGTGCTGGGCGATCGCCTGCCGTAAGGCGGGCTCGCCGAGAGGGTCGAGGGTCGGGGTGCGGCGGACGGCGTCGCGCCACGACGCCCGCCACGTCGGATCGTCGGCCAGCGGACCCGTCGGCTCGTGGCCCGGAAGAAAGCTGATCGTGGGGAGGGTGGTGCGCGGGCTGGAGGGGGGCGGGCCCGGCCTGGGCGGCTGCGTCAACAGCGTCAGGTCCGAACTGATCCTCGTCGCTGACCGGGGCCGTGCAACGAGATACCCCTCGGCGGTGAGCTGGTCGTACGCGGCGGTGACGGAGCCGCGCGAGACCCCCAGATCTCCGGCGACGGCGCGGCTCGACGGTATCGCGTCACCGGGCCGCAGGGCTCCGGTCGTGATGAGGCGGCGCACCTCCGCGGCGATCTGGACGGGGAGCGGGGCGGAACCCGGAGCCCGATCGGCCGAGAACGAACGGAAGCTCTCCAGCGTCACGTCACACCTCCATCTGGACTATTGAAGCGTAGTTCATCTGGACCTGTACCAATCCAGATGAGCGCGGGACGATCGTCGGGTGACTCAGATCATCGATACCCCCCAGGACCGTTCCCTCGTCAACACCGGCCTCGCCGAGATGCTCAAGGGCGGCGTCATCATGGACGTGGTGACGCCCGAGCAGGCCAGGATCGCCGAGGAGGCAGGTGCCGTGGCCGTCATGGCGCTGGAGCGAGTGCCCGCCGACATTCGAGCCCAGGGCGGGGTGGCCCGCATGAGCGACCCCGACCTCATCGCGGGCATCATCGGGGCCGTGTCCATCCCCGTCATGGCGAAGGCGCGCATCGGGCACTTCGTGGAGGCCCAGGTGCTCGAAGCCCTCGGCGTCGACTACATCGACGAGTCCGAGGTCCTGTCGCCGGCCGACTACGTCAACCACATCGACAAGACCAGGTTCCGCGTCCCGTTTGTCTGCGGCGCCACCAACCTCGGCGAGGCGCTGCGCCGGATCACCGAGGGCGCGTCCATGATCCGCAGCAAGGGCGAGGCCGGCACCGGCGACGTCTCGGAGGCCACCCGCCACCTCCGCACAATCCGCGGCGAGATCAGGGCGCTGGCAGCCAAGACTGACGACGAGCTCTTCGTCGCGGCGAAGGATCTTCAGGCTCCCTACGAGTTGGTGCGTCGGGTGGCGCGCGACGGGAAGCTGCCGGTCGTCTTGTTCGTGGCGGGCGGCGTAGCCACTCCCGCCGACGCGGCGATGATGATGCAGCTGGGCGCCGACGGCGTGTTCGTCGGGTCGGGCATCTTCAAGTCCGGCGACCCCGCCGCCAGGGCGCGGGCCATCGTCCAGGCGACGACGCACTTCGACGACGCGGCACGCATCGCCGAGGTCTCCCGCGGTCTGGGCGAGGCGATGGTCGGCATCAACGTGGCCGACGTCCCCGCGCCGCACCGGCTCGCCGAGCGCGGATGGTGACGGTCGGCGTCGTCGCGCTCCAGGGCGCCGTCCGCGAGCACGCACGCGCCGTCCAGGAGGTGGGGGGTCGAGCCCGCTTCGTCCGCACCCCGGGGGACCTGGCCGGGCTGGACGGATTGATCCTCCCCGGCGGGGAGTCGACGGTCATGGCGCGGCTGGCACGGGGCACGGGGCTGTTCCCTGCGATCAGGGCGGCGCTCGACCGGGGGCTGCCTGTGCTGGGCACCTGCGCCGGGCTGATCCTCCTCGCCGACGACGTCGCCGATCCCGGGGCGCTCGAGGGACTCGAGACGGTGGGAGGGCTGGACGTGCGGGTGCGCCGAAACGCCTACGGCAGCCAACTGGCCTCCGGCGTCGTTCCGGTCACTGCTGCAAACCGCACCACTTTCAGCGGCGTGTTCATCAGGGCCCCGCGGATCGAGTCCGTCGGCCCGGGGGTGGTGGTGCTGGCCACGCGTGCAGGCGAGCCGGTGGCCGTGCGGCAGGGCAGCGTGACGGCGTGTGCCTTCCACCCGGAACTCGCCGAGGATCGGCGCTTCCACGAGTGGCTGCTCTCGTCCACCGCGCCAGTCTGAGGCTGTCGGCTCCAGGCCCTATCGTGGGGGCGTGCCACATCCCGTCATCTCCGCCCGGGCGCTGACCAAGCGCTACGGAGACTTCACCGCCGTCGACGGCATCGACTTCGACATCGCCCCAGGAGAGTCGTTCGGCTTCCTCGGCCCCAACGGGGCCGGCAAGTCGACGACCATGCGCATGATCGCGGCCACCTCGACGCGCACCTCGGGGGAACTCACCGTGCTCGGGCTCGATACCGCCGACCACGGCCCCGAGATTCGCGCCCAGCTCGGCATCGTCCCCCAGGGCGACCTCCTCGACGAGGAGCTGCGCGTCATCGACAACCTCATCGTGTACGGCCGGTACTTCGGGCTGCCGCGGAGCTACGTGAAGCAGCGCAGCGAGGAACTGCTGGACTTCGCCCAGCTGCGCGAGAAGCGGCTCTCGCGCGTCAGTGACCTCTCCGGAGGCATGAAGCGCCGGCTCACGATCGCCCGCGGCCTCGTCAACAACCCCAAGGTGATGCTGCTCGACGAACCCACCACCGGCCTCGACCCGCAGGCCCGGCACGTGCTGTGGGACCGCCTGTTCCGCCTCAAGGAGGAGGGCGTCACGCTGGTGGTCACCACCCACTTCATGGACGAGGCCGAGCAGCTGTGCGACCGGCTCGTGGTGATCGACAAGGGGGTCATCGTCGCCGAGGGCAGCCCGTCGTCGCTCATCCGTCAGTACTCCACGCGCGAGGTGCTGGAGGTGCGGTTCGGATCGGCCCGCAACGCAGCCGCGGCCGGAGGGCTCGACGGCGTGGGCGTGCGCCGTGAGGTGTTGCCCGACCGGATCCTCGTCTACGCCGACAACGGCGAACACGCGCTGCAGGAGGTGCTCGAGCGGGGCTTCGAGCCGCTCACGTCGCTGGTGCGCCGCTCGTCGCTGGAGGACGTCTTCCTCCGCCTCACCGGCCGGAGCCTGGTGGAATGAGCACCGGCGTCATCGATTCGGGCCTCAGTGCGGACCACCGCGTCTCGGCCCGCTGGGGCTGGTGGTCGCTGGTGGAGCACCGCGCCAAGCTCATCCGCTACTACTACCCGACGATGCTCATCACCGGCATCGGCTCACCGTTCCTCTACCTGCTCGGGCTCGGCTACGGCCTGGGCGTGCTCGTCGACCAGGGGCGGGGCATCGAGGGCGTGCCATACCTCACCTTCGTCGCTCCCGCGTTGGTGATGGCGACGGTCATGCAGGTCTCCGCGCAGGAGAACACCTTCGGGGTGTTCGGGGGCTTCAAGTGGTCCAACACGTTCACCGCGATGCGGCTGACCCCCGTCACGCCCGGGCAGATGGCGGTCGGTTACCAGGCCTCGGTGCTCGTGCGCGTCTCGATCATGCTGGGCTTCTACCTGGTGGCCCTGCTGATCTTCGGGATCGGGCGGCCGCTCGGGGTGCTGCTGCTCTTCCCGATCGGCATCCTGCTGTCCATCGCCGTCGGGTTCGCGGTCATGGCCTGGGTGGCGACGCAGAAGGACGACAGGGGCCAGCTGAGCTTCGTTGAACGGTTCGTCATCGTGCCGCTCACGCTGTTCTCCGGCACCTACTTCCCGCTCGACACGCTGCCGGGCTACCTCCAACCCATCGGCTGGATCTCACCGCTCTGGCACGCTGCGGAGCTGGGCCGCGCCGCGCTCTACGGTGCACCGTTGAGCGCGGTAATGGCAGCGGTGCACGTCGGCTTCCTCGTACTGGTCGCGCTCGTGGCGGCGGCCCTGTCGACCCGGACGTTTCGGCGGAGGTTGGACTCGTGACCGCCCCCGTCGGCGCGCCGGTGCCCCGGGTACCCGCCGTCCTGCGCGGCCTCTACGCCGGCAACGTGCGCTCGGTCGTCGCCCGGGGGCTCCGGGTCATCGCGCGCAACAACTGGGTCATCGTCCTGACCGGATTCTTCGAGCCGGTCTTCTACCTCCTGTCCATGGGGCTGGGGCTAGGCGCCCTCATCGGGACGGTCGAGTTCTACGGCCGGGAGGTGCCGTACGCGGCCTACATCGCGCCCGCCCTCATGGCCGTGTCCGCGATGAACGGGGCGATGTACGACACGACGTACAACGTGTTCTTCAAGATGAGGTACGCCAAGCTTTACGACCAGATGCTCTCCACCTCGCTGGGCCCCATGGACGTGGCGCTCGGGAGATCCTCCTAGCGCTGTTCAGGGGGCTGCTGTACGCATCGGGCTTCCTCGTCGTGACGACGCTGCTCGGGCTGAACCTCTCCTGGACCGCCGTTCTCGCGATCCCTGCCGCGCTGCTCGTCGCCTTCGGGTTCGCCTCCATCGGGCTGGCGGCCACCAGCTACATGAAGGTCTGGCAGCACGCCGACATGGTCTACTTCGTGATGCTGCCGATGTTCCTGCTGTCGGCCACGTTCTTCCCCATCTCCGTGTACCCCGACTGGGTGCAGTGGATCGTGATGGCCATGCCGCTCTGGCACGCCGTCGACATGATCCGCCAGTTCACCACCGGTCTCATCCAGCCCACCCTCTGGGTGCACATCGCCTACTTCTCGGCGATGATCCTCGTCGGCGTCACGGTGGCCACCCGACGGCTCAAGGCGCTGTTCCTGCGCTGACGGGCGCACGGCCCGGCCACGGCAACGAATGATCGGTGAGCAACGCCGTCGGCGCATGGCCCCCAGGCGGTAGGTTTGGGGCGTGGGAGAACAACGCCGTCGTTACGAAGTGCTGCCCGGCAATCACGGGTCGCGGATCAAGGTCAACATCCGTGGTGAGGACATCCTCCACATACCCAGACTCAACCGAGGCACCGCGTTCACGACTGAGGAGCGCAAACGGCTCGGGCTTGTCGGGCTGCTGCCGAGCGGCGTCACGCCCATCGACGCGCAGGTGCACCGCGCCTACCAGCAGTTCCTCGAGGCGCGCGCGCCGATGGCGAAGTTCCGCCGCCTCGCCTCGCTGCGCGACCGCAACACTGTCCTGTTCTTCCGGCTGCTGTCGGAGCACATCGAGGAGATGATGCCGATCGTCTACACCCCGACGATCGGCATCGCCATCGAGCAGTTCAGCCGCCAGCTCACCCGCGTCGAGGGGGTGTTCCTCTCGATCGACACACCTGAGGACATCGAGGAGGCGCTCCTGGCGAAGGGACGTCACGCCGACGACATCGACATCATCATCGTCACCGACTCCGAGGGCATCCTGGGGATCGGCGACCAGGGCGTCGGCGGCATCCAGATCTGCCTCGGGAAGAAGAGCCTTTACACGGCCGCGGGCGGGGTGGACCCCAACCGGATGATCTCCGTGTGCCTCGACGTCGGCACCAACAACCTCGGCCTCCTCAACGACGACCTGTACCCGGGAGTCCGGCATGCCCGGGTCCGCGGGAAGGCGTACGACGACTTCGTCGACGCTTTCGTGACCGCGGCGCAGAAGGTCTTCCCCCACGCGATGATCCACTGGGAGGACTTCGGCGCCGCCAACGCCCACAAGATCCTGGACCGCTACCGCGACGAGGTGTGCACCTTCAACGACGACGTCCAAGGGACGGCCGCCGTCGTCGGGGCGGCTGCGACCGCAGCGGTGCGGGCCAAGGGTGAACGGCTGCGCGATCAGCGCGTCGTCGTCTACGGGGCCGGCACCGCGGGGATCGGCATCGCGGACCTCCTGCGGGAGGTCATGGCCGGCGAAGGGCTGGACCCCGACGAGGCGACCGACCGTTTCTGGTGCCTCAACAGCCGCGGGCTCATCACCGACGCCTCGGCCAACGTCCGCGACTTCCAGGAGCCCTACGCGAGGGACTCGCTCGAGGTGGCGGACTGGGAGGTCGACAACCAGCGCCGCATCTCGCTGGCCGAGGTGGTCTCCCACATCAAACCGACGATCCTCATCGGGACGAGCGGGCAGCCGGGCACGTTCAGCGAGAAGATCGTCCGCGAGATGGCCGCGCACGTGGACCAGCCGATCATCATGCCGCTGTCCAACCCCACCCCGCTGGTCGAGGCGACGCCGGCCGACATCCTCGAGTGGACCGACGGCAGGGCCCTCATCGCCACTGGATCGCCCTTCGACCCGGTCCCACGCGGCGACGTCGAGTTTGAGATCGCACAGGCCAACAACGCGCTGGTGTTCCCCGGGATCGGCCTGGGTGTGGCGGCCTGCCGTGCACGTCGCGTGACCGACAAGATGATCGTCGCCGCGGCGGAGGCGGTGGCGTCGATGGTCCAGATGAGCACGCCCGGCACGCCGTTGCTGCCCCGGATCAACGACCTGAGGCGGGTGTCGGCGACCGTCGCCATCGCCGTCGCCCAAGCCGCGGCCGAGGAAGGCGTCGCCGACGTGGTCCTGAAAGACCCGGTCCAGGACGTCTTCGACCGCATGTGGCAGCCGGTCTACCCGGAGTTCATCCTCGACGACTGACTAGCGTCCAGCTCCACGTCCCCCGGGTAGCGACCCGTGGGACGCGCGGCGCTCATCACCTTCCCCCCACCTGAAGGTGGGCTTCCGGTCCTTGCCCACTCTGAAGGGGTCAGTTTGGTGACACGCGCGACCATAGTGGTCGTACATGTCGCTGAATGGCACCACTCGGGGCGTTGGGACGAGCGCGCTCATCACGTCTCCCTCACCTGAAAGTAAGTGACCACCGTTGCCGTGGCGCGCGGTGTTGGGGCTTGTCAGGTTTGTGTGAGTAGGAGTCCTTCGGGGGTGGGGGTGATGGTGAGGCCTGCTTGTCGTAGATGGTTCAACGCGTTGCGGATGGCTACTCCGGGGCGCCGTTTGTCGTAGTAGTCCGCGCCGAGTTCGTGGTACGGCTCCCCAGTGGTGAGGATGTGCCAGCAGATCGTGATCAGGGTGCGGGACAAGGCGACCACGGCACGTTGTGAACCGCGTCGCGTGAGTCGTCGGAACCGGGCAGCGAGGAAGGTGTGTTTGGAGTTGGCGGCGCTGAGGGCTGCCATCCCGAGTGCACCCTTGAGGTGTTTGTTGCCCGGGCGGCACGTGGAGGAGTGACGTTTCCCGGCGGACTCATTGAGTCCTGGAGCGACGCCCGCCCATGAGGCCAACTTGCCGGGAGAGTCGAACACGCTCATGTCGATGCCGATCTCGGCCAGGATCTGCTCGGCTGTGGTGTCGGAGACACCCGGGATCGTGCTCAATAATGCCCGGGCCTTGCCCCAGGTCATGGCGCCCTCTGGAGCGGGGTCGTTGTCGGTGAAGTAGCCCTCGATCCGGGCGTCGAGCTCGCTGATCTGAGCGGCGTAGTCATCGATGAGGTGCAGGTGCAGCCGGGCCAGGAACCCGTGATGCTCGGTGAACCGACCCGTCAGAGCCTCGGCGAGTTCGTCAGTGCTGGCCTTGAGACGACACCCCAACCCGGCCAGGACCTGCGGGTCACGCTCGCCCTCGATCAGTGCCTGCAGCATCCGACGCCCCGACACACCGTTGATGTCAGAGATCACCGACGACAGTTTGATCGAGGCCGACTCCAGCAGCTTCTCCAACCGTTGGATCTCCTGACCACTGAGCCTGACCAGCTGGGTACGGTGACGCACCAGATCCTTGATCTCGCGCTGCGCCTGGCCAGGCACGAACGATCCCCGCACCAGCCCGTGAGCCGCGAGATCCGCCAACCAGGCCGCGTCAGCGACATCGGTCTTACGGCCAGGGATCTGACGCACCTGCCGGGGGTTGGCCAACACCACCGACAACCCCGCCTCGGACAACAAGTAGAAAAAGGGCTTCCAGTAATCACTGGTGGCTTCCATCACCACACAGCTGACCTTCTCCCGTACCAGGTACTGACCCAGCTCCAGAATCGACGAAGCCCGAGCAGGCCACGTCGTGATCTCAGTGCTCGTCCGCCGCGACCCGCGCCCCTGGACCCGGACACACACCTTCGCGTCGGACTTCGACACATCCATCCCAGCACACCGCTGGTGAACAACATCCATAACAGCCTCCCTTCACAGGCCGTGATCAATGACCGTCCAGAAGGGCCCCGAGAGGGAGCTACAAGGGGAAAAGATGAACAATCTCACCCGCGTGCTCAAAGCAACAATCCACGGTTCCCGATCCGTGAAGAAACAGCTCCCATCCCAAGCTGAGTAGCGGGCTCGCCCGCACCAGGGAGACGACGGGATGATCCCGGAACCCCTCCACCGCAACCATCCACCCAGGCCGCGGCCCCACGCAAGACTTTCCCCACCCACGGTGCCGGAACGGCCAGAAAGCTGAGTAGCGACCGTGAGGAACGAACGGTCGCGTATCGAAGGGCTCATGAGACAACCGCTGTCCCGGTCCGCCACCGCGTGCGCTATCCCTGATCAACGCCCACCGACGCCACAAACGCCAACTGAAATACCGTGAGGCCGACGAGACTCAGCGATGCCTGTGAGGTATCACAGGCACCGCTGAGTCTCGCCGGCGGATGGGTTTGCCGCTTGGCGTTTCGGTCTCTTCGTTGGCGTTTGGTCTAGTCGGTGGGCGTACGGCCTTTTCGGTTGGCGTTTCCGTCTGACCGTTGGCGGGTGCACCTCGGGGTTGGCGTTTCCTCCAACCGACCTAGGCGAGGCCCTCCTCGACGAGTTCGTCCATCGTCGCCATGACCGCCAACGTGTCGTCGTGGGGCATCAGCTCGGATTCCGTGCGGCCCTCGGCCACCATCGTCGCGAAGTGCGCCGCCTCGTAGCAGAGACCTCCGTGGTCCTCGATCTGCGGACGCTCCGAGACCGCCACCTCGCCGTCGCGCGTGATGAAGCTGATCTGCCCGGGACCGTAGAAGGGGCCGGGGATCTCGATGCGCGCCTTGTCCCCGGAGATGTGCGCCACCGTCGGGGTGCGGGCGGCCAGCGTCGTGGAGATCAGCGCCTGGGCGTGGGGATGGTCCGGGAACTCGCCCAACACTGCTGAGATCTGCCGGTCCACGCCGGTGAACGCGCGGCTCCCGAGGGCCGCCGCCAGGGCGGGTGCCCCCAGCACGAAGTTGACGAAGGAAACGGGGTAGACGCCGAGGTCCAGCATCGCTCCGCCGGCCAGTTCCGGGGCGAACAACCGGCTGGACTCGTTCTGCTCGAACCACTGACCGTGATCGGCGAAGACGGTCTCGATCTCACCGAGCGCCCCCACCTCGAGGAGCTGCCGGACCACGTCCATGTGGGGCAGGAAGCGGGTCCACATCGCCTCCATCAGCGCCACCCCGGCGGCGCCGGCGGCCTCGACGATCTCGTTGGCTTCGGCGAACGTCCGCGCGAACGCCTTCTCGACCAGCACGGGCTTGCCTGCCTCGATCGCCATCAGGGCGTTGTCGCGGTGCTCGCTGTGTGGCGTTGCCACGTAGACGATGTCGACGTCCGCATCCTCGACCAGCGCCTCGTACGACCCATAGGCGCGCTCCGCTTCGAATCGGTCGGCGAACCGCTTGCCGCGGGACTCGGTCCGCGACCCCACCGCCACCAGCCGCTGGCGCGTGTTCTTGTGCAGGGTGTCGATGAAGCGTTCGGCGATCCAACCCGTGCCGAGGATCCCCCAGCGCAGTGGGGGAGCGTCCATCGGGTCGGGGATGCGGGGAGTTGGCAGCGTTGTCATGGGGCCAATCCTGCCCCATCTGCCGGGCTAGTGGGGGAGCAGCTGGCTCAGCCCCTCGACGACGTAGGTCGGCCGCTGGTCGTGGGGCCGGGCGGAGACGTCGTCGAGCGTGGAATCCCCGGTCAGCACCAGCGCCGACGGCATGCCGCAGTCGAGCGCCATCTGGATGTCGGTGGCCAGTCGGTCACCCACCATCAGGCACTGCGAGAGGTCGACGTCGTGCCCGCGGAGCGCTTCGGTCAGCATGAGTGGCGACGGCTTGCCCAGACTCACGCGGCAGCGGGTGCCGGTGGCCGCCTCGATCGCCGCCGTCATCGCCGCGCAGTCCGGCTCGCCCCGACCGCCGGGATACGGGCAGAAGCGGTCGGGATTGGTCTGGATGAGGAAAGCCCGCTCGTGGAACCAAATCGCGTCGAAGGCGATCTGCAGCTTCCGGTAGTCGAAGGCCCGGTCGTACGAGGCGACGACGATGTCGATCTCGCCGGCATCGTCGGTGAGTCTGAATCCCGCCTCGAGCAGAGCGCGTTGGAGAGGTTCCTCGCCGATCACGAACAGCGCCGCGTCAGGGTGATGCCCGCTCAACCAGCGGACCGTGGTGACGATGGTGTTGACGATGTCAGAGACGGGGACGGCCAGCCCCATCCGCTGCAACTTGTCGCAATACATCGCGGGGTCGTTGGTGGCGTTGTTCGACAGGAACTTCACCGCCTTGCCCTCCGCGCGCAACTTCGCGACCACGTCGACGGCGCCCGGCAGCAGTTCGTCGCCGAGGAAGATCGTGCCGTCGAGGTCGAAGACGTAGGCGTCGTACCAGCGCGTGGGGGTTCCCATCGGGTCTGCTCCTCCTCCGCGGCGGCCAGGCGCCGCGTCTGGCCCAAGCCTGCCACCCCCCGGCCTACCGCACGCGGCGTTGGCGTGGGACGCTAGTGGCGTCGAGCAGTTGCGAGGCCCGCTCACCCCACGGGGCAGGAAGCTGGTGGCTGACGTCGACGAGCCGTCGGGGACGCGCCCCGCCGGTACACCGCGCAGAGAGGGATCCCAGCTATGCCCAGCCGAGAAGCCACAGTCGCATCCGCCGTCGGCCTCCACGCCCGCCCGGCCAGCCTGTTCGTCCAGGAGGTGGCCCGCCTCGATGTGCCAGTCAAGATCCACAAGGAGGGGAAGCGTGCCGTCGACGCCAAGAGCATGCTCGGCGTGATGACGCTCGGCGCGCGCTGCGGCGACGTGGTGACGCTCACCGCGGAGGGCGACGGTGCCGAGGAGGCCCTCGACAGGCTGGTCGCCTTCCTGGAGATCGACCACGACGCATCCTGACGATTGCCCGGGCCGGGCGAGACGCCGCGTCAGCGTGGCCGGCCGCCGTCGGCCGCCGGGGATGCCGCATGGCGCGGCGGCGTCAGCGCGGGGCTGAGCAGAAGCCCCAGCGCCGCGGTAACGGGGATGACGAGAAGCGCCCAGCGGAGGTTGACGTACTGGGCGACCAGTCCGATGAGCGGAGGGCCCACGAAGAACCCAACCCGCATCAGCCACGTCACGAACGTCAGACCGTTGCCGTGCAGCATCCCGGGAAGCTCGTCGGCCGCATGCATCGCGCCCGGGATGGCCGTGGCGATTCCCCACCCGGCGCAGGCGAAGCCAATGAGCGTCGTGACGGGGGTGGGGAAGGCGACTGCGAGACCCATGCCGACGGCGGCGATGAGCATGCCCTGGGTGACGGCGGCGCGCGGGCCGATGCGGTTGGTGAGCGCGTCGCCGGTGAAGCGGCCGATCATCTGCGATCCCTGCAGCGCCACGAACGCCATGCCGATGACGAACGGAGCGACCGTGAACTGGCTCTCCAGGTACACGCCTCCCCACGATGCGCCGGAGTCCTCGATGAGACCGGCTGAGGCGCCGAGGAGCCCGAGCGCCAGGAGGCGGGGCAGCCAACGGCGGGGGATGCCACGGCCGTGGGTGGGGGCGGTCGGATCGGTCACCGGCTCGGCATCCGGGCCGGGCAGCGCCAGGCTCCGCGCGTAGAACGCAGCGGCCGCGAAGGCGACGAACCCCACGAGCGCCTGCGCCCAGATGGGCACTCCAAGCTGCGCCGCCGTCGAGCCGAGGAAGCCGCCGATGACCGCCCCCACCGACCACCAGCCGTGGAGGCCGTTGAGGATGGAGCGGCCGTAGCCCCGCTGCACCCGAAGCCCGTGTGCGTTCATCGCGATGTCCGCGAGCGCGTCCATCGCGGCCATCGTGATGAGGCCGACGGCGAACATCGCCCAGTGCACGGCGTTGCCGGAGACGTTGAGCATGGACAGCCCCACCAGCGTCGAGGCCAGCCACACCCACGAGGAGTTGAAGCGCCGCATCAACCGCGCGGTGAAGAGACCGGCCAGCAAGCCACCAAGGGGTCCGACGCCGACGACGAGTCCCCACGACAGATCGTCCAGCCCCAACCCGTTCTTCAGCTCGGGGTAGCGCGGGATGAGCGACGACCACCCGACGCCGTTGAGGAGGAACATGAGGGTGACGGCCACGCGGGCGCGCGCGTACTCACGGGAGGGTGCCATGAAGGTCCTTGTCAGGGGTCAGGAGGACAGTGCGTCGCGGACGGCGCGGGGATCGGGGTTGGTGTGCGCGACGCCGTCGATGACGACGGTCGGCACCACCTCGTTGCCGTCGTTGACGCTGCGGACGAACTCGGCGGCTTCGGCATCCTGCCAGATGTTGACCCAGTGCACGCGCTTGGCGTCCTCGCCGAGGCCGCCGCGTAGGCGCTCGCAGAAGATGCAGCCGGGTCGCCAGTACACGATGACACGGCGCTCGCCGTCGGGGAGATCGATCACGTCTCGGTGCTTTCTCGAGGTGCCGTGGGCCAGCGGGCTGAGCCACCAGGCCGCCGCGGCGGTCAACAGGACTGCGAGCAGCGCGGAGAGAGGCTCCTGGCGTAACGACCAGGCGAGGAGCCCGCCCGCGACGAGGACGACGAGCCAGAGGTAGCGCTGCATGGGTTCATCGTCACACCTTCGCCCCCGAACTTCGAATCCGCAGCCGACGCCCGACGCTCGTCGTCGCCTTTGACGAGGGGCACATGGTTGGATGGGCGACCATGGACCTCGAACAGATGACCCCGAAGACCAAGCGCAGCGCCTGGCTGGTGCTGGGGATCGCGTTGGCGATCGCGCTGGGAGCCGCGCTGCTCTTCGTGCAACTGTTCGGCGAGGTGGCCGAATCCGTGGCCGACAGCGAAGGCGTGGCGGCGTGGGATCGCGGAATTCTCGATTGGGCGGTGGCGAGCCGGGACACCTGGCCGACCGGGCTGATCTCCTGGTACTCGAACACCGGTGGCCCGATCTGGCAGCCGATCGTCACCGTCGCCGTCGTGGCGACGCTCGCCTGGCGGTGGAAGGACATCACCCCGGTGGTGCTGACGGCGATCGCCACCGGCGGTTCGGTGCTCATGACGGTCGTCGGCAAGAACGTCTACGGGCGTGCCCGCCCGCCGCTGGAACTCGCCGTCCCGCCGCACGAGTCGTCCTTCAGCTTCCCCAGCGGCCATACGCTCAACGCCACCGTGATCGTCGGCATCCTCGCCTACCTGCTGATCCGCCATTTCTGGGACCGCAGCAGGTGGGTGGTGGCGCTCATCGTGGCGGTGGCCCTGGTCTACGCCATCACCATGGGGCTCACGCGGGTCTACCTCGGGCATCACTGGTTCACCGACGTGCTGGGCGGCTGGGCCCTTGGCCTGGCCTGGGTCTCGGCGATCGTTGCGGTGCATCGGGTGTGGCGGACCGTCCGCCGCCGCGAGGAACATGCCCCGATCGAGGAGGAGCGGGCCCGTCCCCAGATCGGTGAGCCTGCCGCGGACTGAGCCGGGTCCGCCAGGGGCGGCAAATATCACGCCGTCCCATTACGCTTGGGGGGATGAACATGGACGTTGTCGACCTCATCCGTATCAAGCGCGACGGGGGCAAGCTCTCGGGCGAACAGATCGACTGGGTGATCGACGCCTACACGGGCGGCGTCGTGGCCGACTACCAGATGTCGGCCCTCGCGATGGCCATCCTCATCCGTGGGATGGAACGCGACGAGATCGCCCGCTGGACGGCGGCGATGATCGCGTCCGGCGAGCGGATGGACTTCTCGCAGCTCCGCTGGCCCACGGCCGACAAGCACTCGACCGGGGGCGTCGGCGACAAGATCACCCTGCCCCTGGCGCCGCTGGTGGCGGTGTTCGACGTCGCCGTGCCACAGCTCTCGGGCCGCGGGCTGGGGCACACGGGGGGCACGCTCGACAAGCTTGAAGCCATCCCCGGCTGGCGCGCCGACCTCACCAACGAGGAGATGTTCGAGCAACTCAACACCATCGGTGCCGTCATCTGCGCGGCCGGTTCGGGGCTGGCCCCGGCCGACAAGAAGCTGTACGCCCTGCGCGACACCACCGGCACCGTGGAGGCGATCCCGCTGATCGCGAGCTCGATCATGAGCAAGAAGATCGCGGAGGGCACCGGCGCGCTGGTCCTCGACGTCAAGGTCGGCTCCGGCGCGTTCATGAAAGATCTCGACAACGCCAGTCGGCTGGCCGAGACCATGGTCGAGCTCGGGAAGGACGCCGGGGTCAACACCGTCGCTCTGCTGACGAACATGGACACGCCGCTCGGCCTGACCGCCGGAAATGCGCTGGAGGTCCGCGAGTCCGTCGAAGTGCTCGCCGGCGGGGGACCGGCCGACGTCGTGGAGCTGACCGTCGCTCTGGCCCGGGAGATGCTTACGGCGGCCGGTAAGCCGGATGTCGACCCAGCGCCCGCCCTCCAGGACGGTCGCGCGATGGACGTGTGGCGTCGCATGATCGCAGCCCAGGACGGCGACCCGGACGCGGCTCTCCCTGTCGCCGAGCACCAGCATGTCGTCAACGCCGAGCGCGACGGTTTCATCAGCCGCATGGACGCCTTCGGCGTGGGTGTCGCCGCGTGGCGGCTCGGTGCCGGACGGGCTCGGAAGGAAGATGCCGTCCAGGCGGTCGCGGGCGTCGAGATGCACGCGAAGCCGGGTGATCGGGTCGTGGCAGGGCAGCCGCTCTTCACGCTGCACACGGCCACGCCGGAGCGCTTCGACCGGGCGATGGAGTCGCTGGAGGGAGTCGTCGACTACTCCGACCAGGCACCCCAGGTGGCTCCGGTCATCCTGGGCCGCGTCGGCTGATCGCCGGCCGCAGCCCCGGAACTGCTCACACCAGCGGCCGGTTGCTAACGAAATGGTAACGACCGGGCGCACGCCAGTTGACGACGCGCTTCGGGCAGGCATACAATCTTTTTAACGATGTGAACGTTCACATTAGGTGATCCAGGGGGCTCTCCGGTTAGGAGACCGAGGCGCAGGTGCTGAGGTCCGGGGAGACTCGTTGCACGGGTCACCGCCTGCAGCAAAGGAGCACAAGATGCAGAACCTCAACCGTCGCACGATCCTCGGGGCGCTCGCTGCGAGCGCACTCATCCCTCTGGCCGCCTGTGGCGGCGAGTCGACGACGCCCAGCGCAACCTCGACCACCACTGCCGCCGGCCAGGAGACCACCGGTGGCGCCGCCAGCGGCGAGCTCATCGTTCTCGGCTTCTCCCAGGTGGGCGCCGAGTCCGGCTGGCGTGCAGCCAACACCAAGTCCATCCAGGACACCCTGACGAAGGAGAATGGCTTCGACCTGAAGTTCTCCGACGCTCAGCAGAAGCAGGAAAACCAGATCACGGCGCTTCGCGGCTACATCGCCCAGGGCGTCGACGTTATTGCCTTCTCGCCCGTGGTGGAGACCGGCTGGGACGCCGTCCTCCAGGAGGCCAAGGATGCGGGCATCCCCGTCATCCTGACCGACCGCGCCATCGACAGCGAAGACGACACCCTCTACGAATCCTTCATCGGCTCCGACTTCGTCCTCGAGGGCAAGATGGCGGGCGACTGGGTGAAGGAGCAGTACGACGGCCAGGGCTACAAGATCGTCGAGCTGCAGGGCACCACCGGCTCCGCCCCGGCCATCGATCGCCAGACCGGCTTCGCCGAGGCCATCGAGGGCACCGACCTCGAGATCATCGCCTCCCAGACCGGCAACTTCACCCGCACCGAGGGCAAGACGGTCATGGAAGGCTTCCTGCAGGCACACGACAAGATCGATCTCGTCTACGCCCACAACGACGACATGGGCCTCGGCGCCATCGAGGCCATCGAGGCCGCCGGCCTCGTGCCGGGTGAGGACATCAAGATCGTCACCATCGACGCCGTCAAGGACGGGATGCAGGCGCTGGCCGACGGCAAGATCAACTACATCGTCGAGTGCAACCCGCTGCTGGGCCCCGATCTCGCCGAACTCGCCAAGAAGGTTGTGGCCGGCGAAGAGGTCGAGAAGCGTATCGTCGTCAAGGACCTCGCGTTCGACCAGGAAGCAGCCAAGGAAGCCCTGCCCACCCGTCAGTACTGATCCACTCGTCCTGTCCGATCTCACCACCGGGCGCCACTCACCCCGCTAGCGACCAACGCGTAGTCAGGAGCACCACATGACGGCATCGGCCCTCGCCCATCCCCCTGCCAGCACCCCCATCGTCGAGATGACCGGCATCTCGATCGAGTTCCCCGGGGTGAAGGCACTGCAGGACGTCGACTTCCGACTCCTGCCGGGCGAGGTCCATGCCCTCATGGGGGAGAACGGCGCCGGAAAGTCCACCCTGATCAAGGCGCTGACCGGTATCTACGGCATCGACAGAGGGACGATCGTCGTCGATGGACGTCAGGTGCAGTTCAGCAGCCCGGAGCAGGCCCGCCAGGCAGGCGTCAGCACTGTCTACCAGGAGGTCAACCTGTGCGAGAACCTGACCGTCGCGGAGAACGTGATGCTGGGGCAGGAGTCCCGTCTCGGACCCGCCATCAACTGGCGCTCGACGCGGAGGGCCGCCGAGGGGCACCTCAAGCGGATGGGGCTCGACATCGACCCGTCGTCACGTCTGGGGAGCCACTCGCTCGCCATCCAGCAGCTGGTGGCCATCTGCCGCGCCACGGCGATCGACTGCAAGGTCCTCGTCCTGGACGAGCCGACGTCGTCACTCGACATCGATGAGGTCCAGCAGCTCTTCGGGGTCATGCGGACGCTGCGTGACCAGGGGGTGGCGATCCTCTTCGTCTCCCACTTCCTCGACCAGATCTACGACATTTCGGACCGCCTGACCGTTCTGCGCAACGGCCAACTCATCGGCGAATACCTGACGAGCGAGCTCAGCCAGCATCAACTGGTGTCCAAGATGATCGGGCATTCGCTCGAAGCGCTCGGGGATCTGCGCGTCGGCAGCGGCCGCAATCTTCCCGAATCGGGGAAGGAACCCCTCGTCAGCGCGATCGGGCTCAGCCGCAAGGGCACGATCGAGCCGTTCGACCTCGAGCTGTACGAGGGCGAGGTCGTCGGGGTGGCCGGTCTGCTCGGATCCGGGCGCACGGAGCTGGCCCGCCTCCTCTGCGGCGCGGATGCGGCGACGGCGGGCGAGCTGCGCGTGCAGGGGCGGCCGTCCCGCTTCGGCGGGCCCCGCGCGGCCCTCGATTCGCACATCGCCTACTCGTCCGAGGACCGCAAGGCCGAGGGGATCGTCGGAGATCTGACGGTCAAGGAGAACATCATCCTGGCCATCCAGGCCGAACGCGGCTGGCTACGCAAGCTCCCCGACAAGCAGGCCAACGAGATCGTCGACCGCTACATCAAGGCGCTCGGCATCCGACCCCCCAACCCGAACGCACTCATCCGCAACCTCTCCGGCGGCAACCAGCAGAAGGTGTTGCTCGCCCGCTGGCTGGCCACCCAGCCCCAGCTGCTCCTTCTCGACGAGCCCACCCGCGGCATCGACGTCGGGGCCAAGGCAGAGATCCAGAAGCTCGTCGCGGACCTCGCTGAGCGCGGCATGTCGGTCGTGTTCATCTCCGCGGAGCTGGAAGAGGTGCTGCGGCTGAGCAACCGGATCGCCGTCATGCGCGACCGGCGCAAGATCACCGAACTCGACAATGATGGAGAACTTCAGTTGAACGACGTCGTCAACCACATCGCGGGAGGGGAGAGGTGAGCCAGGTCAGCACCACCCCGGCTCCCACCACGGAGCCCTCCGGCGCGGGTGAGCCGCCGCAGAAGTCGTCCTACACGTCCACGGACCGGAGCGTCGGCTCCCGGCTGCTCTCCCACAACCTGTTCTGGCCGATCATGGCGCTGGTGGCGCTGCTGGTCGCCAACACGATCTACCGCCCGTCGTTCCTCGCGGTGACGATCCGCGACGGCCATCTGTTCGGCTCACCGATCGACATCCTGCGCAACTCCTCGCCCCTCCTGCTGGTGGCGCTGGGGATGACCCTAGTCATCGCGACCAGAGGCATCGACCTGTCGGTCGGCGCGGTCGTGGCGATCTCGGGGGCTCTGTCGCTCAGCTACATCCAGAGCTCGGCCAACCCGGACTCCCCGTTCACTGTGCTGGTGGCAGTCGCCGTCGCGCTAGGCGTCTGCCTGGCGTTGGGGGCCTGGAATGGCTTCATGGTGGCGGTCCTCGGTATCCAGCCGATCATCGCCACGCTGATCCTCATGATGGCCGGCCGGGGAATCGCGATGCTCATCACGGGCGGCTTCATCACAACCGTCAACAGCGGACCCTACAAGTGGCTCGGCTCCGGCTGGGTACTCGGCCTGCCGGTGCCCTTCTGGATCGCGGCGGCCATGTTCACCATCGTCATGCTGCTCTGCCGCAAGGGCGCGCTCGGCATGCTGATCGAGGCCGTCGGCATCAACCCCGCAGCCGCCCGGCTCGCCGGCGTCCGGGCCCGGGTGATCACCTGGACCGTCTACATCGTCGCCGGCCTCTTCGCCGGCATCGCGGGGCTGCTGCTGTCGGCCAACGTCATGGCGGCCGACGCGAACAACGCGGGCCTCTTCATCGAGCTCGACGCGATCCTCGCCGTCGTCATCGGCGGCACCTCGCTGGCCGGCGGCAAGTTCTCGCTCAGCGGCACCGCCGTCGGGGTGTTCATCATCACGACGCTGACGCTCACCGTCACGATGCTCGGGATCTCGCCCCTCATCACGCCGCTGTTCAAGGCGGTGGTGGTCATCCTCGTGACGCTGCTGCAGTCGCCGGTCGCCCGCGAGAAACTCGAATCCATGGGGCGTCGACGCGCCGCGCAGGGAAAGGCGGCCGAGTGATGTCGACGACGACCACGCCCGCTGCCACCCGCACGCATCGCCGGTTCCCCGTCACCGCAGCACAGCTGCCCGTCGTCGGAACCTTCGTCGTGTTGGCCCTCATGCTCATCATCGGGGGGATGCGTTACGACAACTTCCTCACCGTGCGCACGATGGCGAATCTGCTGATCAACAACTCGTTCCTGATCGCGCTCGCGGTGGGCATGACCTTCGTCATCCTCATGGGCGGGATCGACCTCTCCGTCGGGGCCGTGCTGGCGCTGGGGGCCATCGTCACGGCGTCCCTCCTCCGAGACGGGTTCCCCATCTGGATCGTCCTCCCGCTGGCGATCCTCACGGGTACGGCGATCGGGCTGCTGCACGGCCTGTTCATCCACTACTTCAAGATCCAACCGTTCATCGCCACGCTGGCGGGAATGTTCCTCGCGCGCGGGCTCTGCTTCGTCATCGCTCCCGAATCCATCCCGATCAACGACCCGAGCTTCGTGGCTCTGGCCGGCATCAACGTGCCGATCGGGTCGGGGGATTCCGCCTCACGGGCGCGGTCCTGATCGCGCTGGTGCTTCTGGCGGGGGCCTTCTACGTGCTCCACTACACGCGCCTCGGGCGGACCGTCTACGCGATCGGTGGCGGCGAGCAGTCGGCCCTCATGATGGGCCTCCCCGTGGCCCGGACCAAGGTGCTGGGCTACGTCATCAGTGGCACGTGCGCGGGTCTGGGCGGTGTCCTGTTCGCCATGTTCTCGAGGTCGGGCTACGCGCTCACCGGCGTCGGTATGGAACTCGACGCCATCGCCGCCGTCGTCATCGGGGGACGTTGCTTCTCGGGGGCTCCGGCTACGTGCTCGGCTCCTTCATCGGCGTCCTGGTGCTCGGCCTCATCCAGACGATCATCACCTACGAAGGCACGCTCTCGTCGTGGTGGACCAAGATCGTCATCGGCGCACTCCTCCTTATCTTCGTCATCCTTCAGCGGCTGCTTTCCCGCCGACAAGAGCGATGACGCGGCCCCGGCGGTGAAGCCGGGGCCACCTTCCCCAATCTCCCTTTGGGGGTAATCCTGCACAACCCCTTGTAGCTCAAGGTTTTGTCGGGTTAGGATCACTATCAGAAATGTGAACGCTCACATGAACGTTCCGTGTGCGAGCTACTCCTGGCCGCTGCCACCGTCGGCAAGCGTCCGCCCGTCCCAGTCAACTTCACAGGCGAAGGTGCAATCACGTGTCATCCAGAACAGCCCTGCAACCCCAGTTAGATCGAGCGGCGCACGCCAAACGGCTCGTCCTCACAGTCCTCGTCATCGCCGGACTCCTCTTCGGCGTGACGCCCACCCAGTTCTCTGCGGCCGCCACCGCAGCGGAGATCGCGGCCGCAGACGTCGCGGCGGTCTCGATCACGAACGCAGACGACATCCGGGGTAACGTCCACCTCCCGACCCTCGGTGACCAGGGCTCGACGCTGTCGTGGAGTAGCGATGCTCCGGACGTCATCTCGACCGACGGCGTCGTCACCCGACCTCCGGCCGGGGCTCCCGCCGCAACGGTCACGTTGACCGTCACCGCCACCACCGACGGCGCGACGGCGGCTGAGGACCTCGTCGTGACCGTGACGCCACTGCCGGTGGCGGAGGAGAAGACCGCGTACTTCTTCCCGTACTTCAGGGGAGAGACCGACACCACCTTCGAGGAGATCTACTTCGCTGCCAGCCACGGCGACAGCGTCAAGTCCTGGGAAGTGCTGAACGACGGCGAATCCGTCCTCGAATCGACCGTCGGCGAGGAGGGAGTGCGCGACCCGTTCATCATCCGTAGCGCCGAGGGGGACCGGTTCTGGATGATCGGGACCGACCTCAACATGCACGACAACTACGACCAGTTCAACTTCGCCCAGGCGCAGCAGCGGGGGTCGAAGCACCTCGTCATCTGGGAATCGGACAACCTCGTCGACTGGTCCGAACCCCGGCTCGTCAAGGTCTCCAGCGACTTCGCGGGTAACTCCTGGGCCCCCGAGGCCTACTACGACGAGGCCGCCGGCGAGTACGTCGTCTACTGGGCCTCGGCCATCTACCCCACCACAGAGGTGGACGGACGCAACATCCGCGACACCTACCAGCGGATGTTCTACGCCACCACCCGCGACTTCGTACACTTCACCGAGCCGCAGGTCTGGGTGGACGAGCGCAAGGGCGCAGGGCTCGGCATGATCGACGCCAGCGTCGGCGAGTACGACGGCACGTACTACCGCATCATCAAGGATGAGGGCTACATGAGCGTGCGCCAGGACGAGTCCGACGAGCTCCGCTCGACCTCGTGGACCACGACCCAGGAGCGCCTGGGACAGGGACAGCCGAACCCCTGGGGAGGCACCTTCACGCAGGGCGAGGGGCCCTCACTGTTCCCCTCCAATGACGACCCCGACCACTGGTACCTCCTCGTCGACCAGCCGTCCTACCACGGCGGCCAGGGCTACATGCTCTTCGAGACCGACAATCTGCCCGCCGCCGAGTGGACGGCAGTCCTCGACGCGGACCTCCCGCCGGCGCGCCACGGCAGCATCATCGGCATCACCGAGACCGAACTCGAGGCTCTGTACGAGGCCTACCAGCCCGACCGCTGGCTCGCCTCGTCCGCCCCAGTGGCGCTCACGGTGCAGAAGGGCGACGCGCTGCAACTGCCCGACGCAGTTGCGGCCGTCATGGGCGACGGCAGCACGCAGCAGGTCGCGGTCACGTGGGACGACGTCGATCCAGCTCAGCTGGACACGCTCGGTACCTTCCAGGTCTCCGGCGTCCTCGCCGCCGGCGGGCCGGTGACCGCCAGGGCCGACGTCACCGTCCAGGAGGATGCGGTTCCGGTCGAGAACCTGTCGGTCGAGCCCGCCTCCGTCGAGCTCGTCGTCGGGCGCACGCAGCAGTTGCGCGCGTCGGTCACCCCGCTGAACGCCACCGGTCGTGCCGTCGTCTGGACCAGCTCCGATCCCGACGTCGCGGCGGTCGACGCGACCGGCCTCGTCCGCGCCGCTGGTCCCGGGTCCGCCACCATCACCGGCACCACCGCCGACGGCAACGGCACCGACTCCGTGACCGTCACAGTCGTCTCCGACGGGGGCCCCACGATCCCCGAGAGCGCCTGGCTCGACTCGTTCGAGGGCGCCGAGCTCGGGATCGCTGGACCGTGGTCCGCGACACCCCCGCCCAGTACCAGCTGACCGAGAACCCGGGATCGCTCACCGTCCACACGCTGGGCGGAGACACCTGGCAGACGGTCAACGACTACGAGAACATCTTCATGGTCGACGTGCCTGCCGGTGACTTCACCGCCTACACCCGGCTGAACGCCACGATCACCGCCAACCACCACGCCGCGGGCATCATCGCCTGGCAGGACCACGACAACTACGTGCGCACCGGCCAGACCTACGTCGACTTCGCAGCGGGTGGACCGCGGGTCATCGAGAGCGCCGTGGAGACGAACGCCTCGTACGCGTCCACCACCGTCTCCCGGCCCGACTCCACCGGCGAGTGGCTGCGGCTGCAGCGCGCCGGAAACACCGTGACTGCCAGCTACTGGGACGGCACCCAATGGGTGACTGCGTCCACGATGGACGTCACCTTCCCGACGACGCAGGTGGGGCTCTACGCCTTCGCGGCCGGGGCGGCACCTTCCCACGAGGTGACGTTCGACTACTTCGCGCTCGAGAGCTCCACGCCCGAGGAGATCGTGCCCACGGGCACGTTCACCCTGGTCGGGGACGAGACGGTGCTCCACAAGGCGGGTACCGCGTTGACCATGGAGGCACAGACGGGCGAGACCATCGCGCTGGAGGCCGTGGCACTCACGGGCTCGCATCCGCAGGACCGGCCGATCCAGCTCTTCGACCGCATTTCTGAGCGCCCCGTCGTGATCACCGACGGCCGCCTGACACTCGGAGCCGAGGACGCCACCCCGGCGACCCTCCATCTGGTGGACGCTGGCGGCGGCAAGGTGCTGATCCGCACGAGCGAGGCGACCCCCCGCTACGCGACCATCGGCGCCCAGGGAGAGCTCACCCTGGGGGCGGAGGCTGACGCCGCCCGCCTCCAGATCTCGCCCATGACCTTCAGCGACCACACGCTCGACATCGACGCCGGAGACCCCGGCATGGAGATGAGCGACACCCTCTACGGCATCTTCTACGAGGACATCAACTTCGGTGCCGACGGCGGCATCTACGCCGAACTCATCCGCAACCGCTCGTTCGAGTTCAACAACGTCGACAACGCCAACTACAACGGCAAGACCGCCTGGCAGGACCTCGGCTCCGGAACGTCGACGGTGAAGACCGGGACCACCGGGTGGCTCCACAAGCTCAACCGGTACTGGCTCGAGATCGACGCGGCGGCGGCCGGCGCCGGCGTCCGAAACACCAGCTGGAACAACGGCATCGCGCTGGAATCGGGCGAGAGCTACGACTTCTCGGTCTGGGTCCGCACGGCCGTCGCCCAGGACCTCAGGGTTGCGCTCACCGACCCCGCTGGGACGACGACGTACGCGTCCGCGCCCATCGCGGTCACCGGCGATGACGCGTGGCACCAGTACGAGGTCGCTCTGACCTCCAACGCCACCACCGACGCGGCCAGACTGGCTCTGACGACGGGGAAGGCCGGCGTCGTGAACGTCGACATGGTCTCGCTCTTCCCGCAGGACACCTGGGTCGGCCCAGTCAACGGGCCATCGGTGCTTCGCAAGGACCTCGCCGAGTTGGTCGAGGACCTCGATCCGCAGTTCCTCCGTTTCCCGGGGGGCTGCGTGACGAACGTCGGCACCTTCCGCACCTACGAGGAGTCCGGCTTCGTCGACCGTCAGCGCACCTACCAGTGGAAGGAAACGATCGGCGCCGTCGAGGAGCGTCCCACGAACAAGAACTTCTGGGGTTACAACCAGACCTACGGTCTGGGCTATCTCGAGTACTTCCTGTGGGCCGAGGATCTGGGGGCGGAACCGTTGCCCGTGGTCTCGGTCGGCGCCAACGGGTGTGGCAGCACCATCCCGGAGATGCGTGACCCCGAGCTCATCGACCGGTGGGTCCAGGACACCCTCGACCTCATCGAGTTCGCCAACGGTGACGAGACGACCGAGTGGGGCGCGGTCCGCGCCGAACTCGGCCACCCGGAGCCGTTCGAGCTCAAGTGGATCGGCCTGGGCAACGAGGAGAACACGACGACGTTCGAGGCCAACTTCCCGAAGTTCCGCGACGCGATCGCCGCCGAGTACCCGGAGATCCAGATCATCTCCAACTCCGGCCCTGCGGCGTCCGGCGCGCGGTTCGACACGCTCTGGGACTTCAACCGGGCCCAGGACGTCGACATGGTCGACGAGCACTACTACATGGACCCCCAGTGGTTCCTGGAGAACACTCAGCGCTACGACTCCTACGACCGCAGCGGCCCGTCCGTGTTCCTCGGCGAGTACGCCTCGCGTGGCAACACGTTCTTCAACGGGCTGGCCGAGGCCGCCTACATGACCCATCTCGAGCGCAACTCGGACATTGTGAAGCTGGCCAGCTACGCACCGATGTTCGCCAATGAGTCGGCGGTCCAGTGGTCGCCGGACATGATGTGGTTCGACAACGACGAGTCCTGGGGCTCGGTCAACTACTACGTGCAGAAGCTGTTCATGAACAACGTCGGCACCCACGTGGTGCCGAGCACGTTGACCAACCCGCCGAGTGCCCAGGGCAACGTGGACGGGGGCATCTTCCTCTCCACGTGGAACACGGCCGCCACCTACGACAACGTCACGGTCACCAGCAACACCGACGGCTCTGTGCTGTTCGAGGACTCCTTCGAGGACGACTCCCAGTGGCAGGCCGAGCGTGGCACGTGGGCCGTCACCGACGGCGCGTACAGCCAGACCTCGACGTCGACGACCGACGCGCGTGCGATCATCACCGACGCGTACGGGAAGGACTGGTCGAACTACACGCTCGAACTCGACGCCGTCAAGGACAGCGGGGCTGAGGGATTCCTCATCGGCTTCGCGGCCGGTGGCCCGAACGACTACTACTGGTGGAACATCGGAGGCTGGAACAACTCCCGGTCCGTGCTCCAGCGGGCCAGTGGGGGAGGTGCGTCCGAGGTGCTCGCCGCCCCCGACATGGCCGTGACCACGGGGCAGACCTACCAGGTCAAGGTGGAGGTGCAGGGACGCACCATCAAGCTCTACCTCGACGACGAGCTGCAGATGACCTACACCCAGCCGACCGCCGAGCCGCTGTACCAGGTGGTGACGCGGGACGCCGACACCGGTGATCTGATCGTCAAGGTGGTCAATCCCTACGGCAACGTGGCGCGCACCGAGATCAACCTCTCGGACGTCGACCCGGTGACGCAGGTGGCAATCACTGAGATGTCCGGCCCGCGCGATGCGATGAACACCAAGGCCAACCCTGAAGGGACGGTGCCGGTCGAGAAGTCCGGGGCCGAGGTCCTGGCGTCACTGCAGGGACAGGCGGGATCTGAGCGGAGCTTCGGTTACGACTTCCCCGCTCACTCCATCACGTTCATCCGCATCTCAACGGGTGAGGAGGTCACCCCGACGCCGACCCCCACGCCGACGCCGACACCGACGCCGACCCCCACGCCGACGCCGACCCCGACGCCGACGCCGACCCCGACGCCGACCGTACCGCCGCTGCCGTCGCTGCAGATCCCGTACGAGAAGCCCGGCTACCACGTCGTCAACGGACGCGAGTGGATGACGTCCTGCGAGCCTTACTCACAGACCATCCGGTGCCGTACCTCCATCTGGGCGACCGTGGTAGTCCAGGAGAACGGGAAGTACCTCCGCAAGACGGGCTGGCACTTCAACAACCTGACCTACCTGCCGATGATGACCCGTTACCAGTGGCGGGCCAACCCCCTGGCCATCGAGGGGGAGTGGACCTCCAACGGTCGGGCCTGGCGCACCGAGTGCGACACCCCGCAGACGGGCCAGAACGGCTGTCGGTCGTTCATCCGGACGAACGTGGTGAGCGCCACGGCCAACGGGGACGGCACCTGGTCGTACTCCAGCAGCCTGGAATGGGTGTTCAACAACATCGTCCGGTTCAGGAAGTAACGGATCAGACCCGCGGACTTCGCGGACACGGAGGCCCCGGCCGTCTCGGCGGTCGGGGCCTTCCCCCACAGACAAGACCATCGATCACTCAACGAGGAGAACTACCGATGACCATCACGAGAACGCGCAGGGCGGCCGCCGTGCTGCTGTCGGCGGCGTTAGGGCTGGCCATGGCCGTGTCGCCCGGCCAGCAGGCCACGGCCGCACCGCCGACCGACGGCCTGGCGCTGCACTACCCGCTCCAAACGGACACCGGCACCGTCGTCACCGACGCATCCGGAAACGACCGCCACGGCACGCTCGTCGGCGGAGGCGCGGCTGAAGGCGACGCTGGGCTGCGGTTCACCGGCACCAACTACGTCACGATGCCCGACGACCTCATCACGGGGCTCTCCGCGGTTTCGGTGTCGGTGGAGGTGCTCGTGGACCCCACGCTCAGCGCCAACTCCAACTACTTCTTCTACAACCTCGGCAACCGGATCGACCCCGGAGCGGCGCAGAGCGATCAGCACGGCTACCTGTTCGCATCCGACTCGGCCAACCTCCTGAAGGCCCGCATCTCCGACCAGCGCTGGGAACGGGAGCAGGACGCACGGCGGGCCGGGTCTCTGCCCCGCGCCGAGTGGCACAACGTGACGTTCACATTCGACGGCCCCACGATCGTGCTGTACCTCGACGGGGAGGAGGTGGGCCGGAGGTCCGACGCCACGCTCCTGCCCAGCGACATCGGCCTCGATCCGGCGGGCGAGACGAACTACAACGCCCTGGCCCGCTCGGCCTACATCAACGACGTGATGTTCAAGGGGCGGCTGCGCGACTTCCGCCTCTACACGCGGGCACTGACCGCGTCCGAGGTCGGGGAGATCAACGCGTTCAACGCGCGGGATTCGCTCGACGCCGACGTCGCCGCCCTGAACCTGGGCGACACCTCACAGATCGATTCTGATCTCACCCTCCCGCAGAAGGGGCAATTCGGTGCCTCCATCAGCTGGTCGTCGTCCGACCCTGCTGTGGTCTCCGAAAGCGGCGAGGTCACACCCCCGGCGGAAGTGCCTGCCAGCGTTTCCCTGACCGCCACCCTCGTCGGACGAGACGGAGTGTCAGCCACGAAGGCGTTCGCAGTGACGGTCCTGCCGCAACTCTCGGCGCAGGAGAGGGCCCAACGCGCGCTGGCCGACATCGTCGTCCACAACGCCGATGATGCCCGCGGTAACCTGACGCTCCCCACGATCGCGGGGGCCGAAGACACGCCCATCAGCTGGTCCAGCTCCGCGCCCGCCGTCGTCAGCGACACCGGCGAGGTCACCCGAGGCGCCGACGACGCGTCGGTCGTCCTGACCGCCACGGCGACCGTCAACGGAGCCACTGCCACCAAGGAGTTCGTGATCTCCGTGCCCGCTGCTGCGGCACCGCTGGACTACGAGGGGTACCTTTTCACCTACTTCGTGGGGGAGGGCACTGCCAACGGAGAGCAGATCTACTTCGGTCTGTCCGAGGGCAACGATCCGCTCCACTACATGGACCTGGCCGACAACCAGCCGGTTCTCACATCCACCCTGGGTGAAGAGGGCCTGCGCGACCCCTTCATCATCCGCAGCCCCGAGGGCGACAAGTTTTACCAGATCGCCACGGACCTGAGGATCTACGACGGGCGAGGCTGGGACGCCGCCCAGCGCAGCGGCTCCAAGTCGATCATGGTGTGGGAGTCGACAGACCTCGTGAACTGGACCGATCAGCGCCTCGTGCAGGTGTCCCCGGACACCGCCGGCAACACCTGGGCGCCGGAGGCCTTCTACGACGAGTCCATCGGCGCGTACGTCGTCTTCTGGGCGTCGAAGCTCTACGCCGAGGACGACCCGGACCACACCGGCAACACCTACAACCGCATGATGTACGCCACCACGCGCGACTTCCACACGTTCACCCCCGCCCAGGTGTGGATAGATCCCGGCTACTCCGTCATCGATTCCACCGTCATCAAGGAGGGTGACACCTACTACCGCTTCACCAAGGACGAGCGCGGCAGGAACGCCGAGAATCCGTGCGGCAAGTACATCGTCGGAGAGTCGAGCACCGAGCTCCGCTCCACCGACTGGACCTTCATCGACGAATGCATCGGCCAGGGGCAGATCAACGCCGGTGAAGGGCCCACGATCTTCAAGGACAACGAGGCCGACAAGTGGTACATGTTCATCGACGAGTTCGGCGGACGCGGCTACGTGCCCTTCGAGACCACGAACCTCGACGGTGACCGCACCGAATGGACCATCCCGGACAGCTACGACATGCCGTCTCGGCCACGCCACGGCACGGTGCTGCCCATCACCCAGGAGGAGTGGAGCAGGGTGCTGGAGCACCACCAGCCCGACGCCGCCGTCGTGGAAATCGAGCCTTTCGCCCAGACGGTGCAGGTCGGGCAGGCTCCGATCCTTCCCGGCGTCGTGTCCGTCCAGTACGCCGACGGCTCCAGCGGGATGGCCGCGGTGACGTGGGATCCCGTCCCCGCCGCCAGCTACGCCGCAGCGGGCTCGTTCACCGTCGAAGGTCGCGTGCCCATCGCGCCCGGGCTGCGGGCGACGGCCGCCATCACCGTGCAGACGGGACCGGTCAAGGCCGAGTCGCTCACCGTCGATCCGGCCAGCGTCATCGTCAAGCCCGGCAACACCCGGACGGTGTCCGTCTCCATCCTGCCCGCCACCACGGCGGACACCACGGTGACCTGGACCTCGGCCGACCCCAGGATCGCCCGGGTGGCGGCCGACGGCACCATCACGGCACTGACTGTCGGCACCACCACGGTGACGGCGAGCGTTGCAGGCGCTGACGGTCCGGTGTCGGCCGACGTCACGGTCGTCGTCGCCACCGACATCACCGATGGGCTCGTGCTGCGCTACGAGTTCGAGGGTGACGACGAATCGGTCATCGACGACGTCTCGGGCCACGACAACGACGGCGCCGTCACCGCCGGTGCACCCCGCGTGCCGGGCGTCAACGGTGAGGCGCTGTCTCTCAGCGGCACGACGAGAAACTACGTCACGCTGCCTGCGGGCCTGCTCGGCTCCGATGCCCTCACCGTGACCACGTACCTCAACTGGGCAGGTGGCAGCACCGATCCGTGGACCTTCACCCTCGGCTCGGGGCAACTCCGCCACCTGTTCCACGCTGCCAGCCACTGGTCAGGCGGATCAGCGGCCGGCGTGACGCTCAACGAGTGGCGCGCCGAGGAGCGGGCGACGGCGTCAGCCGACCTGTCGTCGAATCAATGGCACCACGTCGCGGTCTCGTTGGGCGGCGGACAGCTGTCCTACTACGTCGACGGCGCCCTGGTCGGTTCCGTCGCCACCGAGACCACCCCCGCCGACATCGACGACCCCACCGATCTCATCAGTGGTTACATCGGTCGTTCCATGTACGCCGCCGACCCCTACTTCACGGGGCTCGTCGACGACTTCCGGGTCTATGACCGTGCGCTCAGCGCGCCGGAGGTGGCCACGCTTGTGGAGCAGGAGCAGGAGATCTACATCGGAGGCACGGTGACCGCCACGATCACCCAGGCGACCGAAAGTGACCCGGCAACGCTCACGCTCAGCGGTCAGGCCGACGGGACGACGGTCGAGTACCGGCTCCCGGGAGGCGAATGGGAAACCTACTCGGGTCCCGTCGAGTTGGCGGAGGGCTCCTACCTCGTTCAGTGGCGTGCCACCGGCAGCAACGGAGTCGTCTCCGAGGTGTGGGAAGAGATGGTCTCCGTCGACGCCAGCCCGACCCCGACTCCGACGCCCACACCGTCCCCCACACCCACCCCGGAGCCGCCCCTCCACGTGGACGTCTACTCGACCCCCGGGTTCCACAACGTCAACGGTCGCATGTGGTACACCGAGTGCGAACCGTATTCGCAGACGACTCGCTGCCGGACTGAGATCTGGTCGACGACCGTGCACCGCGTCGACGGGCGCTTCGTCCAAGTCACCGGATGGCACTTCAACAACCTCACCTACCTGCCGCGGATGACCCGCGAACAGTGGTCGGCCAACCCCTTGGGCGTGCCGGGGGAGTGGACCTCGCAGGGACGTTCGTGGAGGACGGAGTGCGACACCCCGGCCACCGGTCAGAACGGGTGCCGCTCCTACATCTGGACCAGCTATGTGGGTTCGACGCTTGCCTCCGACGGGCGTTGGGTCCACAGCGTCAAGGAGGGCTGGGTGTTCAACAACATCGTCCGCTTCCGCGCCACCGGATAGCGAACGACTTGGAAAGCGGGCCCGGGGAGAGATCCCCGGGCCCGCTCTTCACGTCAGCGTCGGAAATCCTGACTCGGACGTCGACCCACCGCCGTCTCCAGGCGGCGCAGCTCGTCGACCATCTCCCGCGGCAGGCGCCAGCCGAACTGATCGAACCAGCGGCCGATGCGGGGGGCCTCGTCGGCCCACTCCTGCGGCTGGAACGTGACCACATCGTGGAGGTCGTCGGGGTCGATGTCCAGACCCTCGACGTCGAGCCCGTCGTCGGTGGGCAGGTAGCCGATCGGCGTCTCCACGGCGTCCACCTTCCCGTCGACACGCTCCGCGATCCACTTCAGCACGCGCGAGTTCTCGCCGAAGCCGGGCCACATGAACCGGTGCTCGGCGTCGCGGCGGAACCAGTTGACGTAGAAGATCTTCGGCAGCTTCTCGGGGTCAGCGTTCTTGCCGAGATCGATCCAGTGTTGGATGTAGTCGGCCACGTGGTAGCCGATGAACGGCAGCATCGCCATCGGGTCGCGGCGCAGCACGCCGACGGCTCCCGACGCCGCGGCCGTGGTCTCCGACGAGCAGGTGGCGCCCATGAAGACGCCGTGCTGCCAGTCGCGGGACTGGGTCACAAGCGGGATCGTGTTCTCCCGACGCCCGCCGAAGATGATCGCGTCGAGCGGCACGCCCTCGGGGTTGTGGTACTCGTCGCTCAGGATCGGGCACTGCTCGATGGGAGTGCAGAAGCGGCTGTTGGGGTGGGCGGCCTTCTCGTCGGGACGGCCACCGACCGGGCCGGTCGACCCGTGCCATTCGCGACCCTTCCAGTCGGTGAGGGTCTCCGGCTTCTCCTTGGTCATCCCCTCCCACCAGACGTCGCCGTCTGGGGTGAGGCCGACGTTGGTGAAGATCGAGTTGCCCGCCTCGAGCGACTTCATCGCGTTCGGGTTGGTGTCGTGGCCGGTGCCGGGCGCAACTCCGAAGAATCCGGTCTCGGGGTTCGTGGCGTAGAGACGGCCGTCCTCCCCGAAGCGCAGCCAGGCGATGTCGTCGCCCAGCGTCTCGACCGTCCACCCGGCGACGGTTGGGTCGAGCATCGCCAGGTTGGTCTTGCCGCACGCCGAGGGGAAGGCCGCGGCGACGTGGTAGGCGCGGCCCTCGGGGGAGGTCAGCTTGAGGATGAGCATGTGCTCGGCCAGCCAGCCCTCGTCGCGCGCCATCACCGACGCGATGCGCAGCGCATAGCACTTCTTCCCGAGCAGCGAGTTGCCGCCGTAGCCCGACCCGTACGACCAGATCATCCGCTCGTCGGTGAAGTGCACGATGTACTTCTCCTCGCTGCAGGGCCACGGCACGTCCTCCTGGCCCTCGTCCAGCGGCATGCCGACGGAGTGCAGACACGGCACGAAGTCGGCCTCGGTCTCCTCCATCCGCGCCATGGTCTCGGCACCCATCCGGGTCATGATGCGCATCGACAAGACGACGTAGGCGGAATCGGAGACCTCCACCCCGAACTTCGGGTCGGCCGCGTCGAGATGCCCCATGCAGAACGGCATCACGTACATCGTGCGCCCGCGCATACACCCGTCGTAGAGCCCGCGCATGATGCGCTTCATCTCGTCGGGGTTCATCCAGTTGTTGGTGGGCCCGGCGTTCCGCTCGTCGTTCGAGCAGATGAAGGTCTGGTCCTCGACGCGCGCGACGTCGTCTGGATCCGTGCGGGTGTAGATGGAGTTGGGCTTCCTCTCGTCGTTCAGCCGGACGACGGTGCCCTTCTCGACCAGATGGTCGACGAGCTGGTCCCACTCGGCGTCGGAGCCGTCGCAGTAGTGGATGGCGTCGGGCTGCGTCAGCTCAACTACTTCGTCGAGCCACGCCAGCAGCTTGGCGTGCTTGGGTTCTTGACCGGTTGCGGGAATATCCGTCCTGGACTTGCGGCGGACTTCGGTGGCGATTGACATGGGTCTCCTCGTTGCGACACTGCCTGGAATCACGCATCTCCGTTGAGCGTTTCCATTAGCACCATATCCAAGAAATGTCATGGATGTTAATCACGGGCGTGTCCGTGGACGGCTGATACTCTCCGAGCGTGCGCACTGTGACCCTCGCCGCTGTCCTTCCCGTTCTAGCACTGGTGGCTGCCTGCAGTCCGGGGCCCGAGGTGACCCCGACGCCCCCCGCCAGCGTCGCCGCGCCGTCCAGTGCGCCCGTGGAACCCGCTCCCTCGAGCGCCGCGGCACCGTCGACCAGCGCCGTCCCCGCCCCGAGCGAAACGGTGGACCCCTCCACCGTGGAGCCCTCGGGGGAGTTGGCCCCGACGGGCTCGCTGAGCCCCGTGCCGCAGCCCACCCCCCAGGGCGGGCCGTGGACGACGGTCGGCGAGACCTACTCGGACGCCGCAGCAGTCGCTGGGGCATCGCTGTTACCCGAGTCGTTCAGAGCGTTCCTGGGTCAGCGGCTCGGCGTTGAGGACGAGGCGGGCTGCACGATGACCGAGGTGGAGGTCAAGACCGTGCATCGCGACGGATTCGTCTTCGGCTCCGAGGCGGGCACCTGCGGCTCTGCGCAGACCGTCTGGGGCATTACCGAGGGTGCCTGGCACTACATCGTCGCTTTCCAGGACGTGATGCCCTGCCGCGACCTTGAGTTGAACGGCATCCCGACCGGCGCGGAGGGTCTGCGCTGCATGGACGACTCGGGCGCAGCCAAGGACTACTGATGCGTCCGGGCACCGCCGCAGTGCTGGCCGGGTTGGTGCTCACCGGGTGTGCGGTGGCACCCGCTCCGAGCGCGGAGCCAGTCACTCCCGAGCCTGCACCCAGCACATCTCTCTTCCAGCCGTCCGTCCCTCCGACGTCGAGTCCCACGCCGGGCCGAGCGTCAGCCACGCCCGTGCCGGAGCCCGCAGTGCCCGAGCCGACCGAGACCGATGAGAGCCCGGCGCGACCGTCGACCAGCGCGCCGGCTACGACGGCCGTCTCGCCCAGTGCGCCACCCGTCCCCAATCCGGCACCCAGTACAACCGCGGTAGCACCTGATCCCGCGGTGCCGTCGGGTTGGCGGAGCTTCGACGCGGATCTGCTCTCCGCGGGGGACGTCGGCG